>CAMQVJ010000005.1 GCA_947038175.1 uncultured Desulfovibrio sp.
AAAGAAAAAAAAAAAAAAAAAAAAAAAAAAAAAATAAAAAAAAAAAAATAAAAAAATAAATAAAAAAAAATAAAATAAAATAAAAATAAAATAAAAATACTAGCCTGTATACCAAGTTGCTTTTGCTCTGACTTTCTGCCCTGCTTTGTTGTTAAAGAGAACATAACCGTTGTCTCTTCCAAACTCCCAAATTTTCTTTGTAAGCTCCACGTCTTTTTGGCAGTAGTGGGCAATTTCGTCTATTTTTCCTTCTTTCCACCAGCGTAGGGCTTGTAAACCGTCCGCACTTTTTCCTATGTCAAAGGTGGCTTGCCCGACGTTTTCAAGGCTGACTCTGTAGCCGAGGGCTTTTTGAATCTCTGATAGTATGTCGAGGGAAGGCAATGTCCATAAATCGTAATCTGCAAAAGGCTGTAATACTTTGTAATCGAAACCTAGGGTATTGAAACCAATGACAAAATCCGCATTTTCTAGGCATTTAAAGAGTGCGGTTAGTTCTTCTTGTAGAAAATGTTTATATTCTTTGCCATCCCATAATACTGCGATGCTCACGCCCATATTCTGCGCAAAACCCCAGCCCCCAACTTCCTCGGCGCTGTAGCGAGTTTCCACATCTAAAACCATAACATGGGTGTCGTCTTTTTCTGTGAGTGCTTTTTTTGCTCGCTCTAAAATTAGACTGGCTTGATTGCCTTCTGTTTTCTTTGTGCATATTGCACCTATTTCTATCATATCTTTATTGCGCTTTTTTACGGGGTTATTGTCATAGGAAGTGATGGAAATAATATCAGAAATCAAATCAGTCTTTTCTTTTTTCGTCACACTTTCGTATTTTTGAGGAGCCGCCTTCATTATGCTTTTTACAAGAAAGAGGGCGCTTGCTTTGTCGATTGGCCTGTTGCCTGAACCGCATTTCGGGGAGATAACACAAGAGGGACAGCCAGCTTCACAGGGGCATACTTCTAGTGTTTTTTCTATGGCACAAAATAAATCCTCTAGTTTGTAGAAGGCATCTCTGGTTAAACCTGCGCCCCCTGCGAGCCCATCATAAATAAAAATTGCTGGACTGTTGAGGTCAGGATGCAAGGGGGTGGAAATTCCTCCAAGGTCTGTCCTGTCTGCCATGATGAAGAGGGGTAAAAGCCCTATACCTATATGTTCCATGGCGTGAATAGCCCCCATGAAATGCATATAATTTTCTTCAAGCTCGTTTCGGCATTCGTCTGGAATAAGAAACCAAACCCCTTCTGTCTCAAATACGAGGGGTGGTAAATCCAAACTTTGTATATCGAGTAATTTCAAATTACCATTGAGGCGTCTTTCATAGCCCGTGACTATTTCTGTCACTCGTAAACGCCCGAAACCGATGGGCGCAGAAAAGGCATAATCACATTTATATTCTTCTAAAATTTCTGTTGATTTATTGGTGCGCACTCTTGTATGCCAAGAGATTTTTTCTTTGTGGGCGTAAATCTTTTTCGTTGCAAAATCGACTTTATCAATATGATAGGTTTTTCCCCTGTGTACGTATACTGCCCCTTCGTGGGTTTCCATATAGGCTTGCCGTAAATCGACCGTGCCTATTACTATATCGTTTGAAGCTACGGCGAGGGAATTTTCTATTTGTACAGGAATTTGGGCATGAGTATTTTCTATTTGTGTATGGGTTTGTGCATAGGTATTTTCATGGAGAGCGTTTTCTCCTTCTACGTTTGTGACTTCATTATTTTTTATAGCTCTATTATTTGCTGAATTTTGCCCTAAACTGTCTTGCCAAAAAGTGCGTAGGGAGGAGGCATCAAGATTTTTTATACGAGTGATTGCATCGGAAATATTGCGTTCCATAATGGTAAAGGTCGCCCCTGCCCCACGTAAATCAACATGGCGTTGGGGTTTCTTTCGTGCGGCAAAAAAACTTGTTCCTTGTGCGTCTTCTAAAAGAAGACCTTGACCGCAAAGCCTTGTAAGACTTGCCTTTGAAGATTCTCTGTTGAGCCACTTCCCGTCAAAAAGTTGGGGGCGTAAGGACATTTCTGCGGCTGCACATTCTAGGTGTTTATCGAGAATCACTTCATTATCAATACTCAAAATGGCATTTTCTGCTGGTCTGGAAAAAAATTCTTCAGGGTTTTGCATAAAATATTGATCGAGAGCGTCTTCCCCTGCGAGAAGAAAAACGGCAGATTCCTGTCCCTTTCGACCCACTCGCCCACCTCTTTGCAAGGTAGACATAATAGTTCCTGGATAGCCTACGAGTATGCAAATATCTAAATGCCCAATGTCGATACCAAGCTCTAAAGCGCTTGTGGAAACGACACAAAGTAAATCCCCATTTGCCATGCGCTCTTCAATGGCTCTACGTTCTTCCACTAAAAAGCCCGCACGATAGGCGCTTATTTTGCCTCGATAGCTGTTTGTTTTTTCGCTTGCCCAAAGGCTAATAAGTTCTGTCATTCTTCTAGAACGGCAATAAACTATAGTTCTTAAATTACGTTTGAGCGCCGCTTTTATAAGCCCAATAGCCAAGGTGGACGGGCTTTCTTCTGGGTTCATAAAAACAAAATGACGCTTTCCTCTGGGCGCTCCCGATTCTTGTATGAGAGCAGGGTTTTCTATACCTAATAAATTTTGTGCAAGCTCAAGCGGATTACCCACTGTTGCCGTGCAAAGTATGCGTGTCGGTGAAGCATTATAGCGAGCGCAAATTCTTTCTAAACGACGCAAAACAAGCGCCATATGGCAACCAAAAATTCCCCGATAAGTATGCGCTTCATCAAGTACTATATAGGATAGGGAGGCAATAAATGTTGTCCAGTTTTCATGCCACGGAAGAATCCCAAGATGTAACATATCGGGATTCGTGATTAATATATGGGGAGGATTCTTACGAATTTTTCTACGTGCGTAATCGGAGCTATCTCCGTCATACACTGCAATTTCAGGGCGTGCGTCTTTGGGCCATGTGCTGACCATATTATTTAATGCTTTATATTGATCCTGCGCCAAAGCTTTGAGAGGAAACATATAAAGAGCCCTTGAATCAGGGTCTTGCAAGAATTTTTCAAGCACAGGTATGGTATAAACAAGGCTTTTTCCGCTTGCCGTGGGTGAAGTGATAACTAAATCACGCCCAGCACGAACCGCATCGACAGCGTGGGCTTGATGCGTATAAAGAGCATCGATGCCAAAACTTTCCAGTGTTTTTTGCATCACACGGGATAAAGGGCGTTTGGGTTCATCGAATTTCCCATCTTCTTCAGAGAAAATACGATGATAGGCAATTTGTCTCGCCATTATGGGGGCAGCACAAAGCGCCGCTAAATATTCTGCAACAGTAGCCATTAGCAAATACGTGGTAAGGGCGCTCCCTCGAGCATATTGAGTAAACGCTTGCCGCCCATGAGAGTAACGAGAACTACTTGCCCCGTTTTTTCATGCCCTGTGTTATTGCCTGATTGATTATCTGTTTTACTACTTGGAAGAGCGCTGACTTCCCCTATGCAAACCGCATCCTTACCCTTTTCATCAGCACGCATTATTTCTAAAGCTTGCTGCATTTTATCTTTTGGCACAATACAAAGAAGCTTTCCTTCATTGGCCAAGTAAAGAGGGTCTAAACCTAATAAGGAAGCACCCGCTCGCACGTTTTCTTTTACAGGCAAACGATCTTCAAAAAGTGTACAGCGGACACAAGACTGCTCTGCTATTTCGTTGAGCGTAGTTGCAACGCCCCCTCGTGTGGGGTCTCGAAGCACATGGATATCCCCAACTTCAAGCATAAGTCTTTCAATCATATGATTCAAACTTGCGCTATCGCTTGCGATATCACTCACAAAAGAAAGATTATCCCTTGCAGCCATAACGGTTAAACCATGATCACCCATGCTTCCGCTTAGCAAAATAACATCGCCCTCTTTTGCGTTATGCCCAGAAGGAGAACCGAGGGAGCAGGTAGGAGGAATAATTTCACCGATGCCCGTGGTATTTATAAAAATCTGGTCACAAGCGCCCTTAGGTACAACCTTTGTATCTCCAGTTACGATTTTCACACCAGCTTCACTTAAGGCAGAAGACATGGAAATAACAATTTTTTCAAGCACTTCAAGCTCAAGGCCTTCTTCTAAGATAAAGGCACAGCTTAAATATTTTGGCCTAGCCCCAAGCATGGCAACATCATTGACCGTGCCGTGAACGGCAAGCGTGCCAATATCACCACCAGGAAAAAAAAGAGGACTTACGGTATAACTATCGGTACTCATGGCAATGGGAGACGACATATGCAAAAGCGCCGCATCGTCCATTTTAGCTAAAATATCATTGTCAAAATGTTTCACAAAAATATCATTAATAAGTCGCATCGAAGCTCTACCACCACTGCCAGCATCTAAAAGTAATTTCATATATTCACCATTATATTAATCTAAAATAATACCTTGATAATTATACCAAGCGGCACAACTGCCTTCTGTAGAAACCATGCATGGCCCCGTAGGGTTTTGAGGAGTGCAACGCTTACCAAATAAAGGACATTCAGAAGGATTGATTTTTCCAGAAAGTACGTCACCACACTTACAGCCAGGCAAAGGCTTTGTTTCTACTAATTGAATATCGTAACGAACTTTAGCGTCGAAATCTGCAAATTCCCCACGAATAGCAAGCCCACTTTGCGGAATAAGCCCAAGCCCTCGCCACTGCGTATCACAAACAGAAAAAACCTTATCTAAAATAGCTCGAGCTGCTGGATTTCCAGCGTCATCAACCGCTCTCTTGTAGCCGTTTACGACTTCGGGAACGCCTGCAATTTTTTGCTCTACAATAGAATAAAGAGCATGAATAATATCCGCAGGCTCAAAACCTGCCACAATAGCAGGGCATTTATATTTTTCTGCAATAAATTTGAAAGGCTCTAGCCCAAGAATAAGCGCCACATGTCCTGGTAATAAAAAAGCATCAATCCGAGCGGAAGAGGCGCTCTCAGCTGAACTGTCAATTAAAGTATCACTTGAACCCATAAGAGCATGCAAAGCAGGGGGAACAAGTTTATGACATGAAAAAACAGAAAAGTTATTCAGCCCCATCTTTTTTGCTGTCAATAAAGCTCCTGCGATGGCTGGCGCTGTTGTTTCAAAACCAACACCAAGAAACACCACGTCACTTTGCGGATTTTCTTTTGCAATTTGGATAGCATCAAGAGGAGAATACACTATTTGCACACGAGCACCATTTGCTTGTGCGTGCTTCAAACTTCTTCCATCGGGTGCAGGAACTCGAATCAAATCACCAAAAGTCGCTATAATTACATTTTCTTTTTCTGCTAATTGGATAAAAGTGGCGACCTCTGCATCATGGGTGACACAAACAGGACAACCCGGCCCAGACAAATGTATAAGCCCAGACGGCAACAAAGAGCGTAAACCACTTTGAAAAATAGAAACGGTATGCGTTCCGCACACTTCCATAAAACGTATTTCTTTGCCGTATTTCTGTAATTGCATATCCAGTTTAGCAAGCAACGCTTTGCACATAGCAGCATCATGGAATGAATGTGAAAAATCCATATTTCCCCCATCTTATATTAAAAAAAGGCTTTGGAAAATACAATCCGAAAGCCTTTTTTATGAGAAAGCAAATAAATCATATAAGAGCGATAACATACGCTATCGCACAAAAACTTAGTTAATAACTTCATCCGCCTTTAATGCGGGGTGAATTTCGCCAAGAGCGACATAAATAGTAGAAAGAGCCATCAAATAACCAGCTTTAGAGGAAATATACGCAAGCTCTGCTTCAGCTAAATCAGATTGAGCTGTGAGCATTTCAAGGTTTGTTCCAAGCTGATATTCGTAACGTATTTTTGCATCTGAATAAGATTGGCGTGCACTATCAAGGGAGCGTATCGCAACATCAACTGTTCTACCAGCGTCCTGTAATTTCAACAAAGATGTTTTCACATTCAGAGCAGCTGTATTAAAGGCAAGTTCCACTTGTGCTTGTAACGCTTCTACACCTGATTTTGCTTGCTTTACTTTGAAATATTTTTGACCAGAACTGAAAAGATTCATCTGTGCAGTAATATTAAAAGTGGTATTTTCTGTTGGCTCAAGCATTTTTGCTTGTTGGCTCATGCTCCTCGTTGCACGTAAATTACCACTAGCAGACCAGTCGCCACCTATGGTTGAATATTCCATGCCAGCGGTGATTTGCGGTAAAAATGAGCTTCTTGCGATGCCTAAATCTTTTTCCGCTTTTCCTAAGCTTTTTTCTGCCATTTGCACATCAGGCAATTGAACAAAAGCTTTTTCCACTGCGCTTGCAAATTCTATTTCAAAAGGAATAATTTCCAATGAGCCAACATATGAGCTGTCAGCGTCAACAGGAATATTTAGCATGGAGTTTAGCTGAGCACGGAAGCTATCCCGATTATTTTCATTCTCGATAAGTGTTGCCTCAGTGGAAGACATATCAAGTTCCGCTTGCAAAACATCAATTTTAGGGCGTAAACCTAAGTCATAACCAGATTTAGCGATACCGAGTTGAACCTTTGCTCTTGCCAAGGATTGTTTTGAACTAGCAACACTTTCTTCAGCCATAAGGTACTGTAAGAAAAGAGATTGCACTGTGCTTGCTATATTAATATCTGTTTTTCTTACTTGTAAAGTTTGGTATTCAAATTCAAGCTTTGCTTTTTGTGTAGAATTTAAAAGATTAAATCCTGTAAAAAGGGGCTGCGTCACTGTAAGATTCCACGCATAGGTGGTCTCATCTTTGAGCTTATCAATAGCACTAGGATGCGGGTCACGCTCAATGACATAACCAGTATTAATGCTAGGACCAAAAGCCCCACGAGTCACATTCAAAGCAGACTTAGACGCCTCGGCTTGTTTATCCGCACTTATAGCATTAGGATTCGCTTTAAGTGCCTGTACAACAGCTTCTTTCATGGTGAAAGTATATGCTGAGGCAGAAGCCGGGTTAGTAAATGCCAAGGCAAGTATTGCGGTAAAAAGAATTTTTTTCATTGCATCTCCTCGATAACGAGCGCATCAAATTTATATTTGTAAAATCTATAAGCATATGAACGCACACCAATGCGTCAGATAAAATAACTTAAAAATCTATCTGTGTAAAGAAAAGTTCTTATAATTTTTAGTGTTCTTACACTGGAATGATGTGAGAGGCTTTGCCTCTCGCGTTGCTCTCTATTTCCCTAAACACATACCTTAATAAATAAAGAGCACGACTCTACATAATAAAAGCCTTGAGATTTTAAAAGATGACTAGAAGGCGTATTTTTGAGAGAGCTTGTTCCTGCAAGGATAAAGCCACCTTTATGCTCTAGTTTTTCGCATAAAGCCTGTATCATTTTTTTAGCCAAGCCCTTCCCTATAAAATCTGTATTACCAATGGCATAATCAATAAAATACACAGGAAAATCCGACAATAAATTGACTTCATCAGACGTCTTAAAGTTATCCAGAGTACGTGAATATTCAACGGGTATTTGCTCACTAATTTGAGAAAAAAAAGTTTCATATTCCGAAGGCATTTGCTTCGTATACCGACAAAATCCGACACGCTCCCCCTCATAATAAACCATAAAAGAAGAACTCGGTTCATACTCAAATTCCGTGAGCCAATATTCTGAATCACCAAACCAACGATAAATATGTTCACTATCGAACCACTGTTCCAATAATTCCCTATCAGAACTTTGTATACTCACGAGTTTCATATATTTACGACCTTTATTTACAATATTCATGTATACTCTTGCACCAACACAGCAGACGTACAAATTTGACAAAAGCATACAGGTGCATTATTATATTACAACTAAAAAAATACAACAAGATATTTTAGGAGATATTATGAAATATAGAATAATTCAAGCGTGTTTTGCCCTTTTGGTCTTATGCGCACCTTTGTTTGCCCATGCAAACGAATACCCAAAAGTACAACGATTAAAAAATGGCATGTCCGTTCTTGTCGTGGAAGATAATCGTTTTCCCATTGTTTCTACACGTTTATACGTGAAAGCTGGCTCCTCAATGGAAGCTCCCGACGAATACGGTATCAGCCATTTCCTAGAGCACATGGTATTCAAAGGAAGTAAAAGCCACCCCAACGGCATCGATGGCATCATCGAATACGAAGGCGGTAATCTTAACGCCTACACTTCCTACGATCAAACCGTATATCTCAATGATATGCCCTCCGATAAATGGAAACTAGCCCTTGAAAGTATTCAGGGCCTTGCCTTTAATCCCCTGCTCAGACCAAACGATATCAAGCAAGAGCGTGAAGTTGTTCGAGCAGAACTCAAGCAAAGAGGGGATAGCCCAGGAACGCAACTTATGCACCTATCCACCGCTACGTCCTTAAAAGGCACAGAATACGAACACCCCGTTATCGGCACAGACGAACACTTGCTCAAAATAAAAGCAGACAAAATGCGCTCGTACATCAGAAAGAATTACGATCCAAGTGAAATGCTTTTAGTTGTTGCAGGTGATATCAACGCTCAAGACATCTTCAAAGAAGCAGAAAAACTTTTTTCACAATATAAAAACCTCAACTCACGCCCCCTTGAAGCACCCTATACCGATGAGGATATTACAGCGCTCGGCAAAGGCTTCCAAGTAAATATTCGTGAAGGAAAATGGAATAAAAGCCACGTTAACATAAGCTTTCCCATTCCCCACAACACAAGTGCCAACACACCTGCCATACAAATGCTCAGCATACTGCTTGACTTTGATGACAATTCCTTACTCCCACAAGAACTACGCTTCAAAGATAAAATTGTAGATCAAATCGCTAGTTACAGCTATAGCTTTGATCGCATTGGCTTATTTAATATTTACGCTCAACTTGACAGCAAAAACATTCCTCTTTTCTTTGAAAAAATGACGCATATCCTTAAAAATCTGGACGCTCAAGACTTCACAGAAACAGAAATGAATCAAGCTCGCACTGCCATTGAAAATTCTTTTTGGTATAAAAACCAAACAGTTCAAGCAAAAGCTGATTCCTACGGTGATTTATATTGGTCAAACCCAGCAGACCCTCTAGGAGACGCTTGGTTAGATTCTATTAAAAATGTAAACACGCAACAAATCAACAATGTTATTGATAAATATCTACGCCCAGAAGCAATGAGCCTCTCCGTTCTTTTACCAGAAAATGAAAAAATCAATACAAACGCCCTACTCACAAGTCAAAAAAGTATTTGGCCAAGTGAAAAGAGAAACAGCGTAGCAAAATCAAAAGAAGAAAAGACAGAACGCATACAAATTGCTAACAAAACATTGGTACTCATTCCAGACACCAATATTCCTTTTATGAGTGTGAGCATCAACTTTTTAGGCGGAGAAAGCCTTCTAAAAAACCAAGATTTTGCTCAAAATCACAACACAATTGCCGTCCCCACAATGACAGCAGATGTACTTAGCAAAGCAATTAAAGGTATGAACAGCAAAAAGCTCACTGCCCTTTTATCCCAAAAAGATATAAGCCTAAGTGCTCACGCTTCTGCCCTCAATTTTCAAGTTTCTGCCCACGGTGCAACAAAATTCAGTGACGATATTCTTAAAATCATCACAAAAACCATCTACAAACCAGCCTTCGACAACACCGACATAGAAAAAGCAAAAGAAGAACAAATAGTTCACATCCTTAGCATAAAAGACTCTGTCACCGCTGCCCTTGGTAATGAGCTAAACTCCTTCCTTTTTCCAAGTCACCCCTATGGCAGCAATGTTAACGGGACAGAAAAAGACGTGAACGCCATAACCCGAAAAGATTTACGCAAGTTTTGGGATCTTCAAAGAAATCAAGCCATGGTTATCAGTGTTGCAGGCGATTATGACCGTGAACAAATTATAAAATTTGTCGAATCACTACCAAATCCAAACACCACAAATAACCAAGCTCTCAACATAACAGAGCCAAAATGGACAACAGAAAAAAGCCTATACACCCCAGTGGAAGGGCGCAATCAAGACTTTTTAGGGCTCATATTCCCCACCGTTGACAAAAACCACGAAGACGCTCCAGCACTGCGTGTGCTTGCTTCAGCTTTAGACGGATTCAACGGCATACTCTTCCAAGAACTACGAGAAAAAAGAAACCTTGGCTACTCCGCAGGCCCAATACCCTTTGCAGGGGAAAAAGCAGGGTACCTCGGCTTCAGCATGATAGCCTCACCAGAACACAGAAAAGTCATTCAAGAACAATTCACCGCCATTACAAACAAGTTGCGCAAAGACGGCATCACGGAAAAAGAACTCAAAAGCGCAAAAGCCTCACTGAAAATGGCCTATGTCAACAGCAACCAAACAGCAAACGCAAGAGCAGCCTCCGCGGCAAATGCCACACTCTTTGGACACAACATGGACTACGCCAAAACCTATCTTGAAAAAACACTCAGCGTAACAAAAGAAGACGTGAACAGAGTTATCAAAAAATACCTCGTTCTAGAAAATGCCTACGATTTCCGCTCAGGTGCAAAATAATAAAAAGAGTTTTTGGAGTTTTTTCTTGGGGGGATGATCCCCCCAAACCCCACATATGGGGCTTGAAATTTACGAAGTTTTTTTTAGCTTTGACGATTTGGAGTTTTTTTAGCACATAAAAGAAGACGAGAAGTTCTTCATTAATACTAGACAATTGTTTTTTAAGGAAAGGGGGAGTCTGAGGGGGAAAACCCCGTTTTTTTCAAAAAAACGTGGTTTTCCCCTCAGTTTCTCAAAAAAAAGAAAATGCAAAATACACATACTATTCCACGTATACTTATATCGGGACTTTCTGGCGGCAGTGGAAAAACATTTGTCAGCCTTGGCTTGTCTCATGCATGGGTAAAGAGTGGGAAGCAGGTTGTCCCTTTTAAAAAGGGGCCTGATTATATTGATGCAGCTTGGCTTGGCCTTGCAACGTCGCACCCTTGTTATTGCCTTGACCCCTTTTTTTTGAATGAGCAAGAACTGAGAGAGCATTTTATTCATTGCATGACGCATAATGAATATAACGGTTCGGATATTTCACCTATTGCGCTTATTGAGGGTAATAGAGGACTCTTTGATGGCAAGGACGTTGAGGGATCATGTTCAAGCGCACGGCTCGCTCATATTATTGATTGCCCTGTTATTGTGTCTATTAATTGCACAAAAATGACAAGAACTGTGGCGGCACTTGTCATGGGTATACGTCATTTTGATCCAAGCCTTAACCTTGCTGGTGTTATTCTTAATAATACAGGTTCAGAGAGACACACAAACCTTGTGCAAAAAGCGGTTGAAATGTATACGGATGTCCCTGTGCTTGGCGTCTTACCCCGCATGCGAAATAACCCGATTCCTGAACGGCATATGGGTCTGCACTTGCACAAGAAAAATTCACAAACGCAATTACTTGATGGCTTGGCTCAGTTTTTGAGCGATCATGTGGATATTGAAAAAATAACACAGATTGCATGCGCTACATCGAGTTTGAATGATGAGCAAAAGACTGCGCCTAGTGCGGAAAATGTGAGTACTTCTATCGAGAATATAGAGCAAGAAGAGGTTGATGCGCTTGGATTAAAGGGAAGAAGAAAAGAAGAAGCGTGCGATAAGAATAGAGTGAACATTGCGTATATTTATGATGACGCGCTCTGGTTTTACTATCAAGAAAATCTAGACGCCCTTAGAAATGCGGGCGCTAATCTTATCCCTCTTTCTCTTTTAGATGAAACACCGCTCAAAGAACAGGCAGAAAAGTATGCTTTGTCTATTAGGTCTGAGGGAGCTGACGTGTCTCGGGGGGCTGGCGAATTACCTTTTGATGCTCTTTACATTGGTGGAGGTTTTCCTGAACTCTATGCAGAGGAAATTTCAAAGTCAAAACATCTGGCTTCCATAAAAGAGCTTATTGAAAATAGCATGCCTGTTTATGCTGAATGTGGTGGTTTTATGATATTGTCGAAGCAGTTGCATATCACGACAAATAATGTAAAAAACAGTTACGGCATGGCAAATATTTTCCCAATCGAAACAGAGTTTTTCAAAAAGCCACAGGGTTTAGGTTATATCACTGCAGAAACCAAGCGAGAAAATCCTTATCATCCTTTGGGTAGTTCTTGGAATGGCCATGAGTTTCATTTTTCAAAGGCGGTTAATAATATTGAGATACCGCCCTATGTTCTCACCTTAGATCCTGGGCATGGCATGCAAAAAATTGAAAAGTGCGGCGCTGACGGTTTGCTTTATAAACAGTGTTTTGCGTCGTATGCGCATCTTTTTGCCCCTGCGGTTCCCCATTGGCAAAAAAACTTTATCCAAGCGGCTTTAGCCTTTAAAGAAAATAAAGAGCATGTGGCAAGTCTAATAGAATAACAAGTAAAAACAGAATTCCTTTATTTTCCCATGCAAGGCTGTTTATAACGAGGACACGATGAAAAAAGAAGAAAAGAATAAAAACGGCAACCCTATTTTTGGCGCATTGGGCACAGCGTCCACCATGGGTTTGCATATGGTTTCTGGCCCTATTGTGGGCTCTGCTCTTGGTTATCTATGTGACACCTATCTTTTTGGTTCATGGCCATACGGGTCAAGTATCGGTTTTGTTTTAGGAGTGATAGCAGGTTTTCGCAATGTACACGCTGACGCTAAACTTTTACAAAAAAGACAAGAAGAAATGGATAATTATGATAAGTAATTTTAAAAATTCCATAAATACCTACCTTAAGAAAAAAGGTTTTTCTGCGCCTATACAAAAAGTCCTTAAATTTAATGCCGCTCTTGTATTTTTACTTTTTTCTTTCGGACTTATGGCATTACCGCTTGATGCTTGGTTATTTTGGCTTTCTTGTGGCGCTCTTTTATCTTTTTGGAATTTTTTTTTCTTGGCTTATTTTGTGCAAAACATGTTTAGTTACAATGTGATAGATGCAAAAAACACTCGTAATTTCATGATAAAACAAATATTCTTATCAAATTTAAGACTTTTCATTACTGGATTTTTTCTGTATGCTTTCTTAGTAATGTGGAGTGCAGACCCGTTTGCACTCATAATTGGGTTATCCATACCCTTAGCTATGATACCAGTTTTATTGATAAATAAGCAAAAAAACACAATCTAGGAGAGGCTCATGGCCACTGAAGGTTTACCACATCCGCTGCTACTATCCACTGTCTTTGACATGGATCATATTGTTATTGGTGGCGACGAAGTACGCATAACATACGTGTTTTTCACATGGTGTGGCATGCTTTTGCTTACACTTCTTGGACTTTATGTACGAGGAACAACGCAACTTATCCCAGGCAAAGTACAGAGTATTCTAGAGGCTGGAATTGGCGCTTTAGAGAACTTTACTGTTGAAACAATGGGTGAACATGGGCGTAGGTTTGCACCTCTTCTTATTTCAATATTCATTTATGTTTTTAGCATGAATATGCTTGGGCTTGTCCCTGGCTTTGATGCTCCAACAGCGAATATAAATACCACAATAGCTATCGCTGTTTGTGTATTCCTTTATTATAACTATATTGGTTTACGAACATGGGGATTTAAGTATATTAACCACTTCACAGGTTCTAATAAAGCCCTTATTCCTCTTATGTTACCTATTGAAATTATTTCACATTTAGCACGCCCTCTCTCTATGTCATTGCGTCTATTTGGTAATATTTTCGGCGAAGAAATGACACTGCTCATATTCTTTAGCTTTGGCGCAAGTATCTATGTAGGAGCTTTAGTTGGTACTATTCCTATGTACTTCCTTTTCCTCTTAGGTAAAACATTACAAGCATTTATTCTATTTATTCTCACCATGATTTATATTAAAGACGCTGTGGAACATGCCCATTAAAATGCATGGCACCGTCGCTTATACGTATTAGGGAATGGTCATCTGGCCAAAACAATATAACACTTGAGGATTTACAATGCGTAAAACACTTCTGATTTCTCTTAGCACTTTGATGATGCTTACTTTTGCTACAGCTGCTATGGCTGCTGACGGCACTGGACTTTCCACAGGATTTGGTATTGCTGTACTTGGTATGGCTCTCGGAATTGGCCTTGCTGCTGCTGGTTGTGGTTTTGCTCAAGGTACAGCTGTAAAAGCTGCATGTGAAGGCATTGCACGTAACCCTGATGCAAGCGGTAAGATTTCTTCTACCCTTATTCTTGGTCTTGCTTTTATCGAATCTCTTGCTATTTATGCACTTCTTGTTGACCTTATTTTAATCTTTATTAAAATCTAGTTTTAAGAACGAAATGATAAGGGTAGGAAATCTTTCTTGCCCTTATCATTTTTCCCTTTACTGTTATTTTCCTTTACCCAAGAGCCTAGAGCCTATATGAATACCACAAGTAAAAATAATCATATTCCAAGAGCAACCATTCAGCGTCTCGCTACCTATATGCAAGTTCTTGAATTTATGAAAAAAAATAATGTCGAGGTCACTTCTTCCGAACCACTAGCAAGCGCTTGTGATGTTAATGCGTCTCAAGTACGTAAAGATCTTGCGTATTTTGGAGAATTTGGCGTTCGTGGTGTGGGCTATTATGTAGATTATCTTTTAGAGGCCATTCGTGCTTGCTTGCATGCAAATAGAGAATGGAGAGCAGCCCTTATTGGTGTTGGTAATCTTGGAAGAGCGCTACTGAACCATCAAGAATTTCCTCGACGTGGTATTAGGATAGTAGGCGCATTTGATTGTGACCCATTCAAAATTGGTGAAACGATTTACGGTTTAGAAATTTTTTGTTCAAAAAGATTGCAAGAAAAAGTGCCAAAGCAAAACATTGAGCTTGGCATCATAACTACCCCCCCAGAAAGAGTGCAACGTGCAGCTGATCAGCTTATCGAAGCTGGAGTAAAAGGTATTTTAAACTTTACCTCTGCTCGCATTGTTGTTCCTAGCAATGTATCTGTTGAGTATGTAGATTTTTTCCATCAAATATACGCACTTACTTTCAATATCTCAACACGGCCGTAGTTCTTTTCTTCCAAGAATATATATTTTCAATTACACATCAGTAGTGATTTCAATGGCGACACTTTCAGCATCATTCTCATTATTCTCATCACTGTCAGCGCTATAATTGCGTACAGGGACGAATAAAAAGGAACTCCTATGCTCGCAGCGCTCAGGGCAGCTTTCGCCTTTCTTACCATACTCATCCCTGGTAGAATATTTAGCAATACCTGCATGAAGAATAGCACATTCTTTTATCCTCTTGTGGGAATTGTGCTAGGCTTCCTTTTATATTACGTAGCATATTTTGTCTTTCAATTGACTCATGCCCCTGGATTAATGGCTTCTGCCTATCTTATTTTCTCTTTTTTTCTCACTCGAGGACTACATCATGATGGTCTGGCCGATGTTGCCGACGCATGGGGCAGTGGCTTCCGTGGTGCAAAATTCAGAGAAGTTTTGAAAGATAGCCGTATCGGTAGCTTTGGAACAATTGTTTTAGTTCTCTATTTTTTCTTGGCCTATACCGCCCTAGCTCACATCGCAGAGGTTGAATTATCTACTCGTACCGAAGACATACAACTCTCCCTCTTCTCTTTCCAGTGGATAATAAATCAAGAGAACATTATGCTTCTCATCTTGCTTGCACCTATTTGGGGACGCATTGGACTCATAGTCCAACCCGCCTTTGACATACCTTATATTCCACCGATAAGACAAGATGACCTTTCCATACTAGGCAAGGATAAAGAGAACAGCCCCCCCTCAAGCCTTTCACAAAACATGGTGCACACATTTCAGCGAACACGCTGCTTTCTATGGCTCTCTATATTTATTGCTATGGCTCTTTTTTTGATATCCCCACAGCGCTTGATTTTCATATTGGTAACTTCTTTCGTAATATTTTCAGGATATTACCTTCTTAGCAAGCGTGAACATGGCTACAATGGTGATTTTCTTGGTGCGCAATGCCTTTGCTTTGAGTGCGTTGTGTTTTTAAGCAGCTACATTTAATTTTTCCCTATTATATCAAATAACTAGTATTTTCTCCTAAAATAAAAATCATATAATAGAGTAAGAATACTTGCGTCTATGTATGAGATGTGCTACTTTGAACCTATGGAACTTTTAGACCTTTTCGAAGAAAAAATACAAGCCCTCATTGCAGAAGTGCAACGATTGCGTGTAGAAAATAAAACATTGCAAGACGAACTTGAGTCTTCTTGCTCGCTCATTGATGAAAGCAAAGCAAAAATGGACGAGCTTCTTCTGGAACAACAAGTGACAGCTGAAGTGCGCCAACGAATGGAAGCTTTGCTTCATAAAATACAAAGTGCTTTGCCCCAATAAGGCAATCATATGCAAGAATATATTCTTAATGTTTTTGACCTCGTCAATGTGTCTTTTCGCACTGAAGCAGGTAACGAACGTGTTGAAAACGCACATGAGTACGCACAAAGCCTCTATGAAGCGCTAAAGGTTCATGGTGGTAATCTAACACGAGATAGATTACTGGCAATATTACTTTTAGGTATTACTGATGATTTACTACAACAAAGAAAAAACAACTCATCTCACGATGATACACTACTCTCTTTGTTGAAAAAAATAGACGATGCTGTTCTCCCCCTAGACTTACACGATGATAACGGTAAGCCAGCATGCGAAAGTTAAAATAGATTTTCCTGAGATGTTCGTGTGCCTTTTTATGGTGCCGGCCGTACAAGCAATGATTGGAAGCTCAATGTCAAGATGGTGTGCATGCCTTTTTTTAGGAAGCCTAAAGTTTTGCTAGAGAGTCCACCCTGGTTAGCCAGGTCACGTGCCCATTACTGATCACGGCATTTCGGGAATCTAAATATCTATTTTGTATTTGCTATACACTTCAAAGCCGTGTGTATGACAATAAATTCATCCCATACCAAAAGCCCTGCCAGTAAACAAGCCTCCGAGCTTGATATTTTTTTTAACGGCTTATAAAATATAACGAGGGCAGAATGGACAGTATTTACTTAGCATTAAGTATATTAATAGCAGTATGTTTTGGAGCGACCTTTGGTTGCTGGTTACAAAATAGATTAAATATGAAGAGAGTTGGAGGCGCTAAAGACCTAGCCGATCGTATTATCGACGAAGCAAGAAAAGAAGCCTCTGCCCAAAAGAAAGAACTTATTATTCAAAGCCAAAACGAAATTCTTTCACAGAAAAAAGAAATGGAAATTGAGTTTCGTGAGCATGAAAAAGAAATAAAATCTCGTGAACGTAAATTGCAAGATCTTACCGAACGCCTTGATGAAAAAATAGAGCGAGTCACTACAAAGGAAGACGAAATTCTTCTTGTAGAAAAAGAACACACACAAAGAGATCGTCAAATTACAGAAAAAGAAGAAGAACTACGTGCTCTTATGCATGAGCAAGAAACACGCTTGCAAGAAGTTTCAGGGCTTACTGCTGAGGAAGCGAAAGAGCGCCTTTTCAAAGAAGTGGAAGCTCGCACCAGACATGAGTCCGCTCACATCATACGTGTTATTGAAACTGAAGCGAAAGAAACAGCAGATAGAAAAGCAAAAGATATTATTGCTGGTGCAATTCAGCGCTATGCAGGCGATTATGTTGGTGAGCAAACTGTCACCGCAGTTCAGCTTCCTAGCGAAGAAATGAAAGGGCGTATTATTGGCCGTGAAGGACGTAATATCCGAGCAATTGAAGCCGCCACAGGGGTTGACCTCATTATTGACGACACTCCAGAAACCGTTATTCTTTCCGCCTACAGCCCAATGCGTCGCCAAGTTGCACGCATGGCTCTTGAACGCCTTATCCAAGATGGACGCATTCACCCAGCTCGTATTGAAGATATCGTCTTAAAATGCGAACAAGAACTTGACGTACAAGTACGTGAAGTTGGTGAACAAATCACCTTTGATGCTGGCGTACACGGCATCCACGCTGATATTATCCGCCTCTTAGGGCAGCTCAAATATCGTACAAGTTTCACACAAAATGTCTTGCAACACTCGCTTGAAGTGGCGGCATTATGCGGCATGATGGCTGCTGAGCTTGGCATGGATGTCAAAAAAGCGAAGCGTGCTGGCTTATTACACGATATTGGTAAAGCAGTCGACCACGAAGTTGAAGGCTCTCATGCTCTTATCGGTGCAGATATCGCCAAGAAATTTGGTGAATCAAAAGAAATTATCCACGCAATCGCTGCTCACCATGAAGACACTCCACCAGAAACAGCTCTTGCGGTTCTCGTACAAGCAGCAGACTCTCTTTCAGCTGCTCGCCCAGGTGCTCGCAAAGAACTTATGGAAAATTACGTGAAACGCCTCGAAGACCTCGAAGGTATTGCTACTAATTTTGAAGGCGTTTCCAAAGCCTTCGCTATTCAAGCAGGGCGTGAACTACGTGTCATGGTAAACTCTGAAAACATCGATGACGATGCTGCCCACCTTTTATGTAAAGATATCGCTGGAAAAATTGAAGATTCTCTCACCTATCCAGGGCAAATCCGAGTTACTGTTATACGAGAACGTCGAGCCGTATCCTTCGCTCGCTAAAACCAAAAGACCACTTTCAATTACAAAAAAAGAGATATTCCATGGATTCCTGTAATAGTTTCACTCCTGATTTTTCAAAAGGCAATGGCCTAATCACAGCCATAGCTCAAGATATACATTCAGGCGAAGTCATTATGCTTGCCCATATGGATAAAGAAGCTTTTGAGAAAACACTAGAAACCAAAGAAGCTCATTATCACAGTAGAAGCCGCAATAAGCTCTGGCACAAGGGCGAAAGCTCTGGTCATATTCAAAAAATCCATTCTATTCGTCTTGATTGTGACGGCGATGCCGTACTTCTAAAAGTTGAACAGATAGGAAATATTGCCTGCCACGAAGGTTATCATTCCTGCTTCTACAGAGAATGGAAAGATGGACAAGTGACAAAATGCTTTGAATGTCTAAAAGATAACGCCGAAATATACGGAAAGTAATCACGGAGAATATGATGTCTGAACAACTAAAACTCGGTATCCCAAAAGGGTCTCTTGAAGACGCAACCATCACTCTTTTTGATCGTGCAGGTTGGAAAATTCATAAACACGCACGCAACTATTTCCCCGAAATCAACGACGCAGAAATAGCAGCTCGCTTATGTCGAGTTCAAGAAATTCCTTCCTATCTACAAGATGGCATCCTCGACCTTGCCCTTACAGGTAAAGACTGGATGATGGAAATGGGCGTCAACACAGACGATCCAAATTCTCAAGTTGTTCACATCGCTGACCTCATTTATTCAAAGGTTTCTAATCGTGCGGCACGTTGGGTTTTAGCCGTCGCAGGAGACTCCCCTTTTCAATCCCCACAAGATTTAAAAGGCAAGCGCATCGCAACAGAGCTTGAAGGTGTCACCAAAAGTTACTTTGAAAAACTCGGCATTCCCGTACAAATAAACTACTCTTGGGGCGCAACCGAAGCGAAAGTTGTCGAAGGACTTGCAGACGCAATAGTTGAAGTCACAGAAACAGAAACCACAATCAAAGCACATGGTCTACGCATTATTGATGAAGTCTTTGTCACAAACACCGTACTTGTTGCCAACAGAGACGCTCTCAACAATCCTGCAAAGCGCAAGAAGATTGAACAAATCACCCTCCTGCTCCAAGGTGCTCTCAAAGCAGAATCACTCGTTGGTTTGAAAATGAACGCCCCAGCAGACAAGCTTGAAAGCATCTTAGAATTACTCCCTGCCCTCAATTCTCCAACAATCTCAAGCCTCCGTGATTCCACTTGGCTCTCCCTAGAAACCGTCGTGGACATATCCCTTGTGCGTGATCTTATCCCGCAGCTAAAAAACCTCGGAGCTGAAGGTATTCTCGAATATTCACTTAATAAAGTAATCTAAAGTTTTATTTTTTATTTTTTATTTTTATTTTTGTTTTTTTGTTTTTTTGTTTTTTTGTTTTTTGGGGGAGTTGAACTCCCCCAAACCCCCACATATTATCTATTATTCAAGTCGAAGCTCCCCCACATATAAACCTATGTTGAGAGTGGGAACCCCTTTATCCCTATTTTTTAAGTATAATCAGAATAAAAGAAGCTCAATATGTCAACCCTATTAAGGTTGGCATATTGAGCTTTTTTTTACTTGAATTTTATAAACATCAGGATTTTAACCCCACGACGGGTGGCAAATCCTCGCAAAACTACACTAAATACGCTTGCAAGAAGTTGAATATATAGCCCATACTTATAATCCCAAGGGTAATAATACCTACAAAGCTTACGAAAAGTTTTGGCTTAATAACTTTCTTTATCATAATAAGAGAAGGTAGGGACAAAGCAGTCACGCCCATCATAAACGCAAGCACAGTACCTATACCCACATTCTTGGCAAATAACGCTTCCGCAATAGGTATTGTTCCAAAAATATCACCATACATAGGAATGCTGATAAGGGTTGCAATTATAACGGAGAAAGGGTTATTTGAGCCAAGGGTATTTTCCACCCATGCCGCTGGAATCCAGTTATGAATGAGCGCCCCAATAAAAACCCCCACCAATATATACATATACACTTTTTGAATAGTATTTTTGAGTTCACCATAAGCGTATACAGCTCTTTGTTTTCTTGTGATTCGTGTTGTAAGCATATTCAAGCGAGCAGGTTCTTTAGCGAAGTCTTCCACGTACTTTTCCATGCCCATCTTTTCAATAAGTGTCCCACCCACTATCGCAATAATAAGCCCAACTACCACATATGCAATCGCAATTTTTGCACCAAAAACACTCGTCAGTACGATAAGCGACGCTAAATCCACAAGAGGAGAAGAAATGAGAAAAGAAAACGTGATACCAACGGGCAAGCCAGCGCTCGTAAATCCAATAAAAATAGGAATCGATGAACAGGAGCAAAAAGGCGTCACGGTACCAAGTAAAGCCCCCATGGAATTTGCCCAGACGCCCTTATATTTTCCTAGAATTTTCTTTGTGCGTTCGGGAGGAAAATAACTTTGAATATAACTAATAACAAAAATAAGAACGACAAGTAAAATAAAAATCTTTATGACATCATAAAAAAAGAAATGTACACTGCCGCCTAAACGGCTTGTGGTATCAACCCCCATTCCAAGAAGGACAGTCGTGATTAAATCATAGAGCCACCGCATACCAAGGACTTGCCCTTGAAAAAAATCCCAAATAGTGAATAACATAAGAATTCCTCATTGTTCTTTCAAAATTATATTAAACAGTTAAAAATAGTATCGCACGAGAGGATTGCCCCGTATAAAAACTATTAGCACAATAGAAGACTTCTAAATAATAAAAAAGATCATATCGACAATCATCTATATGAAGAAGATATACATCACATCGATACTTGTCAATACGTTTTTCTCTTTATACATTGTCACTAGAGCCACGTCATTCCAATTTACTATTTAAAGGAATTAAACTCTCCTCGCAGAGTGCCATCTTTCAGGCAAACACCCTTTTTGCAATAAACAAGACCAGAATTCCTCCCCCACGCTATGTGTTTTTGTAAACAAAGTTCACAAAAAACACATAACTATGAGGTTTCCAAAGGACATCATGTCCTTTGGTGGAGAGCGTGAGAGGCAAAGCCTCTCACATTGCATGACGAGCTTACAAGGTAAAACAAAGAGAATCACACAAGAGAACTATCTTATCATACTGATTTATAAAATATTTTTTATACTAGACGCACGTATAGTTTTAAGGTAAAAGAGTATATCTTATGCTTCATAAGAGAAATGGAGAAAAGCCTATTAATATGGTAAAAACATATCCCAATGCCGAAACATTAGCTTTTGACGATCCAAATTTGGCAAGCGCCCTTTTTGGACCACTTGATGCGCATATACAACTTATTGCACATCACAGTGGTGCTTCTCTGAGCACACGGGGGACAGAACTCACTGTATCCCACCCATCAGAGGAAAAAAAGCAACAAATTTTGCTCCTTATGGCAAAATGTTATATTCTGCTTCAGGAAGGGCAGGCATTGACTGGCGGCGATATACTCCAAGCTTATACTATGATGAACCATAACACAGACGCCAATTTACAAGATATTTTCCATAAAAATACCTCCATCACAACGCCTCGTAAAAATATCATCGCACGCAACGCATCTCAGAGAACCTACTTGAATCTCATACGAGAAAAAGAGATGCTTTTTGCGACAGGCCCTGCTGGCACAGGCAAAACATATATTGCTGTTGCGGCGGCTGTTTCCATGTTGCAATCAAAAAGAGTTAAAAAAATTATTCTCACACGCCCAGCAGTAGAGGCCGGTGAAAAGCTTGGTTTTTTACCTGGCGATATGGAAGAAAAAGTAAATCCTTATTTACGCCCTTTGTATGATGCCTTGAGTGATATGCTCGGTAGCGCACAACTTACAGCAAAGCAAGAAAGTGGGCAAATTGAAGTAGCCCCCCTCGCATTTATGCGTGGCAGAACCCTATCAGATGCTTTTATCATACTTGATGAAGCACAAAACACCACACGAGAACAAATGAAAATGTTTCTTACCCGCATGGGACATGGCTCACGAGCAATTATAACAGGCGACCTGACTCAAATTGATTTACCCGCTATCCACCATTCACAGTTACGTAAAGGAGAGAGCACGGGTGAAACCCGCTCTGGCCTTATCCATGCAATAAGTACGTTAAAAGATGTTTCTGATATTGGCTTTTTACATTTTCAAAAAGGCGATGTTGTACGCCATCCACTTGTTGGTCGTATTGTTGACGCTTACGACGCTGTTGAAAATTCATAGAGTCTACTATGCTACACAAAAATAATCCACTCAATTTAGTTTCTATCTACAAGTATGGCAAATCCATGTTCCTTTATCATGAACATGGGCTTGGTATGCTTGCTCTTTTTATCGTTATCGCCATGTTGTCTGTTTTTGCAGGACTTCCAGCAAAAGAGACGCCTCATATTTTTCTTGCAGGTGAAATAGCATCAAAAAATGTGACCGCTGATAAAGAAATTATAATTGAAGATACAGAGGCAACACGTCTACGCCACGAACAAATAAGAGCCATGCAACCTCTTATTTTTGATGTAGATAAAAAAAGTGCCTCACGTGTCCGAGAAGATATTCTTTCCTTACTGCATACCTTGAACACAAGTGTTATCAATCATGATCAAACATCCTTAGACACTATTGTTACCTTGTTTAATAATACATACAACACAAGTCTAGACACGGAAACTTTCAAACTACTCGCAAAACCAAAAACACAAGAATACGCTTTTAACATATTATTACACTGGATTGACACCTATTTACTCGCAGGTGTTTTACCTAATATGCGCCTCTTAGATAACTCGCAAAATTCCATCATAGTGCGAAATAGAGATAACAAAGCGGAAAGCGTCCGAACAAGTAATACTGGCCTTATTGATGTGCACACTCTCACCGTTGCACTGGGAAATAAAATTAGAAGTGATAATGCCGTTGACGCAAAAACTCAAGGCGTATTAATCGAAGTATTCCCACGCCTTCTTTTACCCACACTTGCCATGAACCAAGACGCAAGCGATGAACGTATTGAAGAAATCCTTTTAAGTATCGAACCTGTTTTTTATCATATAAATAAGGGTGAAATTTTAGTGCGTCGGGGAGACAGAGTCACTGAAGTTGACCAGCTTAAAATGCAAGCGCTTTTTGAGAGCGAAAATACTGCCTTTAACTTCATGCAATCTATTGGTGCTTTTTTTCTAGGCTTCACATTTCTTGCAGGGCTTTACATGACACCTTCTGGAGTGAAAGGTAGAATTCTTAAGAAAAAAGACCAATTATTTATAGCGCTCATACTTTTACTTGTGGGTACGAGTATAACATTCTTTTCCCGTTATATTGATTCATCAAGCTCTAACCTCGAGCAAGTCCTCATTCCTTTTGCCTTTCCTATAGCGGGTATCGCAGGCCTTACCGTGCTTATTTTCTCTGCCCGCAGGTATTGCGTTGTCGGCTTACTTTTATCTTTTTACGCGACGATTCTTTTTAACGCTGACATCGAACTTTTTATCTTTTATTTTCTTTCTACTATGGTAAGCACGTGGCTTATCTTGCGCACACAAAGCAGACAAGATGTTGTTTGGAGCACTATTCCCCTTTTGATTTCTCTCTTGCTTCTTGGTTTTGCTGCGGCTTCTGTCTATGGTTTAACGGTAGAAAAATTCACAGATTTAGCATTTTTCCTTTTTATTAATACCATTTTATCGATTCTCATACTCTTTGCTTTGAGCCCTGTACTTGAAATGTTTTTTGGTTATACTACCCGTTTTAGGCTTATGGAACTTTTAAGCTTAGACCATCCTCTTTTGCAAGAACTCATGATGAGTGTCCCTGGCACCTATCACCATGCCCTTGTTCTTTCAAATCTTGTGGAAAGTGGCGCTAAGGCAATTGGAGCAAACAGTCTTCTTGTCAAAGTGGGTGCTCTTTACCATGATATTGGAAAAATAGCGAAACCAGAGTATTTTTCTGAGAATCAATTTGATAAAATAAATCCACATGATAAGCTTTCGCCAGCTATGAGCTGTCTCATTCTTTTTTCCCACGTGAAGAAAGGCATTGAATTAGCACAGGAATATAAGCTTGGCAGTGAAATTATTGATATGATTCAACAACATCATGGAACAAGAATGCCAACGGCATTTTATAATAAAGCTGTTAATCTTGGCGAAACTCCAAAAGAAGCGGACTATCGTTACCCTGGCCCTCGCCCACAAAGCAAAGAAGTTGCTATTTTGATGATGGCAGATACGGTAGAGGCAGCTATTCGTTCCATGGGTGAGCCTAGCCCTGCAAGGATTCAAAGCAGTGTCGAGATACTGATTAAAAATATTTACGCCGAAGGGCAGCTTGATGAAACAGATCTCACCTTTAAAGATTTAACCAAGCTCATTGATAGTTTCACCCGATCATTAACAGGCCTATATCATCAGCGCATTGCTTATGCGAGTATCAAAAAAACGAATGATACAAAAACTGAAAACAATACGGACCAAAAAACTGGAAACAATGCAGATAGTGCTACACAAGAAAAGCCTATCGACAAAAACAGCGAAAAAAGCAACGAAAAAGCAAATATAGACAAGACAAATATCGACAAAACATCAAAAGACAATGCGCAGCACACTAAAACTACTGCTGAAAAAAACCATGCTAAACCGTCGCACACAGACGAAACGAAACAGAAAACCCATGCAAATACTATAGCCGATTTTAATACCACAGATACAGAGACAACAAACCTCATGTTCATGAAGAAAATAGGTGAAGAAACTCTCTTTGATAATAATCATGATTCAAAAGAGCCTCAATAATGCCATTTTCTCATGATAATATCCATGTGCAAAGTCTAAAGTTTTACCCCTCCTTGTTATGGAAAAACCTACTTGCTCACATGTTAGAATTCTTGGAGGATGAGGAATTTTTTAAATTTCAAAATCTTTCACTTGATTTGATTCTTGTTCGAGATTGTGAAATGTCTCTCTACAACCATGAGCATATGCAATGTGTGGGGCCAACAAATATATTAAGTTTTCCCCATGAAGAAATGCAATCTTGCCCCTCAGGTAATTATCAGCAAGCACAAGCAAGTAATCAGCCCCCCCATAAGCCACCTCTAAGCCCATTTTTTAATGAAAAAAAACATAGCCCAAAAGGCAAAACTATATTACGCTCAAACCTTGGCACATTAGTTCTTAGCGTTAACACATTGGAACGAGAATGCCTCCTTTATGGGCAGGATCCACATCAACACGCTGTACGCCTTTTGGCCCATGGACTTATCCATTTATTAGGCTATGACCACGGGGAAGAAATGCAGGAACTAAGCAATCAACTAGAAAACAATATTTTGAAAAAAAATACATCATATACTTTTAGACCAATTTGGAGCTATTGTCATGGCTAAAGCACATCGTTGTGGTTGGGTTGTCCTTATGGGGCCACCGAACGCAGGAAAATCTACTCTTACTAACGCACTTATCGGACAAAAAGTAAGTATCGTTACCAGCAAACCGCAAACAACACGAGATCGTATCGTTGGAATTTGCTCAAATGAAAATTCGCAAATCATTTTCATGGACACACCAGGTCTTCACCATGACCGTAACCAAATGCGTGGCCCTTTAGGCAAGCAAATGCTACAAGCAGCATGGCAAAGTCTTTCACACGCCCATGCCATCATGATGGTTTTAGATGCAGACCTCTATATCCGCCGACCAGAATTTTTGGATAGAGATATTATGGCGCTTCGCAGTGCTTTTCATGAAGAAGAGCGCCCTGTTTTTGTTGTCGTCAATAAAGTCGATCTTTTTAGCGATAAATCTAAGATGCTCCCACTTTTGGAAAAACTCTCCACAGAGCTACCAAAAGCGAATATTTTCCCCATGTCTGCTGTCAAAAAAGACGGGCTTATTGAGCTCAAGAAATTGCTTCTTGACGCTATGCCAGAAGCAGAAGCCCAGTTCCCTAAGGATCAACTTTCCACAGCTCCCACTCGTTTTCTTTGTGCGGAAATTATACGTGAAAAACTTTTTGAGCATTTACGCCAAGAAGTTCCGTATACAACCGCTGTTGACGTTGAAGCATGGGAAGAAATACCTGAAAAAAATCAGACTATTATCAATGCTGTCATTTATGTCGCACGTGCTCAGCACAAAGCAATGGTTATTGGACGTGCGGGTGCTACTATCAAAGAAATTGGCACACAAGCACGTGTAGATATTCGCAAACTTGTAGGTGGAAAAGTCCACTTAGAACTTTGGGTAAAAATCAAAGAAAACTGGCTTGAAGAAATTAATACCTATCGAGAAAGTGATATCTAAAGTGAGTGATTTATTGGAACGATACACGAAGGTATGCGAAGAAATACGCATTGCCTGTAAAGCGAACACGTTGGATGAAAACAGCGTGAGTCTTATCGCCGTATCAAAATTCCACCCCATTGAATCCATAGAAAAAATTGCCTCCTACGGGCAAAAAGATTTCGGGGAAAATTACATACAAGAAGCGCTTGCTAAAATAGAACAGATGCCAAACCTAAATTGGCACGCCATAGGTCCTATTCAAAGTAAAAAAACAAAAGATATTGTTGGTAAATTCACTCTCTTGCATACCTTGGCAACCGAATCTTTCCAAAAGGAATTAGAAAAACGAGTGCCAAGCGATGCGCCGCAAGAGGTTTTGCTACAAATAAATATTGGCAAAGAAGACCAAAAGGCGGGCATTCTTCCCGAACAAGCCCTACCCTTTCTGGAAAAAACTCTTTTAGCAAAGAATATCAGAGTAACAGGGCTTATGTGTCTTCCGCCTCTGCATGAAGACCCTGAAGTAACACGCCCTTATTTTATTCAAATGCGCCAATTACGTGATAATTTGGAAAAAGAACTACGAATAAAATTGCCACAGCTTTCTATGGGAATGAGTGGAGATTTTAAAGTCGCAATTGCAGAGGGCGCGACTATTATAAGAGTTGGGACAGATATTTTTGGGTCACGTCCCAATCCTCCCACTCATTAACTTTGAAGAGCAAAAACCTATTTTGCTTGCAGAAAATAAAATAAAACACAAGAAAACTTTTGCTTTTTTTGTGTTTTTTGTATATATTTCTTTAAGTTAAATTATGAAGCTTCCGTATAGTGTTTTCTATAATGAGCATGCATAGTCTAAGAATTGTTTTTGATTTTTGCCACATATATGTACTATTATAAAAATTCACCTACTTTTTGAGGTTATACCATGTCAAATGCGCAAGCACCTGAAGTTCCAGTAAAAAAAAGCAAACTTAAGCTCATAATTATTATCTTAATTCTGTTACTCTTGATACTCGGCGGAGCGGGCGCTTTTTGGTGGTTTCAATTTGGTAGCCCTGTAGAAGTAGCCACACCTCCAACCGCAGCCGCCACAACAACTGACGGCGAAGCAACAGACCCAGCCACTGCTACAGCAGAAACTGCTAACGCAGATAAAAAAGATGGGACTACTCCCGCAGAACCTGCAAAACCAAAAACAGTTATAAATCTGGTCAATATCCCTACAGTAACTGTTAATTTAGCCGATACAAATCCTATACGATACCTGAAAGTTGGAATGGATGTTGAGGTGAACACCGCTTCCGCCATTACAGCCCTCAATAGCCAATTGGCAAAAATAAGAGACGCTGTCATTATTATTCTTTCTGGTAAAACATACAATGAACTTGCAACCACAGCAGGAAAGTTGAAAATTAAAAATGAGATTGCCACACGGCTTAATCAAATTTTAGGCGCACCAAGAGTTATACAAATTTATTTCACAGATTTTGTTGTTCAATAAAAGGATATGCCATGAGCCAAGACGATACAGAAATGTCAGAAGACGAAAGATTAGCAGCTGAATGGGCGGCAAGTCTTGAGGCTGATACCTACGACAATCAAGAAGTCGATGATGCCAATTTTGGTGAAAACGCACCTGAATCTGATGATGCGAAACTTGCCGACGAATGGGCATCTGCTCTTGCGGAAGATGAACAAACTGAAGTTGTTACAAAACGTAAACAGCTCTCCGCAGAGGTTCTAGAACCACAGTACAAGAACTTAACCGAAGCGGCTAAAGTTGGCCCGCAAGATGGTCAAAAAAGAGAATTAGATTTCATTCTTGATATCCCTCTTGACGTTTCAGCGGAACTTGGGCGCACGCGCCTGCTCATTAAAGACTTGCTCCAATTAGGACAAGGTTCTGTTGTTGAGCTCAATAAACTTGCGGGCGAACCACTTGAAGTTTTTGTTAATGGCAAGTTAGTTGCTCGTGGTGAAGCGGTTGTGGTCAACGAAAAATTTGGTGTGCGTTTAACGGACATTATTAGTCCTATCGAGCGCATTACTCAAATCAGTTAATATTTCCAAAATAATATAGGTAACCAATCCATACACTGCAAAAAGATACATCATGAACAATAATCAAAACGCTGCTATGCTGACAATACCGAAGAATGCACCTAAAGCCTCTATATCAAAAACAATTCTGCGCACGCTCACATGTTTTTTTCTTTCTTCTTTCCTTGTAGTTGGAATATCTTTTACCTATGCTTTGGCAGAAGAGAAGGCGGATTCAAATTCCATCGAAGAAAGCACGGGCGCTGACAAGGCGCAAAGCACAACACAACTCACAATTCCCAAGCAAGAAAGCACTGAAGCTGACAAAGACCAGATGTCCCAATCTTCTTCAGAAAATTTGAAGGACGCAAATGAATTTGAAGATATAAAGTCAAGCGATGCTTTTGGATGGAGAAAGTATTTCCAAGCAGTTGGCACCATGCTTTTTCTTCTTCTTGTTCTTTGGTATGTATTAAAGATAGTACGTAAATACGGCAATGGGCGATTTCTACCTGCTCAAAAACTTCTCCCAAAAGACTCGATGTATATTGAGGGTCAATTATCCTTAGGGCCCAATAAATGTATCACCATTGTAAAGGTACTCGACAAACGCCTTGTTATTGGTGTCACGGAAAAAAATATAACTTTGTTAACAGAAATGGTGGATAATGAAGAGTTTAACCTTACAAAAAGCTTTCAAGAACATATGCAGGCAACAACACAGAATACTTCCACTCCTGCTGGCGATTCTTCTCCTACCAAATAACGTTTTTGCCAATGTTCCCTCTTTTACGATGTCCTTGTCAGGTGGCGAGGTTGCGCCTTCTAGTGTTTCCTTAAGCTTAGAAATTCTTTTCCTCTTTACGATTTTAAGTCTTGCACCTGCTATCGCCATGACAGTGACAAGTTTCACCCGTATCATTATTGTTTTTCACTTTTTGCGCCAAGCTATGGGTATTCAACAAATCCCCCCTACGCAAATCCTTGCAAGTCTTGCCATATTTATGAGCGTTGTTATTATGTTTCCCGTTGGGCAAGATATTAATCAAAACGCCGTACAGCCCTATATTCAAGAGCGTATTGGTTTTGAAGAAGCACTCACCAGAGCACAACTTCCCTTGCGAGCTTTCATGTTTAGACATACGAGAGAAAAAGATATTTCCCTTTTTTATTCCATAGCACAGATGGACTCCCCACAGAATAAAGATGAAGTTCCAACAATTATGCTGGCTGCCGCCTTTGTAATTAGTGAATTTAAAACGGCATTTAGTATTGGTTTTTTAATTTATATTCCTTTTCTTATTGTGGATATGGTGGTCTCTAGTATTTTGCTTGCCATGGGTATGATGATGCTACCGCCTATGATGGTTTCCATGCCGTTTAAACTGCTTTTATTTGTTATTGTTGATGGTTGGAATCTTCTTATAGGTTCACTCGTTAACAGCTTTTTATTTTGAAAATTAACTATTAAAAGAGCATTTCTGTTTAGGAAGTATTATGAGCCCAGAATTTATTATTGGATTTATGCGTAGTGCTATTGAGCTTACCCTATCTATATCGCTCCCTATTTTACTTGTGGGTCTCATGGTTGGTGTTATCGTCAGTATCATTCAAGCAGCCACCCAAATCCAAGAAACAACACTGACTTTTATTCCAAAACTTGTTGCAATTTTCATGGTACTACTTCTTACATTTCCATGGATTATGGAGCGTTTATCTACATTTACGACAGACTTACTTCTTAATATTCCAAATTACGTTCGTTAGAATAAGAGGTTTCAGTATATGGCACTCGTAATGGGAACAGCAGGTCATATTGACCACGGAAAAACATCACTCATTCGTGCTTTAACGGGTATCAATTGTGATAGACTCGAAGAAGAAAAAAAACGGGGCATAACCATTGAACTTGGTTTTGCTTTTTTTGATTTGCCTGAAAACAATGGCGCAAAAGCCCGCATGGGTATTATCGACGTGCCAGGTCATGAGCGCTTTGTCCGTAACATGGTTGCTGGCGCAACGGGCATTGATTTCGTACTTCTTGTCATTGCTGCCGATGAAGGTGTTATGCCACAAACAAGAGAACACCTTGAAATATGCTCCATCCTTAATATACAGCACGGCATTATCGCTCTGACAAAAACAGATATGGTAGACGAGGAACTTCTTGAATTAGCTAAAGAAGATGTTCAAGATTTCGTCAAGGGTACTTTTTTAGAAGACGCTCCCATCTACCCTGTTTCCTCACAGACAAATCACGGTATTGACGCATTAAAAAATGCTATCGTTGCACAAAACAAAACCCTCATTCCCCGACGAAGGAATGATTTATTTCGCCTTCCCGTGGATAGAATTTTCACATTAAAAGGGCATGGAACGCTCATTACAGGGACATTGCTCTCTGGTTCTACCCGTGTGGGTGATGAAATTGAAATAATGCCTAAAGGGCATCGCTCCCGCATACGCTCCATTCAAAATCATGGAAACAGTGTCGAAAAAGCAGAAGCAGGACATCGAATTTCTATGAATCTTACAGGGCTTGAAGTCTCTGATATTTCAAGGGGTGACGTCGCAAGCCTGCCAGATACCTTATTCACTTCAAAAAAATGGATTATATCCCTCACTTGTCTATCCTCAAGCCCACGAGCCTTACGCCATCGCCGAGAAATACATTTTCATCATGGGGCAAAAGATGTAATGGCACGGCTTTATTTATACGACAGAGATAGAATAAACCCAGGTGAAACGGCTCTTTGCGAAGTTCGTTTTTCCGAAGCGCTTACTGGTGTTTTTGCGGATAAATGTGTTATTCGTGCTTTTTCTCCTTTGCAAACAGTTGCAGGAGGCACTGTTCTTATACCTTTGGAAGAAGTGCCTAAGAGAAGTCAAATAACGAAGGAATGGCAAGAAAAACTCCTTGCTCTACCGCACGCTTTTTTAGAAAAAGACCCACAAGAAGCGTTATTTACGCAAATATATTTTGGACACCCCACAGGTATCGAGCAAAAAAAACTTGCAGTGTTAACCAATCTTGACGAAAAACAACTCGACAAGACTCTTCAAGCACTCACAGCCAAAAAGCGCATAAGCTTTTACGATAAAGAAAAAAAAATATTCATCGCATCAGAGTATATTGATGCTTTAGGTCAAAATATTCTTGACCTATTAAAACAGTACCACGTAAGTGAACCGTTAAAAGAATGTATGCCAAAGGCTGCCCTTCTTTCTTCACAAAAATCACCTAAACTTGCCCACTTTATTCTTGAAAAGCTTATCAAACAAAATCAAGTTATTGTAGAGGAAAATGGGGTGCGCCTTAAAGACCATACCATTTCTTTGAAGGAAAGCGAGCATAGCTTAAAAAACTCCATAGAAAAGTCCTTTCTTAAAGATACGCAAAACCCTCCCCTACTCAAAGAACTTCTAGAGCAACATAATTGCACACAAAAAGAACTTCTACCCGTACTACTGCTACTTATTCAAGAGAATAAAGTGATAAAAATCATGGACGGAATGTATTTCAATGCGGAATGCATTCATGCCATGAAAGCAGCTCTTGTGGAATTTTTCTCGAAAAATAAGGACATGACCCCAACAGATTTTAAAGTAATATCACAAGGGCTGACGAGAAAATACTCCATCCCCGTCCTTGAATATTTTGACAAAGAACGCATAACCATACGGGTTGGTGATGCAAGGCAATTGCGTGACACAAGCCTGCTCAAAACCTAAGAGTCTGCGAACCACGTTATTCCAATTTCCCCTTTTCTTTTTTGGGGGGGGGATTTGAACTCCCGTTTGGCTCTCTATTTGCGTATTTACTCATTATTCGTAAACGCAAACGACCTTTGCTCGCCTCTGGTGGCACCCTGGCATGCTCCTAAAAAATAGACAAATCTAGTGTTTTGTAAATAAAGTTTACAAAAAATACACAATGAGGTTTTTATTATGCTTGAAAATTCACTCGACAACACATGCCTTGTGGGTATGGACTTTGAAACTGCCGATATGGGAAAAGACAGCGCCTGCGCCATTGGCATGGTAAAAATCAAAAATGGCACCATCACAGACACATTCTATTCTCCCATAAAGCCACCTCGAAGGCGTGTACTTTTCACCCATATTCATGGGTTCACGTGGGAAATGCTTAAAAATAAGCCTACATTCGCCGAGCTTTGGGGTGATATTCATAATTTTTTAGAGAATGTAGACGGCATTATTGCACATAATGCATCCTTTGACAGAGGCGTTTTTTATGGAACGAGCCAAATGTATGGTATCGATGCGCCCCTTTTTCCTTTTTATTGTACACTCAAAATGGCACGCCAAAACCTTCAACTCAAAAACAATAAATTGAGTGACGTTTGCTCTTCTTTGGGAATTGAACTTGATCATCATAATGCCATGTCTGACGCCCATGCAACTTCAAAAATATTTTTGCACTGTGCTAAGCAATCTTATAATTTACAAGCATGTAGACTTAAGGAATTAAAAAGATAATAAAAATCCCTTTGCATACAAATTACGTGTGCAAAGGGGTTTTTCTTCAAAAATTTTATACCAAGGTCCCTTAATAAATACCCATGCGCTGCAAAGACACCAAGCGACTGCTTTCAAATAGCAAGACAGTATTTTCAAGAATTTTGAGTGATTCCGTAACATTCAAGGTTTTTCCTTTATCTTCTATGGACTCCCCATTTTTTTTGAATATAACATAGAAATATTCAGCACATTCTTGAGGACTTACTTTCCCCTCATTTCTACTATAAAAAATAAGTTGCTCAATGCGATTTACTAGAAGTCCATTGCCTATAACAGGTGAAATAAGGATCTCGCTATATTTGCCTTTTACTGCTTTTTGGCACAAATAATCGTTAAAAGCCTTACAATTTTCCTCATCTTGTCGCTAGGTTCCTGATACGGACGCACAAAACCAAGAAGTAGAGAGAGAGAGAGAGAGAGAGAGAGAGAGAGAGAGAGAGAAACGACGCCCATAGTAAATTTTTCAGACAAGCCTAGTTTGTTCATATGAGGTTGATGCCTTCGCAAGTTCATCCATTTTATTTAAAAGTTCAGAGCTCACACTATAATACAGTGCTCCCGCTTTTTTCAAATCATTAGCAAAAGCATGTTGCGCTTGATCAATAACATCCATAGAATCCTTATTATGCTCGCAATAATACGTGAGTAAATCACGAAAAGGCACGCGATTGGACCAACCAGGCATGCAATTATAACTTCTATAGCAAACGCTGCCTTTTTTCAGATTTTTTGAAATAATATTGATTATATAAAAGGAGATATTTTTCCATAGCATCACATTTTTCTAATCTTATATATTTTTTTTCATTTTCCGATCACGTAATTTATTGCGCATCGCTTTAAATGGTTTTTCTAAATTTTGTATAATAGAGCAACCTTATTACAGTTTAAGATATTAAAAAAATCATTACTTAAATAATAACCTGATTTTATGTTATACTCCCTTAAAGTCAAACAAAATAGGATTGACGTTCGTTCTATATTTATGGCACAACGGATATCAATGCTTTATAACTCCACGCATTCCCCGTAAAAAGAAAGAACAATCATTCCACAACAAAGGCACACACCATGATTAGCACCGATTTACATACGCACACATTGCACAGCCACGGTTCGAGCTCTGTTTTTGACATGTTCATGGCAGGACAGGCTAAAGGTCTAAAAATTCATGGATTTTCAGAGCATTCCCCTCGTCCTCTTGGTTACAATTTCACCAATGAATACAGAGAACATCTCACAAAATCCTTCCCAACATATGTAAAGGAAGTGCAAGAAATTGCAAAAACAGATGCGTGCCAAGTTTTGCTTGGTATGGAGCTTGATTGGATTGAGAATGAAGTTCCGTTCATGGAAAAATGCGCTCAATCCTACCCTTTTGACTATCTTATCGCAGGCATTCATTTCATTGATACATGGGGTTTTGATGATAGACAAGAAGACTGGGATAAACTTTCTGAGCCTGAGAAATTCCATTTCTATACAGCCTATTATAAGACTATGATACATATGGCAAAATCGAATTTATTTAATATCCTTGCTCACCCTGATCTTATCAAAATATTCAGCGTAGATTCATTTCACGCATGGCTACCACATAATAAACCCCTTGTAAAAGAGGCTCTTATGGCAGTGAAAGAGGCGAATATGTGCATGGAGGTTTCCAGCGCTGGCCTTAGAAAACCCTGCGCAGAAATATATCCTTGCCGCTCTATTATGGAAATTGCAAAAGAAATTAATATTCCCATTAGTTTTGCCTCTGACGGTCATTGCGTGAACACCATAGGCTTTAATTTTGAGGCACTCGCCACATATGCGAAGGAATACGGATATTCTGAAAGTGTCTATTTTGTGAAAAAAGAAATGCACCACGTCTCCTTTTAATTTCCTCCTATGGGGTGTATCATGACTAAAATTATTGAAGTTCAAAATGTGAGCGTGCATTACACCCAAGAAAACATGGAAAGAGTATGCGCTGTAGATAGCGTTAATCTTTCCGTATGCACAAATGAACACATTGCTATTATTGGAGAAAACGGGTCTGGAAAATCCACTTTGCTTCGGGTTCTACGGGGAGAAATATACCCTGACCAAGTAAATGGTGGGCAAGTAATTTGGCATGAAAATGGTATTGCAGAAACATCTCCCTTATCAGGAAGAAATATAAGCTCTCTCATTTCACCAAAAATACAGGATTATTATTCCACACAAGCGTGGAATGTCACCTGCCTTGAAATCATTCTTGCTGCAAAAACCAATGACTATATTCTCTACAAGTCGCCCCTAGAAGAAGAAATTCAGGAAGCGTATCGCATAGCAAAAGACCTCGGCACAGATCACCTTCTCTATGCAAAGATTGCAGATTTATCCCAAGGGCAACTGCGTATTATATTAATCGCAAGAGCGCTTATGCGAAAAACACCTATCATACTTTTAGACGAAGCAACAAACGGCTTAGATACAAAATCCCAAACTCTTGTACTCGAACAATTAGAGAATCTTGCGCACAATAAAAACCTGCATTCACCTAGCATAATAATGACAACGCATAGAACGCCTCTACCCCTTTTCATTACAAAAGCCTATGCAATGGCACACGGGCGCTTATCACCATTAGATATACAACGCACCGCACCGCAAACGACATTGCTCCAGCAAAAGAGACAAAGTACGACAGAAAATCAATCCTCAAAAAAAATCGTGAGTGAATTTACAGGGGTATCTGCTCCGCTCTTAGCCTTTGAAAAGGGCATAGTTCATAGCAATAGACTGCTTCCAAACGAGGACACTAAATTTAATGGTCTGTATATTTCCCTTAAAAAGGCAGATGTTTACATTAATCAGAAGAAAATTCTACATGAAATCAACTGGGAAATAGAGCCTTGTCAACAATGGGCGGTAAAGGGGAAAAATGGCTCAGGTAAATCAACGTTGCTTAAAGTTATTTTAGGCTTTTTACCTGTGGCTCTCGGTGGGCAAATAAAACGAACTTTTTATACAGATACAAGCCCCCACGGGATTATCCTCTCTGAATTAGACGTGATAAAAAGACATATACGCATTGTATCTGATGCCTTGCAAACACATTACACCTATAATGATACCGTAGAGGATATTGTTTTTTCTGGGCTTGATGGCAATATAGGCATGTACCGAAAGGCAAGCAAGGAAGAAGACATTATTGTAGATGAATGCATAAATAAAATAAATCTTGGTCATTTACGCAAACGCCCACTGCGTAGCCTCTCTACAGGACAGGCACGAAAAACCCTTCTCGCAAGGGCACTCGTTGGAAAACCGAGCCTGCTTCTCCTTGATGAACCCTTTTCAGGACTTGACCAAAAATCATGCAGTGAAATAATTGAAATTCTTGAAGAACAAATACTCCAAGGTGTCCAAACCCTCTTGGTAAGCCATCACGACAGCGACTTCTTACCCTCCACAACACATTTCGCAAGCATTGAAAAGGGCAAGCTCACAATCAATGAGTAAATGAATCTGGGACTCCATAAAAAAAGAATAAAAGTTCATTGATTGCTTGCTTTTTTCTAGCAATATCACTATATTTACTAAAGTATATTTTACTAATAAAATACGATGAAACTAACCATATAATGAATGGAGTCAAAGATGTCTTTCCCAAGCCTTAAAATTGGAGATCTCACTGCGCCTGTTCCTGTCATACAAGGTGGAATGGGAGTTGGAATTTCTCTGTCTGGCCTTGCTGCAGCGGTTGCTAATCAAGGTGGTATTGGCGTTATTGCTGGTGCCATGATTGGTATGCGTGAGCCTGATGTTATCAAAAACCCAATTGAAGCAAATATACGTGCATTACAAACAGAACTCAAGAACGCACGGGAACTAAGCCCGAATGGCATTCTTGGTGTCAATATCATGGTGGCTCTTACCACGTTCAAAGAAATGGTGAAAGCTTCTATCGAAAATCATGCTAATATTATCTTTTCTGGCGCAGGTCTTCCTTTAGAATTACCAAAAGTATTACTTGACGCTTGTGAAGCAAAAAAAGAAGAGTTCCGTACTAAGCTTGTTCCTATCATTTCCTCTGCACGTGCCGCAACTATTATTGCAAAAAAATGGCGTACACGATTTGGCTATACTCCTGATGCATTTGTTGTTGAAGGACCAAAAGCCGGTGGACACTTAGGCTTCAAATATGAAGAATTGACTAACCCTCAATTTTCTCTTGAAAACCTTGTGCCTCAAGTTGTTGATGCCGTCAAAGCCATTGAAGATGCATCAGGTAAAGCTATCCCTGTTATCGCAGGTGGTGGTATTTACACAGGTGAGGACATCGCTCGTATTCTTGACCTTGGGGCTTCTGCCGTTCAAATGGGAACTCGCTTTGTAGCAACCCATGAATGCGACGCCGATATTCGCTTCAAAGAAGCCTTTGTTAATGCCACAGAAGAAGATATTACTATCATAAAAAGCCCTGTTGGCATGCCAGGTAGAGCGCTTATGAATTCTTTCATTCAGGCCTCTCGTGAAGGAAAAAGAAAACCTGTAAAATGCGTATTCCACTGCGTAAGCACATGCGAACAAGAAAAAACACCGTATTGTATTGCCCATGCACTCATAGCTGCTATGAAGGGAAATATTGATAAAGGTTTTGCCTTTTGTGGATCAAATGTCGCAAAAGTGAATTCGATTATTTCTGTAAAAGAGCTTATGAGCTCTTTACAAGAAGAATACGATGCCTTCCGTGCCAAATAAAAAGATTTTGCCAAATAAAAAGTCTTACTAGATAAAAAATCTTACTAGATAGATACACACGTGTTTATCTATCTAGTAAGACAAAAATTGCCATAATGCGTTTAAAAAAGATAAACATTTATTGATAGAATAAATGTTTACAATAAATAAAACTAGCCCCTAATATTTAGTAACTAAAATATAGACAGAAACAGTATTTTTGCAAAAGCATGTAAATTCAGCACTTTTCAGCAATGCTTCTTAAATACATACGCTTTCTTTCGACACCTTTCCCTGTCTACGAGAAACAAGAAGCAGGAACAATATATGAAAAGTTTTTCTTCATTATACAACGCAACACTACATAGTATTGCGAGCGCATTTTATACTGAGCGCAACATTGAAAAGACTCTTTCCTTTTTAGCAGATGATTTCCAATTCATCTCTACAGCAGAAAATAACAATTTCTACAATAAGACCCAATTAGTAGACCTTCTTGAACAACACGTCTCTCACTTTAAACACCCTCTAGAAGTTGAATTCATTAAGCCAACACTGATTGAACTCAATGAAAGATCGGCGTTAATTTGTACCGCCATTACTATTGCAAATAATGATGGCACCGTGAAGGGAAACTGCACGTATTCTTTTCGTGTTGAAAAATGCCCTGTCACACAGGCCGATATTTGCAAAATGACATCACTTCACCATACAGGGGAAGCTCTCAGCGCAATCTCTATCAGAAATCAAGAAATCCCCAGCGTTGATTCCACCGTCTCTACTCATAAAGAAAATAAAAAAACAACACTAGACAAGCAGGCAAAAATCCCACTTGAGATTGCTCTTAACCTGTTTGATATCACCATATGGGAATACGATTTAGCCGATGAAACCTTTCAATACATCGCGCAATCTAATGACCAATTATTATCGTTTCCGCAAAAAACTGCCATAAATGATGTACTTTCAAAAATTGCAGTGAGTGATGTAGACAAACAAAAAATTATCACCTGCATGCAAAACGTTCAAAAAACAAAAACGGCAGACTCCGTAGATATTGCAAGCACGCGTAACAATGAAGAGAAATGGATACGCATTAAAGCCTTGCCGATACTCAATAATTCTGAGCTTTGTATAAAAATTTTGGGAACGCTTTCTGACATCACCGCAGAAAGAGAAAGACAGCAGAAATTCAGCGAAGAAATCACTAATATAATGCAAGCCACAGAAAAAGGCGACGCTTTTTCTTGCTTTTTGTGCAACTTATCAGAAAACCAGATAACCAAAAACAATTCTCAGTATGATTATATTGAGAAAATAATGAAATCGCCTTCCTTTGATGATTTCATGATGACAATAGCATCCCATATTGCCGATACACAGCAAAGAACAGACTTCCTTAATACTTTTACAAGAGAACTCTTGCTCAAACATTTTTCAGAGGGCAAATCTGAATTTGACTTTGAATTGCTGTATGATATGGAAGAATATGGGCTACGCTGGTTAAACTGCCATATAAAAATGTATCAACACCCATTGACCAATGATATTTTCCTACATGGTGAATCACACGACGTAACAGAGCAAATTATATTAAATGCCATTGCGAAAGGAATTCTTTCTCGAGAATATGACTTTTTATGTTGCATTGACATCAAAAATAATAATTATTTCACTATCAATAAAGATGCCACACATTCCCACTTTGCTGATGGACACGGTGTCAATTTTACTGAAGCCTTCACTCATTTTGCACGCCACGCCATTGTGAATGACAATATTGATGATTTTCTAGGAAAGCATTCATTAGAGCAAATAAGAGTAGAGCTTGAGCAAAACCAGACATATAGCACTATTTTTTATAAGAAAAAAGCCGACAATACTATAGCAACTCAGAGGCTTGAATACACATACATTGATAGAAAGAACTCTCTTGCATTATGTACCCAAGCTGACATAACAGAACTTTTACGTGAACAAGAATCAAAAAGCATTGCTCTCGCCACCGCTCTAAAAAGTGCAAACGAAGCAATGACAGCTAAAACAGACTTTCTTTCACGCATAAGTCATGAACTTCGCACCCCTATTAATGTTATCATGGGCATGACAGATATTGCCGAAAATTCAGGTAATGATTTCCAGCTCATCAATAATAGCATAGAAAAAATCAGTACTGCCTCAACCGAACTGTTGACTCTTGTTAACAGTATCCTTGATATCTCTGATTTGGACTCCGAAAGACTTATGCTCAAGAATGAATTTTTCAGCTTTGAGCAATTTGTACAGGGTATTACCGCTACAGGAAATGCAAAAGCAAAACAAAAAAATATCCAATTTATCTTATCTTGCGACGATAAAATATCCCCATACCTGTATGGAGACAAAGGCAAGATATGGCAAGTCATTGATTTAATATTAGATAACTCATCTAAATTCACCCCTACGAATGGTTCAATTACGCTCAAATTTACCCAAACAAGTATAACTGAAACAAGAATAGGTTTATGCATTTCTATAAAAGACACGGGTTGTGGCATCGATAAAGAATTTTTGCTTCGAGTCTTTGAACCTTTTACAAAGCAGCATACAGGCATCAATAGTCCCTACAGCGGTATTGGAGTAGGGCTTCCTATTTGTAAAAATATTATTCAGCTCATGGGTGGTACTATTAAGGCCTACTCTGAAAATAATATTGGATCTGAATTTGTTATAAATATTTGGCTTGACATTGCCCAAGAATCAGACTTTCAAGCGCAATTAAGTGAAGAAAAAAATAAAAAAGAATCCGCTCCTGTTAGCAAAAAACCAGCTGCCTCTTTAGAAGCCTTAAGAAACAAGGTCCAACAAGCAAAGACTATTCATACGTTGAGCTCAGAAAAGTCTACAGCAAATCCTGGTGTAAAAACAAGAATTCTCCTTGTTGAAGATCACCCTCTTAATATTGAAGTCGCTAAACTCATTCTTATAAAAAATGGATTTACTGTCGAAGTTGCAGAAAACGGCAAAATTGCGGTGGACTTATATATAAAGAATCCCGATCATTATTATGATGCTATTCTTATGGATATACGCATGCCTATCATGGATGGTATCGAAGCAACAGAAAAAATCAGAGCATCAGATAAGCAAACGGCGAAAACGATTCCAATTATTGCATTTACCGCCAATACTTTCAAAGATGACATACAAAACTACCTTGAAGTTGGTATGACGGCACATTTAGCAAAACCTATCAATGCCGCGTTACTTTGTAAAACAATACAAGACCTTATACAAATATTCGATTGATACAAAGAAGAAATGTTTATAACGATAAAATGTTTATAAAGGCGAAATGTCTATAAAAATTCGACACATATAAAAAATCCCTATTCTTATAAAATTAAGAATAGGGATTTTCTCATTCAAAGAGCAATCAATGCCCTAAAAAATTGTCATCTGAAAGAAAAGCCATTCAACCTTAAAAATAGGACTTCGCTTCAATGATAGGTGTTTTAACAACATAAACAGAACCGCCAGCACTCCTAAATAATTCAAGAAATTTTTCTGCAACACTAGCCACAGTATCTTTCGCTTGCTGATTATCTAGCATATCACATAAAATAATGATATTATTTTCACGCAACTGCCCTTTTTTAGGATGGGTCCAAACACCTTTGCTTTCAAACATGGTATACCCTTGGGTAAGTTCTTTGCTCACAGTTTTAAGGGCAAATTCAGAAAATTTCTGCATATCATAATTATTTCCAAAACCAAAAGTTATGCGTACATTCACATTGTAGTCAATAATTTTCTCGGCAGCATTACCTTGGAAGGGAGACAGTAATGCAGTCATCAGCAAAAGAAGAGTAATAATTTTTTTCATATGTCATTAGTCCAATTTTAAAAGGTTTTCTATAAACAAATATCTATTTAAAAAAATGCCTATTCTACGGACGATTTAATAGGGATTTCTATAAATTCCCTCGTATCAACTATAGGAGCTTCTAATTTTAACACAGGTGTCGCAACAGTAGGAAGGCCAGCAATGCTATTATGTCCAACCAAGCGCCATCTATAAGCTGTGAAGAGTTTCGTTGGCATAATGGTAAAAGAAAACTCTCTTGGGACATCACTGTTCCATTCTGCTCGTGGGTCAATAGGGAAACTTTCCACAGGAACAAAAGGACAAGTTGAACAATTTTCGTCATATCCTTCAATTTCAAGAACCAATGCCTGAGTATTTTGCCTTGCACCATTAATAGTTCCCATAACTGTCAATGAACCCGCAGAGTTTTGGTAAACATAAACATCTTGGAAAGAATACAGTTGATCAACTTTTTGCGGCAATGGTGCGCCTTTTCTGCCACAGGCACCCATAATAGTCGAAAAAATTATAAGAAGAACAAAACTCGCAACTATTTGTCTATTTTTAGCTAAAAAATTCATATATTTTCCTTTTTTAATAACACTTTCCATTCTGACAATAATCGTAAACTATCAAGCGGAGTTAAATTATTCGGGTCAATACTTCTTAACTCTTTGAGTATTGGATGTTCTGCAAGAATTTTTTGTTTATAAGATAAAAGGTCTTGAGCGCTTGCGCTCTCTCGATTTTCTTTTCTTTCAGTGCAAATACTTTCTTTCTTTGTCGTAGAAACTTGCATCGAATCAGCAAGGCCAGGTAGGAGACTTTTCTCGATACGATGCCCCGCTTTTTCCTTGTTTTCTTCAAGCCCTTGCAAAATTTCTTTCGCCCTTTGCACCACAGGAGCAGGAACCCCCGCTAAACGAGCAACTTCAACCCCGTAACTTTTATCAGCAGGACCAGGAATAAGTCTTCGTAAGAAAACAATATCATTATTCCATTCTTTTATGGCAATGCTCATATTGCAAACACCACTCATCTTATCTTCTAAAACAGTAAGCTCATGATAATGTGTTGCAAATAAAGTTCGGATACCACCAGAGGCACGCTTCATGAGTTCTTCAACCACAGCCCACGCTAAAGCCAAGCCATCAAAAGTACTTGTCCCTCGTCCAATCTCATCTAAAATAACGAGGCTGCGTTTCGTCGACTGGCGCAAAATTCGAGCTGTTTCCATCATTTCAACCATAAAGGTACTTTGCCCTTGGGTCAAATTATCAGAAGCGCCAACCCGTGAAAACACCCTATCCACTATGCCAATTCGTGCAAAACTCGCAGGAACAAAAGAGCCCATCTGAGCTAAAATACATATCAAAGCGCTTTGACGTAAAACAGTTGACTTACCTGCCATATTCGGGCCAGTAATCAATAATAAACGCCTATCCGCATCAACAAGCAAATCATTAGGAATAAAATGAGCCTTACCAAGAACAGATTCAACAACAGGATGTCTACCTTCTTTGATTTCAAGGCAATTTTCATCATCAAGCAAAGGCTTAACCCAGCCTTTCTGTAAAGCAGAAAACCCAAGAGATTGCCAACAATCTATTTGAGCCAAAAGCCCTGCCATAAATAATAAACGAGGTCTTTCTTCTGCTACTCTGTTTCTTAATTGTTGAAATAAAGAGTACTCAAGAGTATTTCTTTTTTCTGATGCGCTAAGGATTTTTTCCTCAAGTTCTTTGAGTTCTGGCGTGATAAATCGCTCCGCATTAACTAAGCTTTGCCTGCGTTCAAAGTATTCAGGCACAGTTTGCTGCTGAGAACGATTAAGTTCAAAGTAATAGCCAAACACACGATTAAAACCAATTTTGAGTTTTGGCAAATTTGATTTTTCTTGCTCATGCGCAAGTAAGTTAGCGAGTATAGTTTCGCCATGTTCAACAATTTCAAGAATTTCGTCTAACTCTTTATCATAACCCGTTTTAAAAAGCATACCGTCCGTAATATGGATAGGTACAACATCTAAAAGAGATTTCTCAAGTAATTCAGACAAATCAGATAAATTATCCCATTGGCAAAGCATATGCCCAAGTGCAGAAGGAGCGTTCTCTCCACGCAGTGCGCCATCAGTCAAGAGCTCATCATCGTCATTAGATTGCAAAATTTGCAGAATATGTGGTAAATGGGACAAACTATCACGTAAGGCTATAAAATCTCTGGGTAAAAATCGATTCACGCTAATGCGAGTCGAAAGCCGTTCAAGGTCATAAATTTTCGCAAGTTTCGCCCTAAGCGCCTGACATGTTTTATGCCTCAAATAAAAATGTTCCACAACTTCCTGATGCAATAAAATACGAGACTTTTCCTTCCAAGGGTAACGCAAACGCTCCTCAAGAAGTCGCCCTCCCATAGGAGTTAAACACTCATCAAGTTCATGCCATAACGTGCCAAGCCCTTTACGCCCATCATAACGACGAAAAATTTCTAAATTGCGTTCCGTCACTTCATCAAGCACCATATGAGAACTCATATCTAAAGGCTGAAAAGCAGACAAATAAGACGGCATTCTTTTTTGATTTTGTTCTAAATACGCCAAAAGAGCACCACAAACACGAACAAGCGCACTCTTTTTCTCTAAACCAAGCGAATCAAGTTCCTGCACCTGCTGTGCCTTAAGCACCCTTTCCACACTTCTTTTTTCGTCAAAATGGCTTTGCACTCCAAGCTGAACCACCTGAATATTTCCATTCAAACGAACAAGCTCAGGCACACTCATATGAGAAGGAACCAACAATTCTTTGGGCTCAATTTTATAAAGCCATTGCCAAATTTCATGCTCTTTTGTTGATTGAAAACCCGTCCACGCACCAGTGGAAGCATCAAGCCATGCAAGCGCACCTAAGCCATCTGCCCAATAAATAGCACCCAAATACGTATGCGCTTTTGCCTGCAAATTCGCATCATCTAAAGCCGTTCCTGCCGTTATAACACGAGTAACCTCACGCTTCACAAGCCCCTTAGCAGCCTTAGGATCTTCTACCTGATCGCATACAGCAACCTTGTAACCCTTTTCAACCATTTGGCTAAAATACGCTTCTGCCGCATGCCATGGAAGACCACACATAGGCACAGCATCATCTTTACTACGACTCGTCAAAGCAAGCTGTAATTCACGAGCCGTAATTTCTGCGTCTTCAAAAAAAAGCTCATAAAAATCACCCATGCGATAAAAAAGAATAGCTTCAGGATATTGCTTTTTTATACCTAGATACTGTTCATACATTGGTGTCATTTTAAAAGTCGGAGATTGGCTCATACAAATTTCTTTCACATTAACTTTAAAGATTGAAGTCTACTAGCTATGCCAAATTTCTAAGCAAATTGCCTTAAGAAGCACGCATCACGCCATCAAGACGTTTTTCTGTATCAGCAAGTTCAACCTTCACTTTATCAAGCTCAACTTTATTCTTGTCATGAATACCAGAAAGTTCTGCTTCAAGCTTCACAATCTTCTTTTCCATTCCACCTGTTTTACGGCGCAAAGACATAATACGTGTGGACATCGTCATACGGTCCCACATAAGCATGCTCAAAACAACAAGAGCACCAAGAGCAAAACAAATCAACATGATAGAATAAAGAGGAAGTGGGATAGATTCAATAGGAGGCAAAAAGAATACGTCAAATTTCAACGTAACGGGGTCAGAAAATGAAGATTGGTTTTGAACAAAAAACATCATCACTAAAAAGAAAAGTACTACCAAAAAGAGAACTTTAATATAACGCATAAAAACCCCTCTAGCGACTGCTATCGTAATAAATTTATTATATAAATACAGATGTATACACACATCTATTTTCATTCATAAGCATAGGTCATAAAAACACCCTAGCTACCACGCATTCATTTTGTCTCTAAAAATTTTGAAACGTACAAAAATCCAAAGTAGCCTTGATATTTTTAGCCTATAATTTCCCGAAATGCAAGCGCAAAACGCTTTTGCGTATCTTCTAAATGCTCAGGAATTAAACGCACATCAGAGACAACCGCAATAAACTGAGAATCCCCCGCCCAGCGAGGCACTACATGGAAATGCAAATGATCCGCAATCCCTGCACCAGCAGCAGAACCTAAATTAATACCCATGTTTATACCGTCAGGCTTACACTCTCTCCCCAAAACCTTACAGGAAACCTGCATAAGATGCATTATTTCAGCATTCTCAGAAACTGTAAGCTCCGTGAAATCCATAATATGTCGATACGGAATAACCATAAGGTGACCAGCAGCATAAGGATATCGATTCAACATCACAAAGACCTCTTGCCCCCTACACACAACAAGACGCTCCACGTCCTCCTGCGTAAGCGGAACAAAAGCCGATATCCGAACCCCTTTATCCAAAACAAAATCAGGTGTCTGCACACAAAAGACACAGCCAGAACTCTCACTCGGCTTCTTCTTCAAAATATACTCCATACGCCAAGGTGCCCACAAATTTTCCATATTTCTATTCCTTATATAATACCCACATATCACGAAACTCAACGCATCATATTATTGCACAGCATAAAACGAAACGCTATATGCTTTTTTTTATTTTTTGTTTTTTTTATTTTTTGTTTTTGTTTTTGTTTTTGTTTTTGTTTTTGTTTTTGTTTTTTCTCGGGGGGATGATCCCCCCGAACCCCTCGTATATTTAGATATTCTTTATATTTTTTCTATATATGCTACTCCTATATATCAAAAGAAGACGTGTTTCCCTTTTGAGAGAATCAGTTACCCAAATTCTAAGTCTATACCTTCTATAATATCGAGCGTAATTCCTTGTTTTGATTTAAAAGCGTAGAAATTTAAAAAAGAGAACACAAAACACCATAAAAATATTATCTAAAAAGATACATTAAATAAATATGTTATAAAAAAAACTATTTTTATTTTATTTTATTTTGATTTATCCACTAGACGAACTCTAAATCATACTTACTTTTCAATCGAATAGAAAATGGTTTTTTATAACCACAATTACAATATTTTAGAATCTTTGTTGGAGGAATATAATGAGTAAAATTATAGGTATTGACCTTGGTACCACAAATAGCTGTGTGTACGTAATGGAAGGAAAAGAGCCAAAGTGCATAACTAACCCCAATGGTGGTCGCACTACCCCGTCTGTTGTTGCGATAACAGATAAAGAACGCCTTGTTGGTGACACTGCAAAACGTCAAGCGGTTACAAACCCAGAACGCACCATTTTCGCTGTAAAGCGTCTTATGGGTCGTCGTGCAGATGCTCCAGAAGTTTCAAAGTGGAAAGATCATTCCCCTTATCGTATTGTGCCAGCACAAAACCAAGACGCTGCCGTTGAGGTTGATGCTCACATTTACAGCCCACCTGAAATTTCTGCTATCATTCTTGGCAAGCTCAAGGCTGATGCAGAAGCGTACCTTGGTGAAACGGTAACAGAAGCGGTTATTACTGTTCCTGCTTACTTCAATGATGCACAACGTCAAGCAACCAAAGACGCAGGACGTATTGCAGGACTTGATGTAAAACGTATTATCAACGAACCAACCGCAGCATCTCTTGCTTACGGTTTCGATAAAAAAGCGAATGAAAAAATTGCTGTATACGACCTTGGTGGCGGTACATTTGATATATCCATTCTAGAAGTAGGCGATAGCGTTGTTGAAGTTCGCGCAACCAATGGGGATACATTCCTTGGTGGTGAAGACTTTGACCAATCTATCATCGAATACTTAGTAGACGAATTCAAAGCACAAAACGGCATTGATTTAGCTCAAGATCGTATGGCTTTACAACGTCTCAAAGAAGCTGCAGAAAATGCGAAGAAAGAACTTTCCACTTCAATGGAAACAGAAATCAACCTTCCATTTATCACAGCAGACAACACAGGGCCAAAGCATCTTCTTATGAAGATTACCCGCTCAAAGCTTGAACAATTAGTTGCTACACTTGTTGCTCGTACCATCGAGCCATGTAAGAAAGCCCTTGCTGATGCTGGTCTTTCCACAAGTGATATTGACGAAGTCGTTCTTGTTGGTGGTATGACTCGTATGCCACTTGTACAACAAAAAGTGGGCGAATTCTTTGGTAAAGAACCTAACCGTTCTATGAACCCTGACGAAGTTGTTGCCATGGGTGCTGCTATTCAAGGCGGTATCTTGGCTGGTGATGTAACCGACATTCTTTTGCTTGACGTAACACCACTTTCCCTTGGTATTGAAACCATGGGCGGCGTGTTTACAAAGCTTATTGAACGTAACACCACTATCCCAACTCGTAAAAGTCAAACATTCACAACAGCCTCTGATAACCAACCAAGCGTTTCTATTCACGTCTTGCAAGGTGAACGCCCAATGGCTGGCGACAATATGACCTTGGCTCGATTTGACCTTACTGGAATTCCTCCTGCACCTCGTGGCATGCCTCAAGTTGAAGTATCTTTTGATATCGATGCAAACGGCATTGTAAACGTTTCTGCAAAGGATCTTGGAACTGGTAAGCAACAATCTATCCAGCTCACAGCATCTTCAGGACTTTCAGAGCAAGAGATTCAAAACCTCGTGCACGAAGCAGAAAGCCATGCTACAGAAGATAAGAAGAAACAAGAACTTATCGAAGCAAGAAACCAAGCAGACAGCCTTATTTATGGAACAGAACGCTCCATAAGCGACCTTGGTGACAAGCTTGACCCAGCACTAAAGACTGACATTGAAACAAAAATGGCAGAGCTTAAAACAGTAATGGAAGGCGAAGACGCAGACGCTATTAAAACAGCTAGTGATGAACTTGCAAAAGCTTCTCACAAACTAGCAGAACAGCTTTACGCTCAAACTCAAGACCCTAATGCCGCCGCTGGTGGTTGTGGTGCTGGTGGTTGTGGTTCTGCTGATGGCGCTCAAAAACCTGACGATGACGTTATGGATGCAGACTTCACTGAAGTGAAATAAGCTCCTCAAAATATAAAGCCCCCAGTCTTCACAAGAGATTGGGGGCTTTTTTTTAAACAATTTACCATTCTATTTTTTTCCATTTTATTTTCATTTAACAATTATTCTCCATCACGTCATTCCAATTTGTTTTTTTGGGGGAAATGACTTCACCACCTTGGCTGTCTGTTTGCATATTTACTCACTCTTCGTAAACCCAAACGACCTTTGGTAGCCTCTGATAGGCAAGCCCACATAGTACGTATTTATATGAGGTTTCCAAAGGACATCATGTCCTTTGGTGGAGAGTTAGAGAGGCAAAGCCTCTCTAATTAGAATAACATATCTTCTCCGCAAACTCTTAAAACAAAAAAATATCTCAAGCCCTGACCTTCTTAAAATAATAAGAAGCAGCAGCAATAAAGAGCCCAATAAAAATCATGGGAATAAAGGCGACTCGTAAGGAAAAATAATAGGAAAGTGTGCCAATAAGGGGCGATCCACATAAAAACCCTAAAAAGGCAATAGTAGCGACGGCGGTGATAACTTTTGAGGGATCTTGAGGGTTCGCAAGTCCAGCAAAACTATACACCATCGGCACAACTGCTGACGTTCCAAAGCCTAAAAACAACATCCCAATGCTTGCGCTTATAAAATACGGAAAGCCCACAGATATAGCTAAGCCTGCGGAGATACTAAGCCCGCATAGCAGCATAATACGAGCTTGCCCAAAGCGTTCAATAAAATAGCCAGCACTAAAACGACCAATAACCATGGCACCCATGCAGGCAACATAGCCCACATTAATAAGATTGTCGGGCGCACCCACAATGTCTTTGAAATAAAGGGAACTCCAATTATACATAATGCCTTCACAGAACATGCATGAGAAACCGACTATTCCACAAAAAATAACAAAGAACGACAGAGGCGATGCTTGAATATTTTCTCCCTCTTCTTGCTTATCTTTATCCGTATCGAAAAGAAATTTTGCCGTATATACGCCTAAAGAGAGATAAATAACAAGGGACAATATATAATGAGAAAGCATAGAAAAATTCAAAGAAACGAATATGATACCAATAACACCACCAATCACAGAAGCCAAGCTCCACAAACCGTGAAAACGGGGCATTAAAGAGCGCTTATAGATGGCTTCAGCTCGTATAGCTTGTGTATTCATCGCTATGTTTATCGTGTTTGAGCCCATACCACTCAAGAAAAAAACGAAAAAGAGTAACGAGTATTGCTGAACAAAAGGGATAACTATAAAGACCGCAGGGTATAAAATAATATAGAATTTTAAAACTTTTTTGCTACCATAGCGGCCTATTAAATACCCAGAAAGAAGCATGGCAACAATTTGCCCAAGGGGAAGGGCAAACAAGAGCATACCAAGCGCTGCATCATTAATACCAAAAATACATTTAAAATCAGGCACTCGACTAGCTATACTTGAAAAAATAATTCCTTGAATAAAAAAAAGAGACCCAATGGCAAAACATGTTTTGCTTTGAGCCTGTTTATTTTCAAAATCCATGCCGTACCTCATCTCACATTCTTTTAATTATGACACATGCAATTGCAAACAAAAGAATAGTGCGTCCTGCATACGTATCCTGTTGTCTCTTTGTTGTTACTGTTTGTCTTTTTTGCGTTAGAATGCTTTCCGTTGAGAAACCTATCTTAATAAAAATCTAAATCCGCAGCAGAAAGTCCGTTACCCATCATGAGTTTCACGTATTGCACACCACGTTCATCAACAGGAAGCACGGGGAACATTTGGCTACAAAATTCACATTGCGCCATGGCTGGTTGAGTAGGCGAAACAAGCCCAATAGATCTCTTGCACTTTGGGCAAACGTACATAAAAATGATTTCCATTCCTGATGGTGCAACGGGTGTCATGCTTTTTGACATACTATCCTCTTAATTTATTCTCGAATTTAATAAAATATTTTTTTGTGCTTGACTGCTCATTCTATTGAATTAAGCCAGTAAGGATATCCCCGTCATTTGTGGAGGAATTTCTTCTTTCCACATACGCAATAAAGTAGGGGCGATATCACCAAGCTTTCCTTCGGGGACAAGCTTAATAAAGCCATCTTTATTTTCCATAAGAAACGGTGTTTTATTCATACTATGCGCTGTTTGCGGCTTTCCATTCTCGTCAATCATTTCTTCCACATTGCCATGATCTGCGGTGAGACAAAACACGCCGTTATTTTCAAGCACACATTTTTCTATGCGTGCAACACAAGCATCAACCGCTTTACATGCCGCCATGGCAGCAGGAATAATACCCGTATGCCCAACCATATCAGTGTTTGCGAGATTACATACAATAAAATCATATTGACCGCTTTCAATCGCAGTAATAAGTTTATCCGTCACCTCTCCCACATTCATCTCTGGCTTTAAATCATAGGTAGCAACATCTTTAGGCGAAGGAATTAAAATTCGGTCTTCATTTTTAAACGCCTCTTCCTTGCCCCCATTGAAAAAATAGGTAACATGGGCGTACTTTTCTGTTTCTGCGATACGAAGCTGTGAATATCCTCGTTCAGAAACAATTTCCCCAAGGGTCTGCGCCAGCGTATCTTTGCTAAAGGCAGCCGCAATGGGCAACGTAGATTCATATTGTGTCATGGAGGCCATAGCGCTTATGCGAGGTAAAACACCTCTATCAAAAAAGGAAAACTCTTCGTCAAAAAAAGCATGCACCCATTGGCGTGCTCGATCTGCCCTAAAATTAAAAAAGAAAATACCATCATCATCTTTCACGCACGCTTCACTAGGTTCAAGCAAAAGGTGGGGCAAAATAAATTCATCACTCACATCTTGAGCGTAATGGGCTTCCAGTATAGTGATTGCATCTTGAGACGTATGCGTATTACAGCTTACTGCTTTTGGCACATCATCTTTACACGCAAAACCTTCACCTAGCGCTTGACTTTGTGAGTCTTTTCCTTGCACAATAACTTGCCAAGCCTTTTCCACTCGTTCCCAGCGTTTATCCCTATCCATCGCATAATAACGCCCACCAATACTCGCAAGCTTTCCATTATACTTTTCAAGCTCTGGCAAAATTTGCTTAATATAAGAAGAACCTGCCGTGGGAGAAGTATCACGCCCATCCATGAAAGCATGTAAATAGACGGGAACATTTTGTTCTTTCGCCAAACGCAATAAAGCGATCACATGATTAATATGGCTATGCACACCTCCATCGGACAAAAGCCCCATAAGGTGTAAACGCCCCCCCCCTTCTCTTATTTTAGAACATAATTCTAATAAAGCAGGGTTGGCAAAAAAATCTTTATTCTCGATAGCAGCATCGACACTTTTCATATCTTGTAAAACAACACGGCCGCCACCAATATTCAAATGTCCGACTTCAGAATTACCCATAAAACCACTAGGAAGCCCGACGCATTCGCCAGACGCTTCTAGTTTTGCCATCTCAGGTCTTTCACAAAGTCGCCTAAGAGTCGGTGTTTCTGCTAATTTTGCAGCGTTACCTTCCGAAGCAGGTGCAAGCCCGTAGCCATCTAAAATAAGAAGTAGTGTTTTTGGTATCATTCTTAAAATCCTACAAAGATATTTGCGTCATAATAAAAGCGAAATTAAGCCGCTAAAGATACATATAATATACATACTTGTGTATAGCCTGCTCATGTGCATGCGGGGACGTGGAGAGATGTACCTAGGTACAAAAAAAAAGAGAGACAGGGAATTGCATACAGCATAGTCCGCCCATGTTCCACTCAAAGGTATGTGATATCTATCCAGAAAGACATTTCACGCAAAGACTATATAAAGAGTTCACACAAAAAAAGGATGTATAAACTCTATCCAGCTCAAGGAGCTTTCGAAAAAGGCATTCAGAAAAAGTGTGATGATTAAGAAAATCAAAAACCATCACAACCTATTTTGAATTAAAACTAAGAATCCATTCTTTGCCTAGAACGAGACTCAAGCACAAGGCTTTCCGCTTCATTCCATAAGCTTTCTAACTGAAATGCATTACGATTTTCTTCCAATAAAATATGAACAACAACGTCATTCAAATCCACAAGAACCCAGCTACCAGCTTGATAGCCTTCCATAGAAAGAATTTCTAATTTTTCTTTTTTACCCGAGACAATAATATTGTCTGCCAAACTCTTCGCATGACGCCCAGAACTAGCAGAAGCAATAAGAACAACATCCGTAACAGCACTCTTCACTTCAAGAGCTGTAATATCACGTGCTTTATTTTCTTCAAGCCACCCGTAAACGAGTTGAGCTTTTTCTTTTGTAGAAATAGGGGAATATTTTTTAACTTTGACCATGTAATTCTCCGATAATGTTTTACACACCTTACCCCAAGAGAGGAAGAAGAGCAAACAAGATTTTGATAAATTTCATATTTTGCCACATAAACACCAGTAAAAGTTATTTTGAGGACTTAAAATAATAACGATTTACAGAAATAAACGATTCCTATACTATGCCCACTTCGCAAATTTCAAAATAATGGAATATAAATTCCTTGAGTGAGCTTTTTTGTGTCTGAAAAAATTATATACAGTCAAGTAGATATGCCGAGTAATATGAACCTTGTTGTCATAGCAGGCTTACTAAATACCATGTACCTTATTGCCAATATCATGGCAGTAAAACTTATCAATATCCACGGTCTTACTTTTTTTGACGCAGGAACACTCACCTTTCCCATAGCCTATATGCTAGGCGATGTCCTTACGGAAGTATGGGGATTTAAAGTAGCACGCAAAGTTATTTTTCTGAGTTTTATCTGCAATATTCTTCTTGTTTTATTCACAAGCATAGGAGTTTTTCTCCCCTCACCTGAATACGCTCAAGAAACCGCAGCAGCCTATGCACATATTTTCACCTATGTTCCACGAATTGTGTTCGCCTCGCTTTTGGGTTTTTTATGCGGTGAGCTTGCTAACTCATGGGCAATGGAACGCATCAAAATAGCCACACGTGGAAAACATTTATGGATGCGAGCCCTTCTTAGTTCCATGCTTGGTTATATTTTTGATACAGTACTCTTTGTGATTATAGCCTTTGCAGGCACTGCGCCGTGGGGCGATTTAGCGTCCATGATTCTTTTTCAGTACATTGCAAAAGTTTTACTTGAAGGGCTTGCCGCCACTCCTTTTATTTATTTGCTTGTGGCATATTTTAAAAGCAAAAAGGTTTAGAGATGTCCTTGAATCGTTACTCCATTATCAATACACAATTCCCACGTGAGTTTGTTCTCCTGCAAGGTTCTGGTTGCGTATGGAGCAAATGCACTTTCTGTGACTATCATGCAGACACAAGCGCATCACCCTACCTTATTAATAGACCCGTTCTTGAACAAGTCACAGGGGAACTCAATACCCTCGATGTCATCAATTCTGGTTCAGCCCTTGAATTAGATAAAGAAACGCTTCAACATATAATACAAATTGTGCAAGAAAAAAACATACAAAATTTATGGTTTGAAGCCCATTATTTATACCGTAAGCAATTGGCTGATTTTGCAAAAAACTTCCCTTCGTGCACTGTGAAATTTAGATGCGGTGTGGAAAGTTTCGACCCAAGGATCTGGAATACATGGAATAAAGGCATCGCCCAAGAGACAAAACCTCAAGATATTGCACAATATTTTCAAGGTGTTTGCTTACTTATTTGTGTTGAAGGACAAACAAAGGCACAAATACTTGAAGATATTCGCATCGCAAAAGAATATTTTGAATACGCAAGTATCAATGTTTTCTGCCATAACAGCACCGACACAAAACAAGACAAAGCCCTTGCTCATTGGTTTTCAAATGAAATTTACCCACAACTCAAAAACGACCCTAAGCTAGAAATTCTCCTCGAAAATACTGATCTTGG
>CAMQVJ010000006.1 GCA_947038175.1 uncultured Desulfovibrio sp.
AGAAACCACAGAAATCCTTTGTATCATTGCTTTTAGTAACAAAATATTCCCATTTCTTTTACTAAAATTCTTCTCTCCATACTCATGATTTATAATTTCTAGCTAGAATTTTCTATGCTTGCCCTCACACCATTGCAACTTAGGTTTTGAGGGAAATGATTTCCCCAAAAAATAAATTTCCATAACAAAGGCTTCCTCTATCTCTTAAATAATAAATCCTTGTGTCAAAAAGAAGTTCGTTGTAAAAAAACGTATGCGGAAAAATAAATACCAGTTCAGAAAGCATCGCCCAAGCACTAGTCTTCAACCCATTCAAAATATGCTCGAAGACTTCATACTTTCGCGCGCCAAAAATCCAGATCAAGCAAACTTCCATGAACTATGGGTTAACTGGGCTATGGTCTTAGGTGATGATTTGGCAGAACTCGCAAAACCTCTTGGCGTTCGCAATAAAATCCTAAGGATTGGGGCAAACAGTAATATTGAGCTTCAAGAAATACGCATGCAGCATGACGATATATTAGGTAGAGCAAACGCTTTTATGAAAGCATTCGGGCACGATGATTTCTTTGAAAAACTGGAGTTCACACTTTTCCAAGGGAAGAGTCCCATAAGCCCAGGACAAGAACTACCAAAACACCTCAACTACGCACGCCCAGCACACCCACAAAATATTGGCAATGCAAATATAGATTTTAAAGATAACCACGCTCTCGCCCGTTGCTACGAAGCCTATTGTAAGCAATTGGAAAGTGAGAACAAGGATTAAGCTTTCTTTTCTGCCTCTTTATTTGATAGCCGTTTATCAATACTATATAAGAATCAACGATATATTATTTCACACGCTCTTTCTAAAATGATTTCTATTATCTCCCAAGTCCCCATATCCATTCCTTATCAAGGAGGAATAAGTTAAGTACGTAAAATAAATACTATTTTTTTTATGGTGAATATAAACCCTTTTTATTCATTTTATTTTTTCACACGTAAACGACTATTATACACCATAAATTTTACAAATCGAAGATAAATAGAGATATTCTATGAAAATAGCAGTAAATTTTAGACGATGGTGTTGAAAAGTATTTTTTTATTTTGTGCATAACACCCTTGACCGCATGCAAAGCCAAGAGAGGTAAGGGCTTAATAGGAATGCTCAATACCAAGCAAAACAACATATACTCATTTTAAAACAGTGACTTACAGAATAATCACTTTGTGGAACAAATTTTTGACGAACAAGATAGACTAGAGAATCCCAACATAGGGAATTTTGGAAAAGAGATTTAGAACTTCTCTCATGGATAATACATGGACACAAATACTTTCTCGAATGCGAGAAAAATTGCCGGAAGCGGATTATTCTGTATGGTTACAATCCCTAAAGGGGACTATAAACACTACAGAAAATCCCGTTCTTCTAAGCATCACTGCACGCAATCAATTTGTTGCCAATTATGTTCGTACCAATTACACGCAAATGTTTTGCCTTGCATGTGCACAAGTCATGGAATTATCCGATGACAAGCTCCCAATAGTAATGGTTGATATCGAAAAAAATCACGACGAAAAACAAATCAGAAATATAAGCGCAAAAGAACTCGCGAAAAGCTTAGCAACAGCACCAGCCCTTCTAGCAACAGGAAGACAACTCCCACTCCCCATTCCTCACAATAAGCTACCTGAATTTAATTTCACCCATAGCTTTGATGACTTTGTGGTTGGGCCTTCCAATCGCCTCGCTTTTGCCGCAGCCGAAACTATGCTCCAAGAACAAGCACCTACAAATATGCTTTTCCTTTCCTCTCAATCAGGGCTTGGAAAGACACATCTTATCCAATCCGTTGGTAAAGCCGTCTCTATGCGATCACAGCAAAGCAATTTGCGTATGGCATATCTTTCCGCTGAACAGTTTACTTCTCAATTCGTCAAAGCTTCTCAATTTAAACAAATGACAGAATTTAAAGAACACTTTCGCACCCTAGACCTCCTCTTATTAGAAGACGTCCACTTCCTACACGGAAAAGAAAAAACGCAAGAAGAACTCCTAGCTACCATAAAGACATTACACGCTAAAGGTGGACGAGTTATCCTCACAAGCTCCTTTGCGCCCAAAGATATAGCAGGAATAGACTCCCATCTTATATCTCATTTCCACACAGGTTTTATCGCTAGTATCGAAAAACCCGACATGGAAACTCGTCTACACATACTCATGGATAAAGCACGCAAGCAATTTATTGATTTACCCGAAAACATCGCCGAACTTATGGCAAACCGTATATCATCCGATGTTCGTATTCTCAACAGCTGCCTACAAAACCTACTTCTTCGCTCACAACTACTCAACACACCCATAACAGAAGATATGGCGCTTGAAGTGATAAGCCACGTTGCAGGACAAAACCCACAGCTCGATCTAAAGAGTATCATAACCCTCGTATGCAAAAGCTTCAGCCTCACAGAAAGACAACTGCAATCAAGCTCAAGGCGCGCTGAACTCGTCCTTGCACGAAACACAGCCTTCTACCTACTCAGAAAACACACCGATATGACACTTGAACAAATAGGATGTGGCTTCAATCGCAGGCACTCCACTGTAACTAAAGGCATATCAACACTCGAAAAAGAAATGAGCAGGCAAAGCTCCGTAGGTCGACAAATCGAACACGCCATAACCCAAATCGAACGACAATGCGCTAGAGTATAAAATTTTGTTTTTTTGTTTTTTTGTTTTTTTGTTTTTTTAGGGGGAGTTGAACTCCCCCTAACCCCCACATATAGGGTTTGAAATTTACAAAGGCTTTCTTAGCTTTGAGATTTAGATTTATTTTTTGTCTTTGGGAGAGTTACACCACCCACATCGCTTTTTCAAACTTCGTTTGAAAAAGAATCTTATTTAATGACTCGTTCTTTTTGCTTCCACTCTCTGCGCTCTAAATGCAGAAGAGGATACGCTTTACCTGTAGCATCTAAGTCGGAACGAGACACAACACAAAATCCATCTTTTATATAAAACCCAAGGGCTTTCTCGTTTTGCTCATTAACGCAAACTTTTGTTTTTTTAAAATTCTCAATGGCATACGTAATCAAAGAATCTAGCTGCATCAAAAAAAATCCCCCTTGGTATACAAAACTTGTAGACCAAAGGGGATTTTTTTATAAACCTTAGATTCTTAGTATAAAAGATTCATTATATATCTCGTATAACAACTTTCTTGAAAAGAATACTAACAGCCACAGCTACCACTACAAAAAATGCAGGGATGAAAAAGACACCAATAGCTGTCGCCATTACAGTACCATAAAATACTGCTGTACCAACTGTTTGCTGACTAGCAGCGCCCGCACCACTCGCTAAAAGCATGGGAACAACCCCAAGGCCAAAAGCAAGAGAAGTCATAAGAATAGGACGTAAGCGTAAGCGTGCTGATTCAGCAGCCGCAGCCCGAACACTCTTCCCTTCTTTATCCATAAGTTCCTTAGCAAATTCCACCACCAGAATGGCGTTTTTCGCCGAAAGCCCCATGGTTGCAAGAATACCAACCTGAAAATAAACATCATTCGCAAGTCCTGATACAAACGTACCAAAAACAGCACCGAATATACCAATAGGAATAATGAGAATAACAGAGAATGGAATAGACCAACTTTCATACAGCGCCGCAAGTGCAAGGAATACAACCAAAGCAGAAAGAAGAAGAACAACAGAGGCTTGGTTACCAGCACTCTTTTCTTCATAGGAAAGCCCCGTCCACTCAATGGAAAAGCCTTTTCCTAATTTTGCCACTTCTGCTTCCATAATCAGCATAGCCTCACCAGTACTTACGCCAGAGGCAGGCTCACCCTGCAATTCCACAGCGGAAACACCATTATAACGCTCAAGCAAGGACGGACCTTGAACCCATTCTACTTTCGCAATAGCAGAAAATGGAACCATTTTCCCTTGATTATTTCTAAAGCTCAAACTGGTCAAATCACCAGCAGTCATACGAAAAGGCGCATCCGCTTGTACATAAACTTTCTTGACTCGACCCCTATCAACAAAGTCGTTCACATAAGAACCACCAAGCATAGTGGAAACAGTATTACTAATTTCTGCAACAGAAAGCCCTAAACTTGAGGCCTTTTGGTTATCAAAGGTGAGAGAATACTGAACCGTATCATTCAAACCAGTAGGACGAACATAAGAAATCTCTGGATTAGCAAACGCCGCTCCCATAATTTGATCACGAGCCTGAAGAAGTTTTTCATGCCCAAGCCCTGCATTGTCCAAAAGTTCCATGGTAAAACCACTACTTGTACCAAGCTCAATAATAGCTGGTGGAACAAATACAATAACAGAGCCTTCAATGCTTGAAGCAAAATGCTGACGCAATCTATTTGCGATTGCAGAAGCACTTGATTCAGGAGTCGTTCTTTCACCCCAAGGTTTCAATGCAATAAACGACGCACCTGCGTTTTGTGCAGCAGGACCAAGCCCCGCTCCCGCAACAGTCATGATACTCGAAATATATTCACCTTCAATACTAAGGGCAACATCTTCAAACTGTTTAATTAATTTAGATGTTTGAGCAAGAGTACTGTTCGGTGGCAATTGCACAATAGCAAGAAGCAAACCTTGATCTTCTTCTGGTAAATACCCCGTAGGTAAACTCACATACATATAACCAAGTGCCAAAACTATACCAAGATAGATGCCAAGAACTTTAAGCCCTCGCCTAATCAAGGTATTAACAGCATTGAAATAACGATTTGTAAGATTATCAAACTTAGTATTAAACCATATAAAAAACTTATGTTGTTTCTTATCAGGGTCATGCGGTTTAAGCATAGTAGCACAAAGCGCAGGAGTCAAAATAAGCGCAACCAAAACAGATAGAACCATGGCAGTTACAATAGTAACAGAGAATTGTCGGTAAATAACCCCTGTTGAGCCACCCAAAAATGCCATCGGCACAAATACAGCAGAAAGAACAATAACAATACCAATAAGTGCACTACCAATCTGATCCATTGATTTTTCAGTTGCCTCTACAGGACCTATATGCTCCTCCGCCATAATACGCTCAACGTTCTCAACAACAACAATCGCGTCATCAACAAGCAAGCCAATGGCAAGAACCATAGCAAATAAAGTAAGCGTATTTATGGAAAAACCAAGTAACAAAAGCACACCAAATGTGCCAAGTAATACAACAGGCACTGCAAGTGTTGGAATAATAGTTGCCCGCAAATTCTGTAAAAACAGATACATAACCAAGAAAACAAGAACTATCGCTTCAAACAGTGTTTTTACCACGTTTTTAACAGACGCTTCCACTGGAGGAGTCGTATCATAAGCAAGATCAATCTCTGTACCATCGGGTAAAAATGGCTCTAATTCACGAAGTTTTGCGTTAATAGCATTTGCAGTCTCTAAAGCGTTTGCACCCGATGCAAGACTTATACCCATAGCACCAGCAGGTTTTCCACGATACCGAGGCTGAGCAGCATAACTAGCGCTACCAATTTCAACTCTTGCCACATCGCTTACAAAAACACTTCGCCCTTGTTCATCAACACGAAGAAGAATATTCTCGAATTCTTCCACTGTTTCTAGGAGACTTTGCCCTTGAATAGTGACATTGAGCTGAACTTCTTTTGTGGCAGGTAATCCACCAAGTTGGCCAGCAGCTACTTGCGTATTTTGTGCTTGAATTGCAGAAACAACATCGCTTACATTCATTTTGTAGTTATACAACTTATTGGGATCAAGCCATACACGCATCGCGTATTCATCACCAAAAACCGTAACACTACCAACACCAGCCAAACGACTAAGTTGGTCTTTAACGGTTGAGCTCAAATAGTCACTCAAGTCAGAGGTGTCATAGCGGCCATCTTCCGATGAAAGAGACACAACCATAAGCATATTATCATTAGCTTTGCTAACATTAACGCCCATACGTTGTACGCTTTGAGGAAGAAGAGGAATCGCAGATTGTAATTTATTTTGAACTTGAACTTGTGCGATATCAGAATCTGTACCCTGTTCAAAAGTTAAAGTTGTTGAAGCCGTACCATCAGAGTTTGAGGTAGAACGCATATAGCGTAGATTATCAATACCAGTTAAACTTTGTTCGATAACTTGCGTCACACTCTGCTCAATGGCAATAGCGGAAGCCCCTGTATATATGGACATAACCTGAATACTAGGAGGTGCAACCGCAGGATATTGGGAAATCGGCAATATTACAAGCGACATAACCCCAACAAGCATTGTTATAATGGCAAGTACCCACGCAAAAATCGGGTGATGTATAAAAAAACGTGCCATTAATTATTCTCCTCCAACTCTTCTGCTACAATAACTGAAGCCTTTGTTTCCACAGGGGCTTTCAGATTTTTAGCAAGGTAGTCAGCATCGGCGGGAACGAGGACTTTCGTTGATTTAATAATGTTAAGTGCTGCATTATCGGTCACATTTTGAATGCCTTCCGCAATAACAAGGTCACCAGAACTAAGCCCTGACAAGACAAGCCAATTTTCGCCATACGTAGCACCAAGCTCTACAGGGCGACGCTTCGCAACCGCTTTCACGACTGCCGAAGCTTGGGCTTCTTTAGCATCGCTTACATTTTCTTCAGCAGGGGCTGAGTCCGCAGGAGCAGCTTCTACTTTATCTTTTTCAGCTACAAAAACGTACGCATTGCCTCTTGTATCACGTAGAACACTTTTTTGAGGAATGAGCAGTGCTTCCTTGTCAAAGCCAACTTGTAGTTTGGCACGGACAAATAAACCTGGCATCAAAAGATATTCTGGATTTGGAAATTCAGCACGCAAAGTCATGGTAGCTGTGCTTTCATCAACCCCAACATCAATAAAACTTAATTTACCTTCATGCTTATAGCGTGTTCCATCATTCAAAAGAAGAATAACAGGTAAATTCAAGTTATCTGTTTTACTAAAATTAATTTCTTTATTACCAGAAGCTTCTAGACGTTGACGAATAGACACAAGCTCTTGTGCAGATTGAATCAAGTCAACATTCATAGGATGAATTTGATAAATAGTAGCAAGGGGATTTGCTTGATTAGTCGCAAGCAAGTTACCCACAGAAACAGAAGATTTACCAATCAGCCCACTGATAGGAGCTTGAATATCCGTTCTATCTAAGTTGATAGTAGCTGATGTGAGTGAAGCAGTGGCGGCCGCAACTTCCGCTTTATTTTGCAGATACACGGCTCTTATTTCGTCATAATCTTGTTGACTAATAGAGTTTTGTCTACGCAGCACAGCCATACGTTGTTCTTTTAGACGAGCAACATTTAAAGCAGCCTCTGCTCTTTCAAGATTGGCCTTTGCGCTATCATACGTTGCTTTGTAAGGTTCAGGGTCAATCAAATAAAGCGGGTCGCCTTTTTCTACAGCAGACCCTTCAGCAAAGACTCTTTTTCGTATAATACCAGTTACTTCAGGTCTAACTTCAGCTTCTTCATATGCAAGAGTACGTCCTGGCATTTCGCTATAAAGTACCACTGACAAAGGATGTAATTCAACCGTTGTGACTCGAGCCGCAGGCTTTCCCATTCCAGCTGCACCCTTTTCATCAGAACCACCGCACGCAACAAGTGTGATTGCAAGTGCGCTTACAGCTAATAAATTTCCTATTTTCCTATTCATTTAATCTCCAGATAATATAAGTAGATGTTTTCAATCATTATACTACAATTTTTCAATCATTTTTCTATGAAAGTGACCGAAGAATAAACCTTTCCTTATAAAAAGTCTAGTTTTTTCATATACACTTCATTTTATAAGCGTCATAAAAAAAATTATTGTATGTCTTTTATAAAAAAACAAACATTATAGAATAAGAAACCTAACAGTTTCAATCTATTGTAAAAAAGCTCTAAACAACCAAGCATCTCTATACGACAAAGCTGGACTAAGAATTATGGACAGAGACAGGCAAAAGCCCCCCGTAATGCATACAGAGGGCTTTTATAATAGTAATAGAACGTTGTTTTCTAATCGTATGAGACCGCATATAGCATTGAAAATATCTATATTAGCGAATAAATCATCAATATCGAAAAACTTCTTATGATTTCTATGATTTCTTTATTAAAGAGGTAAAATCATTTTGCCACGTTTTCCATTAACAATTAGTGCCATGGCTTCGTAAAAAGCAAAAGAACCACATGCAATCCCTACAAAACCTGCAACAACATGAATGGTATGGCTACCAGTAAAGTTAGCCGCTGCGAGCAAGGCAAATAAAATAGTCAACGAGCCAAAAATAAGTTTTCCAACAAGATTACCTTGCCAAACAGCAACTGCCATAAACCCTGTGAATATGCCCCATAGCAATAAATACCAACCCATAGCCACTTGAGATGCCGCAGGCAAGCCAGCGGAAGGAGCTACCCATATAAAAACAAGGGTGAGCCAAAACGACCCATAAGATGTAAACACTGTACCACCAAAGGTATTCCCTTGCTTAAACTCAATAACACCAGCAATAATCTGAGCAATACCACCATAAAAAATCCCCATGGACATAATAACGACACTAAGCTCAAAGAAACCAGCATTATGGATATTGAGAAGTAGTGTTGTCATTGCAAAAGCTGCCAATCCTAGAGGGGCGGGATTTGCCCGTGCATTTGTTTCAGTACTCACAGAGACTCCTGTTTTAAAAGTTTAAAGAGATATTTTCATAAATAAAAATAAGACATTCTGCCTCTTTCTTTAAAGAGAGCTTTATACCCTTTTGAAAAATTCATACAAAATCAGAAAAGACAGAAAAAGGGAGGCTTCTTATTCTGTACAAAGGACACCCATGAGCCTTTTGCTGAGTTGTTTTGATAATGTAAACAACTAAAACTATATGGGGATTTCTAATCATACAAGTCAAAAAAAGCTATAAAAACCTTTAGTAATGTTACTATAAAAAAACATCAATAGCAAACAAAAAAAACGAGTTGAATAAAAAGTCAGAAAATTTCACGATAAAGAAATTCTCACACTTCTTTCTCGCATTGCTCTCATATATAGAGAGGAGTTGTATCTCCCATCAAAAGCATACGGGGTTTTACGCACCACAACTGCCGATAAATAATTCTAGTGAATAAATATCATCTCCACAAATTATAAAGCATTCAAATTCCAAAAAAAATAATAAAGACCTCTCTTTATTTTTCAAAACAAAGAGAGGTCTTTAATATACGAACAGATCACTGTCGCTATAATCTAAGCTTCGTGAAGTTCACTAAACTTATGACAATTTCATTTCTTCAACTACATCTTGAATAATTGCAACGATAAGGTCACAATCTTCCACAGAAAAAGTGAGTGGTAAACGCATGTCGCACATAGTCGCTAACACTTTATTCGTATTTTTGAGTTCTGGAAGATTTTCAAAATACTGCCAGCTATCGTAAGAGCTTGTAAAACCAACAGGTTCTTTATTGCCAAACCATTTGATTTGCACGCCTCTTTCCATAGTTTTCTTTAAAAACTCTTCAATTTCTGTATAACTTGCTTTTGGCAAATTAAACTGAATGGAGCTACCAACATAATATTCTTTTGAATCACGTGGAGGCAAAGACACACCAGGAACTTTATCCAAAAGTAGCGCACTATGGTCATACAAAGCATTCCAACGCTTACACTGCTCGTCCAACTTTTTGAGTTGCGGGAGTAGCAATGACGCACGAAGGTTGTCCATACGGCTTGAGAAGTTTGGCGTAAATTTCTTCACCTTTTCAAAATACTCATCTGCTGGACGTAAGGAGTGTCCAGAATAGAGCATATATGATCCAGAATAAATAATAGCACGTGCCATCACATCAGGATCATTGGTGATCATAAGTCCACCTTCACCAGAATTCATATGCTTATATGTTTGAGTGCTATAGCACCCTACTTTACCAAATGTTCCGCTCTTCTTTCCATTCCATGTTGCTCCCATGGTATGCGCGCAATCTTCAATAAGAATGAGATTATATTTTGTTACAATCTCCATAATCTTATCCATATTACCAATATGCCCACGCATGTGAGAAAGCAAAAAGAAGCGAGCGCCACTAGCGGCAGCTTTTTTATCTAAGTCAGCTGTATCAATAGTATAATCATCTAAGATATCAACTAAGACAATTTCTGCTCCAGAGTTTTCAATAGCGCCTGGTACAGGTGCTAATGTATACGCATTACATAGAACTTTGTCGCCAGCTTTTACGCCAACGCTTTTCAAGGAAATGTACAATGCACTTCCGCAAGAAGCCAAGGACAAACAATAATCGCTGCCCATATACGCCGCAAAAGCTTCTTCAAGTTCTGCTGCTGCGCCTTTTTCACCAGGCTGCACATTATAACGATGTAAGCGTCCAGTCTTCATGACCTCAATAGCTAAGTCTATGCCTTCGCTAGGAATCGATTCTTGTAAAGTAAAATCTTTTTTAAATACACGCATACAGCCCCCTATTTGTAGTCAGGATGTTTATAAACATGGAAATCCCATTCTTGATTTGGGAAAAACTTTGTCAAACGCCAATCGCATGCACGGGCATGGCCTTCCATTCCTTCCACACGGGAAAGACGGGAAGCATGAGCACTAATGTCTGTATTAGTTGTAGCAATCTCTTGATATGTACAAATTTTAAGGAATTTATGTACATTCAAACCACCGCTGAAGTAAGCAGCTTTTTTGGTAGGGAGAATATGGTTAGTACCAGAACATTTATCGCCTTGAGCAACAGTACTACCTTCACCAAGGAAGAGAGAACCATAAGAATTAAGGCTATTAGTCCACCAAGGTAAATCTTCTGCCATAACTTGAACATGCTCAGGAGCGTACTTATCACAAACCTTAGCAGCTTCTTCACGAGTTTCGCAGAAAATGATTTCGCCGTATTCGTCCCATGCTGTTTGTGGTACAATAGGATCTGGCATATCTTTGCAAAGCTTAGGCATAAGTTCTTTTACTTTTTCCCCAAGTTCACGGCTGGTAGTAAAAAGCCATACAGGAGAATTTAAACCATGTTCCGCTTGAGAAACAAGGTCAACAGCCACAGTCATAGGGTCAGCGGTATGATCAGCAACAACCGCAGATTCTGTAGGGCCTGCAAAAACGTCAATACCACACATGCCAAGACCATTCATAATAGCTTTTGCTTCAGCAACATAAGCATTACCAGGACCAACAAGAATATTAGCAGGTTTATTAGTAAATAAACCAAAGCCCATAGTTGCTATGGCTTGAATACCACCCATTTCAAGGATAATATCAGCCCCTGCTAAAGTCATAGCATAACACACTGCGGCATCAATACTATCACCACGAGGAGGGCTTGCTGCAATAACAGTAGGAACTCCAGCAGCTTTCGCTGTAGCAACACTCATAAGAGCAGAACAAGCATGAGCAAAACGCCCACCAGGAACATAACAACCTGCAACTTCCATAGGGATAGTTTTTTGTCCAAGAACAACGTCAGGCTGGGTCTTTATGGTAAAGTCTTTAATGCTTTCACGTTGAGCTTTAGCAAACGCAGAAATTTGAGCATAAGCAAATTGGATATCTTTTTTAACACTTTCAGGTACAGAATCAATAAGCTTTTTTTGTTTTTCTGGAGAAAGGATAAAATCGCCTTCCCATTTATCAAATCGCTTGGCTAGTTCTCTTATTTTTGATTCTCCACCAGTCTTAATCTCTTCAAGAAGTTTGGCGACAGTTTCTCTCGCACCTTCGCTGTTTTCTTCAGCACTTTTGGTTGCTTTTTTTATGTATTCCATGGGGGCATCCTTATGGCTAGAGGTTAGTTAGTGATGCTACTATAACCCAATCAATCACTTCATGTCAACATTTTATAAAATCTTTTATGAGATATTGATTTGTCAAAAAATGAACTGTGATGCAGGAACTTATATAATGTAGTATAAGACAACACACTCACTTGGCGTGAGAGCTTTTACCTATCATAAAGCATATAATTTACATAAGCACTCTAGAAAAGAACATAACTATATTATTATATTGGCAAAAATCTTTTTTTATACATAAAACACCCGCCGCAAACGAGTACCCTAACACGACAAAACAAAAGACGATATTCCGTTCATTAAAACAGAAAGGATTTTCATTGATTACCCCATAAATTTAGCTTATACTTGCATAAGGAGAATCTAAAATGACCCAACAAGCTACTACAATGAAAGCAATAGAAGCGTATGATAAAATACGAGAACTTATACTCACAGGTAGAGCTTTACCTGGTTCAAGACTTGTTATTAGTGAGCTTGAAACCCTTCTCAAAATGGGGAAGGGGCCTATTCGTGAAGCCCTTATGCGTCTTGATAAATCAGGATTAGTGGAAAATGTCCCCCATAAAGGCGCTTTGGTTATCCCCCCGCCTTCACTAAAAGAAATGAAGCACATCTATCAAACACGGATAGATATTGAATGCCTGCTCGCAGTGGAAGCAAATCAGTATATGCAAACAAATGATTTACAGTATCTGCAAGATATCACGCTTAAAATGACACAAAATAAAGACAATGATTTTATCTTTTTTGAATTAGATAAAGATTTCCATTCCTATATATATCGCATAGCAAAAATGCCCCATTTGCAAGCAACTGTTGGAAGATTAATGGATTCTGTAGATATATTTTTTAATACCTACCATTATAAGCCTACAGACAAAGACCTCTTCCTAACGCAACACGTGGAAATTATCGAAGCGTTTAAAGAAAAAAATGCTGATTTATTGAAAAAATGTTTGCAAGCTAATATTGCCATTGGTTTTGAACTTATTCGTGAAAAATTTCAAGCAATTTAATAAGAAAAGAGCGTTTCTCGATGAGCCTTTGGGGCAACACTGAGAGCGCTCTTTCTATTCAAATCCATAAACATCATTTCCAACTTGGAATAACCTGGTTTTATCTAAAAATTAATTGAACTTGTTTTGGATTCAATTGTTTTACTTGAGGCTTATGAGGTTTTACTTTTAGGTCAAAAACAATACGTGTATGAGTTTTTGTCTTACCGAGGCGCATTTCTTTGACCATTCTGTTGCTCGTCACTTTCGGAAGCAGTATGCGCCATTCCCCTTCGATATCAAAAACAACGCGACCTGGTTCTTCCAAAAGAAAACTTTGTGCTTTAATTTTATGATCGCCCTCAATCAAAAATTTAACTTGATCACCATCAAGGCGCAGTTCAGTATACGTTATGGTCGATGCGTCTGCCTTAGGTTTTAATCCTGACTTTGTTACAAGAATTTTTCTTGTATCCTCTTTATCTTTTACTTCCTCTTTATCTTTTACTTCCGCCGCTGTCTCTTGCACGCCTTTATCATCTGTAGAAACTTGAGTTTGGTCTTTTTCAACAGAGTCTTTTTTGGCCTCTGCGTTCTTCTCGCTATCTTTCGACTTTATTGCTTGCTTATCTTCTTCCACTTTTGCTTTCTTATCTTCTTCTTTTCTCTTTTCTGAAGAAAAAGCGAGCCCATCTAAAATTTCTTTGGACGTGAATTTCTTTTCATCATTCTTATTTTTATCTGCTATTTCAACCGCTTTAGGGGCTTGAACCATTGTATCATCAGCAGGTGCTTGTAGAATCAAATCACCAGCTGGCTTTAACGGTTCAATAACTGCATTTGCATCATCGGATTCCAGAGCAGTGTCTTGAGAGGTTTGGGGCGTTATATTCGAAGATGTACTAGTAAAAATAAAGCCGATAGATATGGCGACAACAAGCATCACAACCGCAGATATTAAATAAATCAATTTCTTATTCATAAAAGATACTTTCCCTCATTTAGTTTGACCATACGGTCCAAAATACGTTTTGTTATTGTTTGTAGACTTAAAGCCGCAAAAAGATCAGGTTCTAATTCAAGCGCTTTATCGAGATAAAACACAGATTCAGTATAATTTTTAAACTCATAGTAAAGGCGAGCAACATTAAAATACGTGTGGCTATCATCAGGTGAAAGATCTGCACAACGTAGAGCAAAACCTATAGCTAAGTCATTTTGATTCATTTTTCTTAATTCTATAGCAAACTCAGTAAACATGTGCTTATGCGCTTCAATAAAAATTTCCTCTTTCTTAAGTAACTCATAAAACTTTCTAACAGCAAGAGCTTTTTTTCCTTTCCTCCAAAGACCCAAAGCGGATTCAAACTCCCCTTTAAATCGTTTACCAAGATTAAATGCTCGTATGCTATCAATTTTCTTGCTACTCGCCTGCTTTGGAAGAAGAAAATCACCAGAAGAATCTGCAGAAGATGTCCCTAGAGCATCCCCCTCTGAGTAATCTGAAAACTGTTCTTCTCTAACTATTCGAGAATTTTTTTCTCCTGGCATAGGTAGCGAAAAACTCTCTTTTTCTATATCTCTCATTATTTTTGATACAACAACCTTTGTATCATCCTGACTACTAATTTTTTGCATACTACCTGGTGATAATTTAGTATAGGTAGCTATATTCTTTACAGAAGTACCTAGCAATACTTCTTTTTGTTTTGTGGTATTAGAGGTTTTCACAGTCGATACATCCAACATTGCAGGAGGAGAAAACTTAATAGTAGGTTCTTCTGTAAAGTTCAAACCAAACTGCATTGGGCTTATTGTAACAGGAGCCCCCACTGGCTGCCCTAGGGCACTCGATATCTGAGCAATATAGCTTTGTGCTTGTTTATTGTACCAGATAAACCAAGACTGTCTTCCTGTTCCAACCTGCGTTTGATTTTCTTTTTGCGAAAGCAATTTGCTAGAGTAAACACCTAGAAACTTAATCTCTTCCATATATTTACCTATACGCATATTAAGATGAATAAACATTCCGCAAAACATAAAACTTTTGCCACAAAATCACTATTATCAAAAAACATTACGTTTTATTGACACGTATGCCTTTAATTAATTTTCAGATTTATTCTTACTGATTCACTATTACAGCAAAAGAGGTCATATTTTTGTACCTTATTATTCTTATTCATAAAAACACCATGAGTAGGATAAAATAATTAATAATAAAAAACAAATTAAAATTCATATAAATACACACTACGAGTAGATATATCATAACATACTAGTATGACATTATAAATTAGGAATCTACCATAAAAATAGAAATAAACACACTTTCTAATAAAACGACACATAAGAATAAAAATTTATATAATTCAATATAATAGGATACATACACCTAAACACCTTTACTATCTAAAAATGTTTTTGCTATGTGTTATAAGTATAAAAAACCTAGAAAATATCTAATTTTCAAAAAAAAAGATTGCATTGGTACGTAATATGCATAATTATACCTGTGGTCGATTACATAAAAGACTTCTCGTTTGATTTTTTATTTTCTTTATTTTGCATATCTCATTGAAAATGGTATTGTTTTCGTCTGTATCGGCTAATCATGCATAAACTTTATAGGTCAATCTTTTGACGACGCCTCAAAGTGAAAGGAATTTTTGAATGGCTCAGGCATCTACAAATAAGACTCCAGGACGTTTCGCAGGCCGTGGCGATTACATGCTCGCGGGCGGCGTCGTCATTATTCTTGCCCTCATGCTCATTCCATTACCTACTATTTTCCTTGACCTTATGCTTTCATTCAGTATTTCCTTGTCCTTCCTTGTGCTTCTCACCGCAATGTTCATGACAAGCCCCCTCGAATTTTCCATATTTCCAACACTGCTCCTTTTAACCACATTGTTACGTCTTGGTTTGAACGTAGCATCAACTCGTCTTATTCTCTTAAATGGTGATAAAGGCGCTGATGCTGCTGGTGAAATTATTCGTTCCTTTGCTGAGTTTGTTGTTGGTGGTTCTTATATTGTTGGTGCTGTTATATTCCTAATTCTTTTCATCTTGAATAAAATCGTTATTACTGCTGGTACAACTCGTATCGCTGAAGTTGCGGCTCGTTTTACCTTGGATGCTATGCCTGGTAAACAAATGGCTATTGAAGCAGACTTGAATGCTGGTCTTATTGATGAAGTACAAGCAACAGAACAACGTAAAACATTACGCCGTGAAGCAGATTTTTATGGTGCAATGGACGGTGCGGGCAAGTTCGTTCAAGGGGACGTAACCGCAGGTATGTTTATCACCTTTATTAACATTATTGGTGGTATCTTAATTGGTGTTTTCCAGCTTGATATGGACTGGATGGACGCGCTCTCTGTTTTTTCTCTGCTCACCATTGGTGATGGACTTGTTTCCACTATACCATCTATTATTATTTCAGTTTCAGCGGGTATTATTGTTTCACGAGCGGCAGCCGAAAGCCGTATGGGCGAAGAATTCCTCACACAGTTGACGTACAACTCAAAAGTACTCAAAATGGTGTCTGCTATTCTTTTTGGTCTTGGAATTGTTCCTGGCTTACCTCTTGTTCCCTTTTGGACTTTTGGTGTTTTGCTTTTCCTTGTTGCTCGACTTATGGGTAAAGATGAAACGGAAGCAGCAACCGCAACCTCGGCAGCACCTAGAGCCTTTGCAGGAACAGGACAAGGCCCTAAATCTGTGGGTGCAGGCTCAGGCGCTTCTTCTGTGGATAGCCCTGAAGATGTGCAAAAACTCCTTCCATTAGACACATTAGAGCTTGAAGTTGGCTATGGTCTTATTCCTCTTGTGGATGAAGATCAAAACGGTAACCTTTTGTCTCGAATACGCTCTATACGTCGTCAATTTGCTCTTGATATGGGTGTTGTTGTTCCTGCCCTGCACTTACGAGACAATCTACAACTACGACCTGGACAGTATTCACTTTTAATAAAAGGGAACCAAGTTGCTAGTGCAGAAATTTTAATCGACCATTATCTTGCTATGGATCCTGGTAATGCATCGAAGAAAATAGAAGGCGTTGCCACTATGGAACCTGCCTTTAATTTACCTGCAATTTGGATTACTGAAACTCAGCGAGAAGAAGCTATGGTGGCAGGTTATACAGTTGTTGACCCTGCGACAGTTATTGCAACGCATATTACAGAAATTTTCCGTCGTAGTCTGAGTGAGTTTCTTGGTCGCCAAGAAGTACAAGGATTATTGGATACCTTGGCAAAAACAGCACCAAGAGCTGTGGACGACCTTGTACCCAACACCTTGCAATTAGGACAAGTACAAAAAGTCTTGCAAACTTTAGTGCGTGAAAATGTGAGCATTCGAGACTTACTCACTATTGTTGAAACTCTTGCCGATGCAGGACAAAATACAAAAAGCCCCGAGTTTTTAACAGAATATGTACGTGAAAAATTGACAAGAACTATTATAAAACCTTACTTAGATGAAGAAAATGCATTAGTTATCATGACACTTGATCCACAGGCGGATCGAGTGATACAAGAATCTATTCGCCCAACAGATAACGGAGCTTTTCTTGCTATGAACCCTGTCTCTGCCCAAAAACTGATTAACAATGTTAATCAAACTGTAGAAAATGCCGTGATGTTTTCAGGACAACCCATACTCCTGACCTCACCTATGGTGCGCCCACATGTGGCACAACTTGTTATGAGATTTTTACCAAATGTGCCTGTGCTTTCTCAAGCGGAAATCCCACCTGATGTTCGATTACATTCAGCAGGTAATGTGGGTATTGAATAATGAGAGTTAAAACTTTTACAGGTAATGGCACGGCAGAAGTACTGAGCGCTATCAAGGCTGAATTAGGCCCTGATGCGGTTATTTTAGGCAGTCGAGAAGTTCAGGAAAATGGGCGACGGATTTTTGAAATCACCGCAGGAATAGACTCTGATCACAGTAAAAACCCCATAGCGCCAACACAAGGGCCTCCATCTGGCTGGGACGATTGGAATAAAGAATGGGGCCGCCTAAAAGAACATATATATACACTGATGCAACCTGCTATGCAGTGGGAAAACCTAAGCCCGCATCAACGTGTTGCTCTTGAATATTTGCAACGAGAAGGCGTGGATAGTGATGTTATTGTTGAGTTTTACAAGGTTCTACTCAAGGGTAATAGCGCGCCGCAACAAAGCGCAAAACCAGCAATGCTTGCGGTTATGGCGTCTCTTTTACCAGTAAAGCCTTTTAATATAAACAATTACCCACAGCGCTTGCAAATTATGGCAGGTCCCTATGGGAGTGGAAAAACAAGCGCAGCTCTTCGTTTAGCTATGCTTAGAAAAGAAGAACGCCCACAGCAACAAATTGGTTTCATTAACACGGATGCAACCCGTGGAAATGGACGTTTGGTTTTACGCCACTGGGCCGATTTATCAGGCTTTCCTTATTTTGAAGCCCCTGACGCTGACGCCATGCACGCTGCCCTTAGGGCTTGCCGTGAAATGAATTGCCTGTTTATTGACATGCAAGGATTATCCCGAAATGAAACATTGGAAGACAAATTTAAACTACTTGGAATGCAAAACCTACAGGCCAATGTTCACCTCGTCTTGTCTCCACATTACAGTAATATAAAAGAATTATTAAAACGATACAAAAATAGCTTCCCTACAAGCCTTTTATGGACTAAGGTAGATGAAGCGGAACATTATGCGGAACTCGTAAACGTTGCGGTACGTTCAGAACTGCCTGTATCAGCTCTTTCATTTGGAGCAGAACTGCAAGGAACATTGCTCCCTGCTGAGGAAAGTCAGATTTGGCGGCTTATACTAAAACACCAACTTCCCGATGTAAAAGTCGCAAAGTTTCGCACGTAGAAAACGGAGAATTAAATGAGTGATAGTCCAAAAGTAATATCCGTTACCTCTGGTAAAGGGGGAGTGGGAAAAACCAATCTATCGGTAAACCTCGCTTGCTGCTTAGCAAAAAATGGTAAGCGTGTTGTGCTACTGGACGCTGACCTTGGCCTTGCCAATGTAGACATAGTTCTTGGATTGACTCCAACTTATAATATTTTTGACCTTTTTCATGGCAAAACTTTAGACGAAGTTTTATGTGAGACGCCTTATGGCTTTAAAATCTTGCCAGCATCATCTGGCATGAGTGATATGATGAGCCTTGAAACAGGACAAAAGCTTGAGCTTTTAGAAGCCCTTGATGAATTAGAAGATCACATTGATTATTTGATTGTTGATACAGGTGCAGGTATCCATGATAATGTTTTATACTTTAATCTCGCAGTACAAGAAAGAATTGTGATGCTCACAACAGAACCAACTTCCTTGACGGATGCATACGCCTTAATTAAAGTGCTCAAACAAAGACATGGTGTGGATAGGTTTAAAGTCATAGTCAATATGGCATCTTCCTTAGGGCTTGCAAAAGACGTTTTTTCTAGATTATATACTGCTTGCGACCATTTCTTAGAGGGAGTTTCCCTTGATTTAGTGGGTACAATTCCCCGTGATCCCCTTGTACGCAACTCAATTATAAAACAAGTTCCTTTTTGTATAGGCGAACCAAACTCAAATGCTGCCACAGCAATGCAAGCTATTGCAACTGTGGTACAAAACTGGGATACCCCCGAGATATTAGATGGTAACATCAAGTTCTTCTGGAAAAAACTCCTCTTCAGAGCTTCATAACTCCCAAACTCCATGGAAACTCATGGAATCAGGAGAAATGACCTGGGAAACTTTTAATCCCAGAGAAAAAGAGAAGTTGGTGCAACATTATGCACCACAAATTCGCTTCCTTGCTTTACGCATGAAAGCTAAGCTCCCTAAGAATATTGAACTTGGCGAGCTTATTAGTGCTGGCACTCTTGGTCTCATGGAGTCGCTGAAAAAATATAAGGCAGAGCTTGGTATTCGTTTTGAAACCTATTCAGAAAATAGAATTCGTGGAGCAATGCTCGATGAACTTCGTCGTCTTGATTGGTTTCCACGAAGTTTAAGGCAACGTGTTCGAAAAATAGACAACGTTGTTTGGCAGCTAGAACAAGAATATGGCAGACCACCGTCTGTACAAGAAATCCAAGAACGCACAGGGCTTGATGAAAAAGACATTCATCAGGGACTTGAGGCACTTCAAAGTCAATTAGCCATTCCTCTCGATAGTATCGAAGATACGCTTGCTGATGACTCAGACAAAGAAGGAGAACCTTTCCATGGCACTGCCATAAAAGAACTCCTTGAACGTGTGGGGGGCTTGATTGATAAATTGACAGATAGAGAAAAATTGGTACTATCACTTTATTACGCTGAAGAACTTAATATGCGTGAGGTAGCAGAAGTTTTGGGTATCACTGAAGGGAGAGTTTCTCAGCTTCATTCTCAAGCTATTGCAAGGCTAAGGCGAGAATTTACTCATCGATTTGGTGATGATTCTCCTATTTAATTAATACGTCCCTTAAGATATTGATAAACTCACCGATATAGTATATAGCTACTACTAATTAGATAAAAGCGAGGTACCTATGCCATACGATCCAAATATGCAAGTTCTCATTGTAGACGACTTCTCAACCATGCGCCGCATTGTAAAAAATATTATGCGCCAACTTGGTTTTGTTAATATAACAGAAGCTGACGATGGGACAACCGCATGGGAAGTTTTGCAAAAACAAAAGATTGACTTCATTGTTTCTGACTGGAATATGCCACAAATGACTGGCATTGACCTACTTAGAAAAGTGCGTGCTGACCCTAAATTGGGAGAAACCCCATTTCTTATGGTTACAGCAGAAGCACAACAAGAAAATATTTTGGAAGCGGCGCAAGCACGAGTTTCAAACTATATTGTAAAACCATTTACAGCGGATACATTAAAGAAAAAAATCGATAGAATTTTTCCTTAGTCTACCCCTGACAAGACTTATTTATAATAAGGCAAAGCATCTCTATGGGGCTTTGCCTTATTGTGAATCCAAGACTTTACTCTTTAGGTTTTATTTTCCCCTCCTATTAATATCTTTTCTTAGGGTACGCCTGTGACACAAGTAGATGAACAAAAAAGCACACAAGAAATTGTAAGTACCGACCCTAATCAAGCGCCTGAGGGAAGTGAAGCTTTTGTTGAAATGGGAACCAAAAAAGTTCAACTTGATATAGAAGATGCTCCTTTTTTAACTGACCTTAATGAAGTTCCGCCTCCAGCAGAAGCGCCCGCCGTCCCTGACAAAAAAACACCGAAAAGCACAGAGGGTGCTCCTGAAGAAGCACCTAAGAACAAGAAAAAACTTATCCTTATTGCAGCTGCCGGCCTTCTTCTTTTAATTATTATAGCAGGAGCGGCTTTCGTTTTTTTATCAGCACCAGAAGAGGAAGTGATAATTTTACAAAATATTATTACAGTCCCAACTCCACCAGAAGAGCTTATTCCTACGTTTTTCCAAGTCACTCTTGATCCTTTTTGGGTTGAGTTGCAAAAAAAAGACAATGGTGCTAAGTTTATTATAGCCACATTTACTCTTTCTATGGACACACAAGAGGTTCACGATGAAGTCACAAAAAACTTAAAAGTGGTGAGGGATGCTATTTATTATTACCTCATACACGCAGGCTCTGACTTTTTAGTTCACCCAGATAATGTTGAAAAAGTACGAAACGGTATTAGTGAAATAGTAAATCAGTATGTGGTTAATGGTCCCATAACAGATGTGTACTTTGACAGTTTCTTAATGAAATAGAAATGTACCCATAAAAGGAGGCTTATATGATAGATCCTACCATTCCTCTCCTTAATGCACAGCAGCAGAACATTGCCCCACTCGTTAACGCAGTTGCGACACGCCCTGAAATGATTGCGCAAGCGTCGAAAGATATCGTAGCAGCCCTTATTGAAGAAGAAAGTAAAAAGCTTGATAAATTGGCGGAAGATCCTAACGCAAGCAGTATTACAGACGAAGAACAAGGTTCTTCACATTTTAGCGAAAAAGAACAAACACCAAGAGAGCCAGAAGAAAATATTGAAACAGCTCCCTCTTATCACAACCCACTGGCAGGGCATCTTTTAAGCACAAAGGTATAATTTTCATGAATTTGGCTATCTTAGCAAGCATTACTATCGCAGAACTTATTCTTGTCATACTTGTCTTATTGTTTTTTAAGCGACTGCGCAAATCAGAGCAAGCGCTTGAGAACTTACAGAACAATCAAGAAGAAGTCATGGATAGAATGATACGTAATGTGAGCCTAGAACAAGAAATGGTGGCAACATTCATTCAGCGTCAAGAGCAATTAGAACGCCTTAATATTGCCATGGAAGAACGAATTTATGTGCTTAAGCGTTTAATCAAACAAGCAGAAGAAATAAGCCATTCGCCTTACTTGTTGCGTGAAATTATTATGAGCTCTCGTAAGAAAGGACATAATATTGATATGATAGCACAAAGAACAGGCATGGCTCGAGATGAAATTGAGATGATTCTTAGAAAAGAAAATATGCTCTAGTCTTTATTGTGAGAAGTAAGAAGGCTTTATATTGACTATTTTCCAAGAAAAAAACCTTTTCGCATAAATATTAAACTTTTATCACATTCTAAATTTTTAATGCACTAACTATTCTCCATACAATATCTTTATTTTACCTCATCGCTTTGCCCAGAGGACTTCCTTGGGATGCGTGTGCTTGTTTAGTCGCAATCATTCTCAACTCTTTTTTTAAGGGGTTTTATGTTTAGTCATTACTCACAAAATAAATACCCAAAAAAGAAAACAATTATTACGTGCCACCGCAACGCAGACTTTGATGCCGTAACAGCGCTTATAGGTATTTCTCTTTTTTTTCCTGATGCCCAGCTTGTCTTTCCAGGAACTCAGGAAAAAGCACTACAAGACTTTTATGAAGAACTTGTACAGCCTCTTTTTCATTCTATTTCTCCAAAAGATATAGATTATGAAAACATTGAACGGCTTGTGGTCGTTGACACACAAAATTTGGAACGGATTGATCATCTCATGCCTTTACTTTTGCGACATGGGCTTGTGCCAAATAATCAAAAAAATCCCGTAAGCAACACTCCCACAAATAACTGCCCCACAGTGGAAGCTGCTCATACAGGAACATTACAAAATACCCTACCCCTCATACCACACTCTCAAAATATGGATGCGCGTGAAGAATGCTCCTTGCTTACTCCTTCGCTCTCCCATATAGATTCACCGCATCACGTGAAAACATCCGCATTATATCCTCCCTTAGAAATTCTTATTTGGGATCATCACCCCACAGGAGATTTAGTGCCTGACGGGGGCAAATGTGCATTAGTTGGATCTTCTTGTACTTTGGTTTGTGAAGAAATTAAAGACGTATTTGGAAAAATACCCTGTGAATTTGCCTATCTTTTGGGGTTAGGTATTTATATTGATACAGGTTCTTTCAGCTATACCTCAACCACTACTCGTGATTACTTTGCGGCTGCGTGGTTACTTGAACAAGGTTTTTCCCCTGATTTTGTCAGCCCGTATACGCATCGAAGTTTAAGTAAAGAACACCTTGCTCTTTTAAATGACTTGGTAGACTCGGCACAAATCATTGATTTAGCTGGTATTCGTTTTGTTATCACCTCTGCACGAGCTGATGAATATATCAATGACTTTGCTTCCATTATCCCACAATTCATGGAAGTAAACCCTTGCCAAGTACTTTTTGCGTTGGCAGCCATGAAAGATTCTATACAAGTGGTGGCTCGCAGTAAAGATGAGGCTATTGATGTAGGGAAAATTTGTAGTCTACTTGGTGGTGGTGGACATGCATATGCAGCGGCGGCCATGGTAAAAGACAAACTTCTCCCTGAAATTATTAGTTTTTTACAAACACAAATATCCCTATTGCTCCACACGGATAAGACAGCAAAACGCCTTATGACATCACCCGTGCTTGCGGTTTTTGAATACGATAGTATAGATAATGCTGAAAAATTGATGTCACATTATGGGCTTAAAGCCGTGCCTGTCTATAAAGCAAACACAAAAATATCTGCTGGTTGGCTTGAGTATCAACTCGCCATAAAAGCGATTAGCCACGGGCTCGGTTCTGTCAGCGTTTCGGCGTACATGCATAGAAATTTTCGTGTAGTCACGCAAGAGGCAAACTTGCAAACCCTTATGGATATCATTGTAGGAGAACGGCAAAGGCTTGTACCTGTCGTGTATAACACACCCCCTCCTGTGGATTCTATATGTACATCTCCAGCAGATGCCATAACTATTTGCGCAACAGATTCTATGGATGATTCCGAGCTTCTCTCCCTCCCCGTGCTTGGCGTCATCACACGCACAGACCTCATACATATATTTCTCGATGATGGTAAAACACATTTGCCGACACCTCGCCAAACAAGCAATCGGAAAAAGAACGTCGAAAAGATGCTCAATCTCCGCACACCAGCACAATGCGTACAACTCCTTAAAATCATAGGACAACTTGCCTCTGAATGCGGTACAGATACGTATGTCGTGGGAGGATTTGTCCGTGACTTACTCATGGACAAGCATGGATCACGCTGGCCTAACATGGATATCGATTTAGTCGTTGAAGGCAATGGAATAATTTTTGCTCATAAACTCGCAGACTTACTGCAAGGTCGTGTACGTGAACACAGCGAATTTCTCACGGCACTTATTATTTTTAATGCATCCATACTCAAGACTTTAGAAGAAAATCCCCGTGCAAACCATGAAGCCCTTACGGCAGATAATACGGATTACTCTGCAAACCCTGAGGCAGCTTCTAACTTTGAACTAAGAATTGACGTAGCGACGGCTCGACTCGAGTATTATCAAAGCCCTGCAGCTCTCCCGACAGTTGAACTTTCTTCAATACGTATGGATTTAACCAGACGAGATTTCAGTATTAACGCCATGGCTATCCATTTGAATACACAAAACTTTGGTGAATTGGTCGATTTCTTTGATGGCCAAAACGATATCAAGCAAAAACGTATTAGAATACTACACGCCCTTAGCTTTGTAGAAGACCCAACAAGAGCCTTACGTGCTATCCGCTTTGAGCAACGGTATCAATTCAAAATGGGTGCGCATTGTGATAGATTAATCCACAACTCTATTGAGCTTGGGCTTATAGAAAAACTGAGTGGAAAACGTGTTCTTGCTGAACTCTCCATTATTCTGCAAGAGTCAAGCTCCTTAAACTGCCTCCTGCGCTTACAAGAGTTTAATCTTTTATCCGCTATTCACCCTGCCCTCGATTTATCGTCAAAAGAAAAACAAAGCTTTCTTGAAGAATGCCACAAAGTTCTTGATTGGCACAAACTTCTTTATTTAGACGAAAAAGTAGACAAGGTATTTTTCTTTATTATTGCCACTTCACGCAGTGTCTCAACATCAGACATAAAAGATTTATTGAATCGACTTGCCTTTCTTCCAACAAAAACAAAAGAAATCCTGCTCGTCCGCTCAAAACTTATTCGCACAGTTTCCCTACTCGATCAATGGATCACAGGCGAAATGCTTCTAAGTGAATTACACAATATTTTGCAAGGGCTTCCCATAGAGGCGCTTCTCTTCTTACTCGCAAGAACCCACAGCGTCGTAAACGAAGAGCTGCGGAAAAAACTCTCCTTCTACATATATAAGTCACGTCTTGAAACTATCGAAATCACAGGAAATGACTTAATAAGTCTCGGCGCAAAAAAAGGCCCCCTTATCGGGGCTCTACTCCGTGAAATTTTAGTGGCGAAAATGGACGAGAAAGTGAACAACTTTGATGAAGAAATGCTCCTTGCAAAAGAACGCCTTGATTTTTACACAAAAGAAAAATAACCATCACGTTATTTAAAAACTCTCTCCATGCCCTCTTTTTTTATTTTCTTTTTTTATTTTCTTTTTTTATTTTCTTTGGGGGAGTTGAACTCCCCCAAACCCCCACATATATGTTTTTTGTAAACAAAGTTTACAAAAAACACTAAATATGAGGTTGACAGTCACCGATGGGCAACGTGTCGCTTCTGTTTAGGATAAAAGAGCACGTAAGAAAATAGAGAGTAATTGCGGCAAGAAACCGCAAAGAACAGCTGTCCTTTGTGGGAGAGTTTCCTTTATATTTTAACAAAAGCTTAGGGAAATAGCGAGTAATCCACTCACTCAAAGATATATACTTAAACGTTTTTTCAGGAGGGGGGCGAGGGGGGAAACTCATTTTGTACTACAAAATGGGGTTCCCCCCTCAAAAAAGCTCCACAAAAAAGAGGGGTTCCCCCCTCAAAAAAAACTCTCTATCAAAAAGGTTTCATAGCGGATTTTTTTAAAAGATAGTCGCTTTCTTGTACGGCTTGAATACCGAAGGACACAAGAACAGGGCCGAGAATAATACCGATGGGACCGAAGGCTATGACGCTGCTAATAATAGCGAGGAAGAGAACAATAATTGATGTTTCTATGCCTGTTTTTAGGCAGTAGGGGCGCAAGAAATTATCAGACCCTGCGACAACGATCATCCCCCAGGCAACGAGACCTATAGCGCTTCCCATGTAACCATGCACCCACATCATTGTTGCTGTGGGAATCCATACGAGTGCTGTTCCAAAAATAGGAATTACTCCGCAAAAAGTAGCGACAAGAGTGAGGAAGGCCGCATCTTTCGCACCAAAAATAAAGAGTCCCATTCCAGTTAGAAGCCCTTGTACGAGGGCAACGAAAAAAATACCTAGAAAAATAGAACGCACGGCGCTGTTAAATGCTTTTGTAAAGCGCACGACAGATTCGCCAGGCAAGGTGGTGATTTGGCATGTAAGTTTATACAAAGTAGGAGCATAGACCACTGTGAGCCCAGACATAAATACCACAAGAAATATTTGAAAAAAGAGATTCACGGTGCTACCTGCAACACCGATACTTCCCGATACTAGGGCTGTTACAAGAGAGCTAAGCATGGCTTTAACATCTTCCGCCATTTCAAGGGCTACACCCTCAAAACCAGGAATCGTCATAAGCATGTCAGACAATTTATCTTTATATTCTTCGATAATAGCTGGTAGTTCAAACCCTGTGCTACTCCACAAAAGAATAGTCTTGTAGCCTGTCACGGCTTGAGGGGCAACAAGTACAGTGAGGATTATCGTGGGTATAATTACACATAGGGAAAGGGCGGCAAAGTAGAGACTAAGAGCATAAAACATGCTCATACGAGCTCTAAGCCAACGGTACATTGGAAGAGTAAGAGAGGCAACTGCACCAGCAATAAGGACAGCGTTCATCTGAGGTAAAAGTAAAAATCCCCAGCCAAGAACGGCAAGAAAGGACAAAATTCGTGCTAAACGAAATTCATGCATAGCTAGATCTTTATTTCTGAGAGAGGTTTTGCATATTGAATTTCAGAATCCCAAGGAAATAAAATCCATGTATCTTGACTTACTTCTGTGATGAAAGAGTCAACAAATACTTTTCCTGTAGGTTTTGCATAAAGTGTTGCAATATGTGCTTTTGGTAACATCTCACGCACAACCTGGGCTGTACGTCCAGTATCTGAAAGGTCATCAATAACGAGGCAATCTTCCCCGTCCCCATCTAAACCTTTAATAATTGTTTCCGTTCCTAATTGAGTTTGCCAATCAAAGCTTGCGATACAAACAGTCTCAATCATACGAATATTCAGCTCTCGTGCAATGATAGCAGCAGGAACAAGACCACCACGAGCAACAGCTATTATACTTTTAAATGTTTTTTTCTCAAGTAAGAGCCCTGCTAAATTTTTAGCGTCTCGGTGCACTTGTTCCCATGTTATAGGAAAAGTTTTTTGGTAAGGTGATGCCATTTTCATTCCCCTAGGGCTTATTGTTCATTCGATTTTAGGCTAAAATAATTTAGCCTTCATTCAAAATCAATTCTATTTTAGGCTGATTGCAACCAAATTTTCAGTAGTCAATCTCTGGATTAAGTCCTCAGAATACTTACTCGGGTCTGTTATAACTAAGCTTTTCTAAATAGGCATTTCTAAGGGAAATATAAGGGTCAAAGGAACTTTCTTTAAAGGTCTCATAACTTGTATAGAGTGTTCCAAAATCATTCACGGTAAAAAGTGAACCCATTGAAAGCGATACTTGCCAAGGAAGGAGATAAGCTAAAGGCTCTGCGGTTAGGTCACCTAAAGTACCAACACTTTCTCGAATTGTTGATGGGCCATAAAACGGTAATATGAGATAGGGTCCTTCGGGGAGATTCCACTTCGCAAGGGTATAGCCTAAACACAATTGTTGAGCTTTGTGTGGCACAAGAACCTCATTGCGTGATGCAACATCAGCAAAACCAGCGCTTGTTGTCGTATTGATAATAAACTTGCCAAACTCTACAAAAAATTGCTGAAATTCCGCCTGTAAAAGAGCATTCGCCATACGCACAGGAGCATTTAAATTATATTTAAAATAACCTAAGCCACTGCGAATTTTTTGAGGTGTTACCTTTACATAAGCCTTATGCACTGGTTTTGCCACTTTTAGAAGGACAAAATCATTAAAGGTAAACCATGCCTTGTTCCATATAATAAGCGGATCTGCTTGTGCTTTAGTATCATAATCTTCAAAATCGCCATATTCATCAAAGTCGTCAAAGTCGTCATAATCATCAGTGACAGTGATACCTTGGGAATTTATTCCTTCCCTTGCGGCATTGTCAGTCGCCAAGCCTTCATCTAGCACAGAGGAAGCCTGCGAATTATTTTGTTCAAGAGGAGTGTTTTGCTTTTTAGCACAAGCACTGCCCAGAAGAAGAACACAAAGTAACATCATGAGCGAAAGCGATTTCATATGAATACCTTCTATAATTTATATTTCTATACTTTTTTACATTCACTTGCGACTAGTTAGCTTCCATTTTCTTTGCCTTGGTCACGGCTTTTTCTTGAATTCGTTTAATAAGTTCATCAGGAGAACTATTTGCAAGAATATCTCTAAATTGTTCTCTATAGTTCTTTATCAAACTAATGCCCTCGATGATAACATCGTAAACAACCCATTCACCGTTTTTAACAAGCATTCTAAAAGAAACGGGGTAATTGCTCGCTTCACCCTGAAATAAGGTGTGAACTTCAACTCTTTCGTTATTAGCCGATGCGATTTCACCAACATATACAAGCCGTTGTCCATTATAAGAATCAAGAGTATCAATATAGGAGCTGCGTAAAAGATTGGTAAAGGCTGTTTGAAAAGCAACTTTTTGATCTGCATTAAACTGCTTCCAACGTGGCCCAATAGTGCGTACAGAAAATTCTTCAAAATCAAAGAATTTCATAATTTCCACTTCTAATTCTTTAATAACCTGCGGTCTTGTGTCTATATTTTGAAAGTCATCTTGTAGCAATAATTCCATAATTCGTGCACTAGCAAATTCAACACGATCTTTCGCAGTGCCAGGGTCAGCGTTAGCCGTGTTTAGAAATAAAAAGAAAGAAAAAAGAAAAGTAGTAAAAAACTTCAACATTATACGCCTCCAAAGACAAATTTGCTAATAAGAGATTCAATATCCACTGTGGACTCTGTATCAAGAATCATGGAACCATTTTTTAATAATTCATCAGTTCCACCTGGCTCTAAACCAATATATTTATCACCAATGAGACCACTTGTTTTCACCGCAGCGAATGTATCTTCACTAAGTTCAATACCTTCATCAATGAGCATATCAACTAAAGCAAGGTAATTCTTTCTATCGAGTTGAATCTTGGTCACACGTCCAACATTGACACCTGCAATTTCCACATTTGCGCCATTGCGTAGGCCTGCAATTGATCCAAATTGCGCAGTAACTGTATAGCCTCGTTGCCCAAAAACTTCCATTTTACCTAATTTTATGGTGAGGTAGCCCACACATAATAAGCCAATAAGAACAAAAATCCCAACCATACTTTGCTTATGAAACATAGAGACCTCAATAATTTTTCTTGTTTTCGTTTTACGTATTTCTTTAGTATTATTCAAACGGGAAATGCAATGTAATCTAATATATTATCTAAAAGCTAACTCTTAAGCCACTCATCAAGAGCGGCACGAACTTCTGCGTTTGCTGGTGCAATATTTATTTTATGGTGATCACGAGATTGCTGATTGATAAATTCCAAAATATACGGATCATCAGAAGCAAAAAAACCATCAATATTACCATTATAGCGAGCCTTACCCTCTTTCAATAATAAAGCATGATCTGCAACTCTCTTCACGCTCGTAAGGTCATGCGTGATGAGAACCGTTGTCATATTTTTATAATACGATTGCATATCAAGCAAAAGTTGATCCATGCGTGCAGAAGTAATCGGGTCAAGACCTGAAGTCGGTTCATCATAAAAAAGCAAGGGAGGCTCTGTAATAATCGCCCGTGCAAGCCCAGCTCTTTTTTTCATTCCGCCAGAAAGCTCTGCGGGATAATAATCCGCAGCGTCAACTAAACCAACTAAATCTAAAGTATCTAGAACAGTTTTTCTAATGACATCTGCTGAAAGTTTCGTGTGCTCTTTTAATGGTAATGCCACATTTTCTTCAAGAGTGAGGGAGCTCAAAAGAGCGCCATCTTGGAATAAAACCCCAATGCGGCGACGCATAGAACGAAACTGTTTTGAAGTCATATCAAAAATATCGTTACCACCGATAAGGATTTTTCCAGACTTATGGGGAGTGAGTCCTAATATTATGCGAAGCAAGGTGGTTTTTCCACAGCCAGAGCCACCTAGAATAGCCGTTATTTTCCCAGCGGGTATTTGAGCATTCAAGGATTTTATAATATTCGTCTCTGTATAACCAGCCACGAGATTTTCGATTTGAATATCCCATGTATTATTTTGCAAGACTGCTTTATCTTTTATTTTTGTTGTCATTGCAAGCCCTTACAAAAGAAAAGAAGTTAGAATGTAGTCGCTAATCAAAATAAGAACACAACTCATAACCACAGCTGAAGTGGTTGCATTACCAACCGCAACAGGGCCTTTTGCTTCTTGACGAGTATGAACATTGTAGCCTTGATAGCAACAAATAGTTATAACAATAAGGGCAAAAACGAAGGCTTTCAGAAGGCTACCATTGACATCAGCCAAAGTGACACTGGACTCAATTCCTGAAAAATATCGTCCAGAATTCAGCCCAAGTAAAACACTCGCCGATAGATAACCACCAAAAATACCAACCACATTGAAAATAGCGGTCAGCAAAGGAAAAGCAATAATAGCAGCCCAAATTCGTGGGCTCACCAAATATGCCATAGGTGAAATGTCCATAACTTCAAGGGCATCAATCTGGTCACTTATCCGCATCACACCAATTTCCGCAGTCATAGCACTACCAGCCCTTGCCGCTACCATAATAGCTGTAAGAACAGGACCCATTTCACGAATTAAGGTAAGGGAAAGCAAAGACCCAAGCATGCCTTGCGCACCAAAAAGACTCATCGCATGAAAAGCCTGTAAGCCAAGAACAAGACCCGTGAACAGGCCAATAAGAAGAATAACAAAAATAGATTGCGCACCAATAACATAAAGGTGATGAAATATTTTTGAAAAGAGGTGCTTGCTATGGTGGCTCAAAACAATGGAGTCGTACAAAAAGATCGCAACAGAACCTAATTTATCAAGAATTGATGCTATCAAAGATAATACTATATTTTTTCTCATAATTTTCTCTCATGAGAACCTTAGCTCACTCCATAATATTTAGCAATAAAATTATTCTGCCAGAAAGTATAAGCCACATCATTCCAATTTGTTTTTTAAGGGAGTTGAACTCCTCTCAAGTTAGAAGGATTTTCTCTTCCTAGCCCGTTTTATTTACTTTGATATTCTTTTACTTTTAATGTATAAGACAAACTTCTGCATAGGTATTTTTACCAAAAGAGGTAAACCTCTCAAAAAGAACATGCAAAACATTGAAAAACATTATAGAATAGAATCCCTTAGGAGAATATATGTGTTTAGCTGTACCCGCTTGTGTCACAGAAATGGTTGGCGATGAGATAGCACGAATCCGTTTAGGAGAAGGAGAAACATTTATGGATGTTTCCACAATGCTCCTTGAAGAAGCACCAAAAATTGGCGACTACGTTATCGTACACGCAGGGTTTATCCTTCGTATTTTAGATCCCATTGAAGCGCAAGAGTCTTTAAAGCTTCTACGAGAAGTTGCGCAAATGGGTGAAGTCGTTCCGTTCTAACAATTTTGATTATTTGAAATTCCTTTGTTTTATCCATGCCTTTGTTTTCAGACTTTTAAATTTCAAAATGAATGTGTATACACGCAAGAAAACAGCCTGTTCCACGTTCAAAAAAAGACAATACCATGAAGAAGCAATTTCTTGTTCTGATGCTTTGCTCTGTTGGCTATGTGATAAGTCTTATGGCACGCAGTAGCCCTGCCGTTTTATCAGAACACCTCATAACAGACTTCGCCTTTAATGCGAGTACCCTTGGGCTTGTAAGCGCATCTACCATGGTTTCCTATGGTTTTATGCAATTGCCTGCGGGTGTTCTTGCTGATATGTTTGGCCCACGCAAAGTACTTATTGTTTTCACTCTCATAGCAGGTATAGCTACTCTCGCCTTTGCTTTCTCCCAAACGGCTGAACAAGTTATTATTGCACGCTTTTTCATCGGTATCGGGGTTTCTTTATCGGTGGTATCCATCACCATGGTGAGCCTCTGGTTCACCCCCCAAACCTTCGCACGAGCGAATAGTATTCTCTGTGCCATAAGTGAATTTGGCCCTGTTTTGGCTGGCTTTCCGCTTGTCTTTGTCATTGGGCTTTTTTCATGGCGTGGATCAATGGCAGGCATGGGAATACTCATTTTACTCCTTACTTTTTTTTGGTACTTCCTTGTTCCAGAAAAATCGCCTTTAGCCCTCAACGAAACTCGTCCCCCTGCCTCCTTCAAGCAAAGCTTCAAGGGCATTCTCATCGTCTTAAAGTGTCCTGAATTTTGGCCTATGTGTATGTGGCAAATGTTTGCAACAGGCTCCATTTACGTGATGGTAACTTTGTGGCTCGTTCCCTATTTTGCCGATACTGCAAATTATAGCGTCCTTGAAGCCTCATACATTATTTCCCTTGCAGGCATTGGTTTTATTGGCGTTCAAGCCTCTGTAGGATTTCTTTCAGATATTGTTTTCAAAAGCCGCAAAAAAGTACTTATCTTCATCACTATCAATTTTCTTGTCTCGGCGTTCATGCTTGTCTTTGGAGCAGGACACCTCAACTATGTATTTAATATCATTCTTGCTTTTATGATGATGAGCGGTGTGGCAGGATCAAATATCTGTAATACCATGGTAAAAGAAACCTTCCCCTCTTCCCTTACGGGGACAGCTCTTGGCTGTTTCAATATGCTGTACCCTATTTGGACAGCCCTTATGCAAGTTTTTTTTGGTTTCTTACTCAGTTATTCTTTATCGCAAGGAATAAACACTGTCGATTCCTATAAAATTGCTTGCTCTCTCGTACTTGTATGCGCTTTTATTGCTCTCTTCTGTAGCTTTATGACAAAAGATACCTATACCTTATCACACAGTGAATAAATTAGAATAATTTATTCCATTAAAATATCGAAGGATTTTTATGAAAAACACAGTTCTTATTATCGGTGGCGGCCTAGCAGGTTGTGAATGCGCACTTACTTTGGCCCATTATGGCATACATGTTAAACTTTACGAGCAAAAACCACACACTTACTCCCCTGCCCACCTCAGCGAGAAATTAGGCGAACTTGTTTGCTCAAACTCTTTTCGATCTGATAAAGCAGACGGCCCACAAAGTAGCGGTGTAGGGATACTTAAAAAAGAAATGAGAGCCCTAAATAGCCCTCTTATGCAATTTGCCGAAGAAGTTCGTGTGCCAGCAGGAAAGGCGTTAGCCGTCGATAGAGAACTTTTTTCCCAGCGCATTACCGAGTCGATAGCAGAAAATCCTTTCATAAGCACAGAACGACGTGAGATTAAAAGCCTTGATGAAATAGAAACACTACGAAAAGAGGAGGAAGCAGAATTTGTTGTTATTGCTTCTGGCCCTTTGACTTCTGAAGCGCTCGCCACGTCACTTTTTTCCGCAATCGGTTCAGATTATTGCTATTTTTATGATGCCATTGCACCTATTGTTCTAGCAGATTCCCTCGATATGAATATTATTTTTAGGGGTTCTCGTTACGATAATATTCCGCCTCCGCCGTATAACGATGAAATAGCAAGAAGTGAAGAATTATCAAGCCAATGGCGTGAAAAAATGCATGCAGAAAGACAAGCGCTCAAAGAGCAAGCTCTTGCAGAAAGTAATGCCGACGACAGCGCTACTACAGCTACCACTACCACTACTGCTACCATTACGGCTACCGAAGAAGACGAAGGCGACTATCTCAATTGCCCCATGCATAAATTTGAATACGATATTTTCTATCAAGCTCTTCTCGATGCAGAGAAAACTGCGTCTCATAATTTTGAAAAAGAACTCCACTTTGAGGGCTGCATGCCCATTGAAACCATGGCAGAAAGAGGAGAGCGCACCCTCACCTTTGGCCCACTCAAACCCGTTGGTTTTACAGACCCTCGAACAGGAAGACGAGCTTACGCCATTTTACAATTGCGAGCAGAAAGTGCTAATACATACGCTTTCAATCTAGTTGGCTGCCAAACAAAAATGACATACCCAGCGCAAGATAAAGTATTTAGACTGGTACCTGGTTTAGAGAATGTAGAGTTTTTGCGTCATGGCAGCGTGCATCGCAATACTTTTGTAAATGCCCCTATTTGCCTAAACCAAGACCTCGCCATACGTGGTCATGAACATATTATTCTTGCAGGGCAAATAACAGGCGTTGAAGGATATGTTGAATCTGCAGCTTGCGGACTTTGGGTAGCCCTCTCTTTAGCATCAAAAATCCTTGAGAAGAAACTAGAGACTCCACCAGATACCACCGCCATGGGTGCACTACTCGCACACTTAAAAAATACAAAACTAAAAAGCTATCAACCTTCCAATTTACACTTTGGACTTATGCCAACCCTTGACGAAAAAGCAAAGAAAAGAAACAGAAAAGAACTTATGGCAGAAAGAGCTCAGAAAGATTTTGAAGATTGGCATACAAATTTTTGGGGCAAAGATATAAATCTCGCTTAACTTGGTGCACGAACGGGCTAAGATTTCTTAATCCGCTTTTGCCCGTCTTTAAGAAAAATCCCTTTTCCCTCAAAACATTTGTTGAATTTTATTTTGCCTTCCAGTATAATAGAGGCGTAAAATCCTTACACTATACAAATAATATAAACGAAAAGAATATACCTATGAATACCAAAAATTATCCATCTGAGGATTCCCAAAATAATATAACTGATAATCTATCAGATACGCTATCGGGTGATATACCAACAGACAGAAACAATATACCAGGTCCAAACGCTCAAGTAGCGCAAAGAGTAGAAGAGCTTTTAAAAGAGCAATTATACGAACTCGGCATTGATGTTAAAAAACTAAACCCAGAAGAAATCGCGCAATCCATGAAATGTCACGTCGCCCCCGATAAAAGCATGATGTATTTTTGGAACAATAAGCCCCTCCTCGACGTTGTTCCCGAAGTGAAAGGTGATTCTGTGGCATGGCGCATGTTCACAAAAGATGATATAAAGTAAAGATCCTTTAGGTTACTAGTATTATTTGACATTGAGAAGCGTATTTTAAAAGTAGCGACATCGTAAGCACAAGACTAATATAAAAGGAAGGAACATGAGCATACTAAACACCATAGGGAATACCCCCCTTGTCTTTCTCAAAACCCTATCCAAAGACGCAGGGGCTAATATCTACGTTAAAATGGAAATGTTTAACCCTGGCGGTTCCGTCAAAGATAGAGCTTCCTACGCTTATATCAAACAAGCCCTTGCACGTGGTGACCTCCTCCCTGGGGGGACAGTCATTGAGGCGTCTAGCGGAAATTTAGGCATTGGGCTTGCGCTTGTCTGTAAGCAATTTGATCTTAAACTGAAAGTTTGTATGCCTGAATCTGCAAGCCTTGAGCGCAGAAAATTAATCAAAGGCTTTGGTGCAAAATTATTACTCAGTCCTGCAAGCCTTGGCATGAAAGGTGCGCTTAGCATGGCAGATGATTTAATGGCGCAATCTAAAAATGCTTTTCGCCCTAATCAATTCACTAACCCCGATGGCCCAAGAGTTCACTATGAAAATACGGGGCCTGAAATTGTGAAAGCTGCTAATAAACGAGGTATACATATAGATGCTTTTATTGCAGGCGTAGGTTCTGGAGCAACATTCACAGGAACAGGGCGTTATTTGAAGGAACTTTTTCCCCGTGTATATTTATGTCCTGTAGAGCCTACTGAGTCTGCCGTTCTTTCTGGTAAAGAGCCTGCACCGCATGGTATTCAAGGCATAGGAGCTGGATTTATTCCTGAAGTTATGGACACCACTCTCATAAGTGAAGTTTTACAAGCCAGCACGACAGACGCTATCAACACAGCGCAACTTCTTTTAGAAACAGAAGGCATCAACGCAGGTATTTCAACAGGCGCAAATGTTTTTGCAGCCCTCATGCTCGCTGGTCGGCCTGAATTTGCGGGGAAAAATATTATCACCATAGCTTCAGACCTTGGTGAACGATACATGTCAACCGCTCTTTTCCAAGAATAAAAAAGAAAATATATAACTCATTGATTCAAAATTATTATATTTAAAAATCAATGAGTTATTCTTATACCGACGTTTTGTATTTTCTATCCATTCTACGCCGCATACCATCAAAGGCAGCTCTAAACAGCAAGCGAAAAGATCTTCTTTGTTCGCCATGTGGCTTATGAAAAAAAGAAAAAGGCAAGGCAAGTAAGGCAATCAGCAAAGCCCATGGTTTTTCCCTGCGCAATAAATAAAAGCGATTCCGTATCTTAAAATATTGAGCATCAGCGCTGAGTTCTGGTGCTTCGGTCAAGCTCAGCATAGGAGTCAGTATTTCCCCATGGGGAGCATGATGCCGCACATGGGAGCCATGAGCCCACCCTAAAGAAAATCCTGCTTTTTTTGCCCGTAGACCATAATCCACATCATCATAAAATAAATAGAAGCGTTCGTCATAAAGCCCTATACTATCAATGAGTTTTCGAGTAATGAGGCAGGAGGCATTATTAATATAGTCAAGTTTTGCCACAACATCTTTTTGATCTGTGTGGGCAAATTTATCAAAGCCAGAATCGAGCAATTTACTTTTACCCGTCATGCCTTTCCACGTTCCGCCACCCGCACATTCCTGCAGGTCACTTCTCGCAAAAATCAGCGTTGAACCGACAAGCCCGATATTCTTCGTGCTTTCTTCTTCTAGATGAGCTAAAAGTGCGGATAAAGCGTAGGGTTCTGGCAAGGTATCATTGTGTAAAACCCAAAATGCTTCACATTCTTGGTCATATAATAAAAAACGCAGGGCTTGATTCATACCACCGCCAACGCCCAAATTTTCTTCATTACGTAGCAAAACCAAGGGCGCACCAGAGCTATCACCAGAAAAAACTTCAACAGGTTTTTCCATGCCCTTTTCACGAGCAATCTTTTCCCATTCAGCTAAAATAGCATCAACAAATTCATTGCCTGAACCGTTATCACAAAGCACTATACGCCGTGGCATTTCACACTGAGCATGCAAATGACGCAAGCAAGCTATTGAATCTTCATAATCTTTATAGCTAAGAACAACCACACCAACCGCATTTGCGTCCATAAAACCCCCTCTTTAGGCTGTGTTTCTCATTTACTCTAGGAAGAGTTATTTGACTTTTCCCTTTCTCGATAAAGTAGATATTTTATACTATTCCGTCAAGGTGATATACTTTATCAGTTTTTAGGGTGCCATGAGGGAGGACAAAAAAGTCTTTATCTTTTTTACAATTTCTTATATTTAGCTCTCAGTAGACATTATTATACAGCGTTAAGAGATAATAATTTATTATCTTTTTGGAGAAATTATGGACACAAACAAAGCCTCCCTTGCCTCTGGTGCTGGAAAAAACTTAAAAAAAAGAGTAAAGAATTCTACAACACTAGAAAAAAAATGGATTATTATGGCCCTTGCCCTCTTGTGGCTAGCTTCAGGTATTTTTAACGTACACTCGGGTGAAGTTGCAGTTGTTTCACGTTTTGACAAGTATAATCGAACACTTAGCAACGGCACACATTATCACCTCCCTTTCCCTATTGAATCTGTAAAATTTATGCAAATAACAAAAGCACTTAAAACTATCACAAAATAACACACACAATAGCAATGAATTTCAAAAAAAATACTTTCTTTTTTCTGCAATTTCTTGTAATTAACTTCTGTATGCACGTTGATAATAAAAATCTGAAATAATAAAAGACAGTTTTATTGTTACCAGTATAGAAATTTACAGTTTTAATGAATTATTTTATTCACTCACCTTGACCAAATGGCAAAAATGCCTATTTAATTATTATGAACTGGGACTGGGACAAACTACAAGAAAAACGAAACCACCAACCAGGTGGCTTCGACGGCAAAGGCAAAAAGACGCAAGACAATAAAAACTCGCGTAATCACGATAATAAACCATCAGAAGACAATGAAAAAGACGAACGTCCTTTTGGCTTCGGCGGTGGTGGAAATAATAACAACAAACGGCCTCATCCTTTTGGCGCAGGCAAAGACCCTCGCGAAATGATCAATAATCTAAATGTGCCAGCGGCAAAATGGATTATTATCGCAGTGGCTCTTTTATGGTTAGCATCTGGTATCTTTATTGTACGCCCTGATGAATCTGGTGTTGTTTTACGCTTTGGTGCGTATAATAGAACGCTTGATGCGGGTATGCATTATCACTTACCTTTTCCAATTGAATCTGTCGCGCTACCAAAAGTAACTCAAGTGCGTCAAATTGTTGTTGGACAAGAAAGCCAAAACACAAATTCCTCTTTCAACAGAGGGGCGAATATCGTAAACGATGAAGCTTCTATGTTGACTGGTGATGAAAATATTGTAAATATTCAATTTATTATCCAATATTACATAAAACCTGACGGCGTTGTGGACTATCTTTATAAAGTTGCGCAACCTGACAATGTGGTTAAAAAGGCGGCTGAGGCAGCGATGCGTGAAGTTATTGGTAAAACAATGCTTGATAATGCACTCACTGTTGGACGTAACCAAATCCAAGCGAATGTTGAAGACCTTTTACAAAACATTCTAGACCACTATGAAGTTGGTATTCAAGTTGTTGCCGTGCAAATGCAAGACGTGCAACCACCTGTGCCTGTGCGTGATGCGTTTAAAGACGTAGCAAGTGCCCGCGAAGATAGAGAACGTTTAACCAACGAAGCAGAAGCATATCGCAGTGATATTCTACCAAAAGCACAAGGTAGTGCGGCGGAAAAAATAAACCAAGCAGAAGCCTATAAGCAAACACGTATTCGTAATGCTGAAGGTGAAACTTCTCGTTTCCTCGCTGTACTAACAGAATATAACAAGGCCAAAGACGTAACAAAAAAACGCCTACTCCTTGAAACTATGGAACAATTACTCGATAACCCAAATATAGACAAAGTTGTTTTGCCTGCTGGCATGAGCCAACAAGTATTGCCTTTTTTACCACTAGGCCCTACAAGCAGCATAAATCAAACAACACGTTCTACTGAACAACAAGCGACAAATACAGCGCCTACGGCTGATACGTCCATGACAGCTAACAATATACAATCTCGCTCTACTGCTAGAGGGGGTAGATAATGAAACCTAAACAAACAGTATTATTTTTAATAGCCTTTTTATTTATAGCAATCGCAAGCCAAAGTATTTTCACTGTGCACCAAACAGAACAGGCCCTCGTGCTACAACTTGGTAATCCTAAAGATCGTATTTATTACCCAGGATTACATTTTAAAGTTCCGTTTATTGACAATGTCGTACGCTTTGATGCGCGAATCCTTGACTATGATGCCGTATCTGCTGAAGCATTCACTAGCGACCTTAAAACAATAGTTCTCGACTATTATGCAAGATGGCGTATCGTAGATCCGCTCACCTTTTACAGAACAGTTCGTACTATTGATAATGCCCAAAAAAGATTGCATAGTGTCGTTTTTTCACAAATGCGATCCCATGTAGGTCGATATACACTTACAGAAGTTGTGTCTAGTGAGAGAACAGCCATTATGGACTCTGTTACTAAAGAAGCGTCTGCGCTTATGACACAATATGGTATTGAAGTTGTTGATGCTCGCATCAGACGAACGGATTTACCACCAGAAAACCAAAGAGCTATCTTTGAACGCATGAGAGCAGAACGTGAACGTCAAGCAAGACAATACAGGTCAGAAGGTTCAGAAGAATCTACAAAAATACGCTCAACCGCAGACAAAGAAAGATCCATTGTTTTAGCTGAAGCAGCAAAAACCTCACAAATACTTATGGGGGAAGGTGATGCAGAAGCAGCAAGAATCTTTGCAGAGGCTTTCTCAAAATCACCAGAATTTTTTGCATTTCAGCGTAGCTTAGATGCACTGAAGAAATCTTTCAAAGATAATACACGTATAGTTATTACGCAAGATAATCCTCTTTTTGAATCTGTAAAATAGTTTTAAAGAATTGGTTTTGCATAAAACCAATTCTTCTTTTTAAATATCTCGTCATGTTTTACACAAAATGTAAAACAAGGACATATAATATATGGAGTAATTATGGACAGTTTTGATGACATTTATAAAAGAATTTTATTTGTCTCTAATTCACAAACACAAGTAGAATTAGCAAATGTACTTGAGATAAGTCAGTCGAGCATCTCTGACGCAAAAAGAAGGCAATCAATACCTTCTGATTGGTTGGTTAAACTCTATGACAAATTCGGTGTAAACCCTGATTGGCTACGCCATAAAAAAGAGCCCATTCTCATGCGTTCTCTACCAGAGCTTGGCAAGCATAGCATGATGAGCCTTCAAGAAGATACACAAGCACTTGGCTTTATAGCACCAGTATTTGAAACAAAATGTACTTTAAAAGATGGAAAACTCTACTTTGTCACTATTGAAGAAACCATCTTACCTCGCACATTACAAAAAAATTCCGACCTTGTTTTTTCCTATAATGCAACCGGCATGGAACCTGTGCTTTCAAAGCCCTGTCTCCTTGGTGTGAGCACAAAGAAAGATTCAAGCAACGATATCCCCATTATTTCTGGTGAGATTTATGCGCTTCACACAGCAGCAGAAGGCATTATATTTAGAAGACTTATTCAGGACACAGAGGATGAAATGTATATTCTTTGTTTTGAACAAAATAAGTTTCCTTCTAGTAAAATAAGCTTAGAAAGTTTGCGTGAAAAATTAATTGGAAAACTCTCTTGGGTTCTCCATAAGTTTTAATAGACTCTATCAATCTCAATGTTACGTGGAAAACATAAATGAAAGCAATATTAGTAAAGATTTCCTTGGTTTTTATATGCCTTATCGTTGTGGCTTGTACCGCAAAAACGGAAAAGAATGAGCCAAAGAAAAACGATATACAAACACAGCCGTCTATAAAGGACGAAAAGACTTCTTCTGATTTAGAAAACATAAAGAACCAAAATACAGAAGAATCTTTAACTGAACAAAGCCAAGAAAAAGAAATCCTTGCTCCAACTCAAAATATTGAACAAGTAAAATGGACTATTACAGAAGACTCTGAATGGTATGACCTTTACAATCGCCTCAAAGAAGATGGCATATATGGGGATGATATTGACAGCTATTTCATGCAATTAGAAGGTCAATTTTCACAAAAGCCCATGGGAATCAAAATTCGAGAATTATACAATAATTCTTTTAGAAAAAGAACCCCATCTAAAACCCCGCCAGTAAAAGACACGAGCCCAAATACTACAGGAGTTCCACGCCCTTGGTATAAAGACTATGTCACCGAAGCAAACGCTCAAAAATGCCGAGATTTTATTAATGAAAACAAAGAAGCTTTTGCCCGTGTTGAGGAAAAATATAAAATAAGTGCAGAACTTGTTTCTGCACTTATTTATGTTGAAACAAAACACGGTGATTACCTTGGAGAGCATAGCCCTCTCATCAATCTCGCAAGTATGTCAAACTCCACACGCTTTGAACAAATACCAAATTACACAACAAAACTTCCAAGGGCTCAAGAAAAAAAGCAGTGGATTCTCACAAAAATGAAAGAAAAGTCGGATTGGTCTTATAAAGAATTAGAAGCCTTGCTTCTTTATTGCCGAGCAAATGACATTAATCCAGTAACACTTCCTTCTTCCATTTATGGGGCTTTGGGCTTTGGCCAATTTATGCCAACAAATATCCCACACTACGCAGTAGATGGAAATGATGATGGTATTATCAATCTCTTTACACCAGCAGATGGTATTATCAGTGTTGCCAATTTTCTTTATAAACATGGCTTAAACACAGCAAACCCCACCATGGCGCAAAAACTAAAAGTTCTAAAAAGATACAACTATTCAAGTACATACGCAAACACCATTATGGCGTTATCCGTATTGACTGATCGTACAAAATAATAAGAAAGGAAGGTAATATGGCAGATCAAAGTATAAAATTTAAATCCATCGGACCACAAAACTTTGTACTTCCCTGTCCTATTTTTTTAGTGGGTACCTATTCTCATAGTAAATCTGAGAAGCAGGAAAGCACGGGTGAAGACTTGCGAAAGCCAAACATCATGGCAGCAGCATGGGCAACACTATGCTCTGCACAGCCTCCAGCCATGCTTGTCGCCATTCGTCAGGCACGCCATACCCATAAATCTATTTTGGAACACAAAGCATTTACCATAAATATCCCCGATACAAGTTTACTCGCTGAGGTAGATTACGCAGGAATATTTTCTGGGGAACATGAAGATAAAATAGCACAATGCGGCTTACACGCAGAAACAGGCGAACACGTTGATGCGCCGTATATAAAAGAATGTCCTGTCGTTTTGGAAATGAAGCTCATGCAACACCACGATGTCGGTACACATACCCTCTTTATAGGCGAGATTATGGACGTTAAAATCAAAGAATCCTGTCTCGATGAAGCAGGAATGCCAAACCCAACCATAATGGATATTGCTTGTTATATTCCGCTACTACGTGAATACTGGGGCCTTGGTTCTTTCAAGGCAAAAGCCTTTGGCGTTGGTAAAACCATTGCATCTCAAAAAATCAAATAATAATATTTATATGTGGTTATTTTTTTAGGGGAAGAAAAGCTTTGTTAAAAAGATTTTCTTCCCCTAAAAAATTAAGTATCATTTAAAAAATACGTATCATTCTCATTCCGATAAAAAATAAATATCATTCTCATTCTGATAAAAAATAAATATCACTCTCATTCCTATTTGAGAGGCTCTGCCTCCCAAACCCTCCGCCAAAGGACATGATGTCCTTTGGAAACCTCATATACCGCTAATCTAGGGACTTGCCTACCAGAGGCGACCAAAGGTTTTCGTTTACAAAGAAATGAGTAAATACGCAAATAGAGAGCCAAGGTGGAAAGTTAACTTCCCAAAAAACGCAAAAGGGAATGATGCTTATTACCCTAAAGCCTATGCAATCTACTTCCCTCTAAAGGGTGGCACAAAGTCCAAGACTATATCCGTAAGCTCTTCCACTAAATCAATTCGATCCTCATCAGATACACTCTGGCATATTTCCACAAGCGCATCTTCCTCGTGACAAAGAGCTTGTAATCCCCAAATATCCGTGCCACTGATAAGCTCATGCTTAGCATACTTTTCTCCCATGGCAGAAAAGAATACCTCGCTTTGATACTGTGGATAATTTATTTTATCTTCTTCTAAGCCAACAAATAGAACGGGTTTATCAATAAGAGCTAATTTTTCTCTATCAAATAATGCAGCGTAACCAGGAGAAACAAAAATCATACGCTCAAAGCGTTTATCAAGTAAAGGCTTGTCAAACCGAAAGGCAGGAAAATACGGCAGGATAAAGGGCGGAGACGAAATATCATAATAAAGACCTGAATTTATTCGTTTAAAATCAGACAACTTTTTATTAATGATTGTTTCCGCTTCTTTTTCGATTTCTTTTCTCACTACTGATATATTTTCGTAAAAGAAATTTGTTGTGCGCTTATACGAAAAATAATCACGTAAGCCATTGATAGTAACAGCCATCTTTGAATAAAGAGGTTCTAAACAATAGGGGTTGTCCTTATTTGTAGGATCGAAGGCAAAATCCAAAGGGTCTAGCGTTGCTAATGCCTTTGGCTGCGTTTCTAAGTCATTCTGTTCGTATGCTTGCCCATTTAGAATATCGTCTAAGAACAGTTCGCCGTACGAATTATCTATCTCATCTGTTTGATTTATATCATTTTTATCTAAAAGAACGGGTGTTGAAAGATTTTCTGCCGCCGTGTTTTCTTGCGAACAATAGTTTTTCCACAAATCCATATCAAAATCAGTGCCCGTTAAAAGAAGTCCCGCAGTTCCTCCGCTACCAAAACCAAGAAAGGTCATGTGATCTACATCGATATAATTGGAAAAAACCTTATGCGATAACAAAAGGTCAAGTGTAGCAGAAATTTGTCTTGCTCGGTTAATGAGGGCTCTGCCTGAGTTGAGAAGAGGCATTTGGATAGCATTGTCCCCAATATGCATGGGCATGGCAACAATAAATCCTTGGCGTACAAGTTCCATCGCAATGGGATGATTACTATGCCTAGTTGCGCCAGAATCGTGCGAAAGAACAATAAGAGGGTAATTGATATGCGGTAAAGGAACTTTTCTCAGTTCTTGGTTTATTTCCCATTGGGTTTTATTTTCTTTTTTGGCTTTTTCACGAACACTATCCCTTTCTGCATAAAAAGGCGCTGCAATTTCTTCATCAATCACATTTAATATAGCCCCATCTTTTGCAGCAAAAACAACATACTCAGCAAGTCTAAATTCACGGGGATTGCGCGTTGTGGGATACCAAACAGCGACATCAATACGCATATTTTCTTTTTGATTCCACATCGAAAGAGAACGATAGCCAACATTGTACTTAGCCATCACTTCATCAACAGGAAGGAAAATTCCAAGAAAAAGCAAAAGGAAAAAAGATATGTTTCGTTGTAAAATATTCAAACGTCTATCCTTAAAATAATTTGTCAATATGAACTAATACTCACTTTCTTATATAATAGGACATCACAAACTGACAAGACAATAAATCTATAAAATGAAAATAAATTAGATGAAGACGCTTATCATATCTTTATTATTAAAATTATTCATTACTTACAGGTTGTTACGTATTTCTTTATTTGCCACGTTATACTTTTCAATTTAAAATCATAAAAGCCTTTTAATGACAAAACAAACAAAATACTATAATAAACATATCTCTTTCAAAGATATCTCATTTTCCACAGGAAAGACAAAAGGGCACATGTAATGATTAATAAAAATATACATACAAATGACGCAAATTCCCATGAAAGCACTCCTGATGAGAAAATTGCCGAGTTGAACGCAAAATTACAAAATCTTTCAAATACGAATCAAAATTCAAGTACTATCGCTGGCTCTGAACCTGACGCTGATTCTAGCACTGACACAGAAGTCCCTGCAAATACTTTCATATCAGAAATGACCTCATCAGACATCGAAAACAGCCAAGTCTTCAGCACTGAAAATACTCACATGCCAAATGCCATTGGTATGCAAGACACGGAAAATACAACGGATACGGCAAATACAATTGGCATGCCATGTACCACAGGCAGTACAGACAGTACAGACAGTACAGATAGCACAGACAGCACAGACAGCACAGACAGTAATGATGCCAATCATAGTAATGATAGCGACAGCATGCAGAAAGAGTCCCTCTTCACTTCCATGTCACATGATATAAATTTTGAGAATAAAGATAGCAGCACTGATACCCCGCCTATGAGTCATAATACTTCACATAGTGAAAACGCTTCTACGGAAGAAGAGACTAAAGATAAAAATCATACTCCACACAATTCTACAAACCTAGATTCACTTACTGCCACAGAAAAAGAACAGGACGATTCCAACACGACAACATCTGGTCATGGTAAAGATAATAATCAAAGCGAAACAAATCAAGCTGACAAGCCCGTGCAAGCCATACACAATAGCACAGACAGCAGCACAGAAGCCCAAATAAAAACAGAAAAAAAACAGCATACACCTCAAAAATCAAGCACAAAGAAAATTCTCCCTGCCAGCATACAAGAAGCGGGCCTTGCAGAAAAAGCGTTTCAAATATGCTCAAAAGTGGCCTTACCCATACTTTTATTATTGACCTTGGCTGTCTGCACTCAACAATTCTTTTTCCCAAGAGATTTTTGGTTTTCCGAAGAAGTGCGCCTTGCTGAAGTGTATATGAATATGGTCACCAGTGGGAATTTTTTACACCTCACACTCAACGGTGCGCCCTTTGGTGAAGTTGGCCCGCTTTACTTTCTTTGTATTTGGGCTATTGACGCTATTCCTCAGGTGGATATGCCCCTCGCATTTTTTGGCGCCTCCACTCTTTTTGCCTTATTCTTCGTGAGCAGCACATGGCTCCTCGCTCGAGGGATTGGCTTCAATAAACAAATTGCGTTTGCCGCTGGGCTTATTTGCTTATCGACCTTTTTCTTTATAGGGCTCAGTAATTACAGCCGTATGGATTTGCTTTATACTTCTTTTATTAATATTTCTCTCTTATGCTTTTATCGTGGATGGAATAAACAAAATGGCTTTATTTGGCTCTGTTTTGCTTTTATTTTCATGGCAGCAAGCACTTTAGTGAATGGGCCTTTTACCGTTATTATGGTTTTTGTTGCGAGTATTTTCTATCTTATATGGAGCGGAAAACCAAGAAAACTTAATAGTGGCGACGGACTTTTAGGCTTTAGCCTTTTCCTTCTTATTATTTTTGGTTGGTTAGCGTATCTTTATATGAGCGATCAAGGCGAATACATAGGAGCTATAATCCAAAGCCAAATTATTGAACAATTTTCCCCAGAACAAGCCGACATCAAGCCTTTTTGGTACTACTCTATTGCTCTACCGCTTGTTTTTCTGCCTTGGATTCTTCTTCTGCCTTTTGTAAATTGGTGGAAGCGAATAAAAGATATTCCAACAATTATTAGAACTCGCAAGGAAAACACCTCTTCTGCATGGCTTCTTTCGCTTCTTATTTCCGGCCTTCTCTTACTTTCCTTTATGGGCACAAAAGATGGCGTTTATCTTATGCCTCTTCTACCTGTTTTGGCTATTTTATCAGCAAAAGCGCTACTTAACCTCAGTCCAAAACGCAGTAGACTTTTCTTTGGCGTGCTTGCAGCCCTTCTTTTTGTTGTGGGTACTTTCTTCATTCTTTTCGAATTCCATGCCTATATTTTTAGATACCTTCCAAAAATATGGCTTATTCCAAAAGAAATCCCTACATACATAAACGTAGCAACAACCAATACCTATTTTGGACTTGTCGTTGTGGGAGCTTTATTTACACTTCTTGCCCTTGGCTTGTGGCGCTTTACTCGTCGCAGTTTTGCGGGGGGCTCACTCCTTCTTTATACTTTGGGGCTTATTATCAGCATACAACCACTTCATATGCTTGTTGCTCCACAGCTCGACTCCATACTCAGCCCCAAAGCTCAGGGCGAGATTTTCGCTGAGTATAAAGAAAAAGGATATGTTCCTGCAAGTTTTGCCATTTACCCAAATGTCTATACTTATTACTATAATACTGCGCAACATAAAGAAATATATCCTCAAGATACTATTTATAGCATTAGAAATATTGCTGACCTCAACCACTTTCTTAGCACACACCCAAAAGTAATTTTAGCAATACCCATGGATAGATGGGAAATATTGGCCAATCAAAACTACTCGCGGATAATACAAAGCCAATGGCTTGAAAGCCAAGAAATTGTTCTCACTCTATGGGAAGCACCTCAGCTCACAGATAATCAATTTAAAAACAATAATTCTACATTCGTAAGCGGTGACGTGCAAGAAAATACAAGCATAGAAACCAATACAAACGATATAAGTGAGACAAGCACTACAAGTAATACAAATGGCACAAAAACACAAAGCGAAACACAAAGAGACTCACAGCAGAGCGTAGAAAGCCCTGAAATGCCAAATAAAACCGAAGTACCCAATAAAACTAAAATGCCAAACACAACTAAGGCATCTGAATCGGACATGGAAAATGGCTTAGGAATAGCAAGTGAATCTGAAAACGCAGGTGTCGTGAATGAGCCTGAAAAATCAGATGCACCTAGTGAATCGGATATATTAGATATCTCTGGCACGCCTTCCACTGTGCAAAACCCAAATACCACCCCCAACAATCTTCCTATAAAGCAAAATGCAGAGCAAAAGACGGAACTAAATATACCATCAAATACAGGCGCAGCAATACAAGAACAAGTAATGGATAAAGAATTAGACATACAATCAAGCACAGACACAATAACTGAGCAAATGCCTCCTCTGAGTGAAAATGCTCCTCAGCAAGCCCCACAAAATACTGCGATAGATAGTGAATTAAGCGAAGATACAGACGGGAATACTAACAAAGCTGCTGATAAAAATAGTATCGAAAATATGGGCGAAAATGCTGACGAAAAGACGAACGCCCCTACAGCTGAATCTCAAAACCCTATAACAACGCCCCGTTTAGATGACCGAATCCTAAGCTTCATGGAAGACTTGCTTCTACCAAAAGCTGAACAACAAGAGCAAAAGAACTAAGCATATATAGAATACAACAAGCAATGAGCTCACTAATCCAATCAACATCTTGCACGTTTTTTTTACCTAAATTGAGGATATAATATGGAATATCTATGGATACTCGTCAGCTTTTTTTCTGGTTCTTTACCGTTTGCTGTCATCATTTCAAAAGTATTTAAAGGCATAGATCCACGTAAAGAAGGGAGTAAAAACCCAGGGACAACAAATGTTTGTAGATTATGCGGTCTTCCTTGCGGTATTTTAACCTTAGTATGCGATATACTCAAAGGCACAATTCCTGTTTATGTAAGCCTCCTTCTTTTTCCCCATAGTGAATATTCATGGGTTCAAAGTGCTTGTGCTTTTGCGGCAGTTCTTGGGCATATAAAATCACCGTTTCTCGGTTTCCATGGTGGGAAAGGAGTTGCCACAGGCATTGGTGTACTTATCCCTCTTGCTATTATCCCCCTTTTATGCGGCGCTTTTATTTGCGTTGTTGCTATTCTTGCCAGCGGTTACGTTTCCGCAGGCGCATTAACTCTTTATACGATTTTGCCCGTTTTATATTACGTTTTTGGCGCAACAGAGTGGATTCCTCTTTCTCTCATTATGCTTGTTCTCGTCGTTTTCACCCATAGGGCCAATATAAAACGCCTTCTAAGAGGAGAAGAAAAATCATGGAAGAAAGTCAAAGAGAATAAGGAAAATCCTGCATAAGTTTTCAAAGTGCTTTTTCTTTTTCCCAATTTAATTGCTTTATTTTCTGAATTTCGCAAAAAATTATCGACAAAAAATTTTATATATTGTATTAATAGACTTAGAACTTATTTAATAAGTTGAAATTATCTGTTACAGGGAGGTTTTTATGAATATTGATTTTACTTTTAAGAATTTTGACCCCTCCGAGCATCTCAAGAAATACGCAAGACGTCGCTTTGAAAAAGTGGGACGTTTTCTTGGTAAGTCTCCAGCACTCACCATGCAAGTTGTTTTAGCTGTTGATAAATTTCGCCAAATCGTTGAAGTACAGCTTTCAGGTGAAGGCTTGAATATTAACGCAACGGACCAATCTTCCGACATGTATGCAAGCATTGACCTTGTAACTGATAAGATCGAATCACAAGTTCGTAAGTCAGCAGACAAGGGACAATCCAATCGCAGAAAAAGCCGTGATAACGTTAATTTTGATGTTTATACGTATGAGTTGCAAGAAGAAAATGGAACTCAAGTGGTTAATGGTACGGAAAACTTCGCACCAAAACCGTTGCATATCGATGAAGCTATCATGCAATTGCAACAAAATGACAATGAAGTTTTAGTTTTCATTAACGCAGAACTTGATCGCATTAATGTCATTTACCGCAAAAAGAACGGTGAATTTGGAATCATTGATCCTATAGTTTAATTTAAAATTCCATATATATAAGGAGTAATAGAAATATTGCTCCTTATTCTTTATCAAAGAGTCTAGCCCCTCCCCGCAACATATTTAATGGATGCACTCCGTATGTCAGATAAAATAAACAGTGTGAACACACAAATACAGCAAACAGCAAAACCAATTCTTCTTATAAATGGGCTTTCTGGTGCGGGGATGAGTACCGCTTTGCAAGTTTTTGAGGATTTGAATTTCTTCACTGCGAACGGCCTTCCTCCCACACTCATCAAGGAATTTTCTGACCTTGCAAAAAAACCAGATATGCAGCACTTTAGAGGCCTTGCCCTTGGACTAGATATGCGCCGAGAAAAGAGCAGTGCCCTTTTGCAGGAACTTATTCCAGCACTCGACGCTATGCGTAAAGACGGGCAGAATATTACCATTATTTTTATTGAAGCAAGTAACGATAGTATTATAAAAAGATATATGACCACAAGACGCCCCCACCCCTTAGAGATTGAGGGGTTTACTCTTGAAAGTTCTATTATAAAAGAAAGAATTTTACTTGAACCCGTCAAGCAACATGCTAATATTATTATTGATACATCAAATTATTCCTTGCATGATTTGCGGCGATTTCTCCAGCGTAAATTTAATAAAGTAAAAGAAAACACCTCCGCTATGCATATTAACCTTATTAGCTTTGGTTTTAAGTATGGTGTGCCAAAAGAAGCGGATATGGTTTTCGATGTGCGGTTTTTACCAAACCCCTATTTCTCAGATGAACTTCGCCCCTACTCTGGGCAAGATCAAAATATCGTTGATTATGTTTTTGCAGAAAAAAGCAGTCTCGATTTTAGAGATAAGCTTTTAGAATACTTACAATTCACTCTTCCCTACTTTGATAGCGAAGGTCGTTATCGAGTGTGTATTGCCATCGGCTGCACAGGGGGAAGACATAGGTCTGTGGCAATGACTGAATTTATGAGCAAGGCTCTCAACCAATCGGGTTATGCTGTGACTTTAGAGCATAGGCATCTCAACTTAGATTAGAAACCGTTCTCCCCTATTAAAAAGAGATTATTATGAACACAGAAATATATCAAAAACGCCGTGATGCCTTAAGAAAATCCTTATCCAAAGAAAATTTAGACGCTATTTTAGTTAGTTATGCTAGTAACAGGTTCTATCTTTCTGGTTTTGAACTGCATGACGGGCAATGCAACGAAAGCAGTGGGCATCTTCTCATTACCCAAACTGGACAAGATTATCTTTTCACAGATTCACGTTTTTACGAGGTTGCTTGCACTCTTTGGGAAAAGAATAGAATCGTCATTTATAAATCCGCGGTTGAAGATATGCGTCTTTTTCTAAAGGACACAATGGGGAGCAAGAAAATTGGCATAGAAAGTAAAACAGTAAGCCATAATTTTTATGAAGAAATATCTCAAGGCTTGAACTTTGAATCATCTGATGGACTCATCGAAGATTTACGCATTATCAAAGACGCAAGTGAAATTTCTCTTATTGAAAAATCGGCTGCTCTTAATCATACCATGTTTCAGTGGCTACCTACAATATTAAAAGTGGGTACAAGTGAAGCGCAAATAGCTTATGGTATTGAGAAATATTTTAGGGAACATGGGGCAACGCAGTGCAGCTTTCCTTCCATTGTTGCAAAAAACACCCATGCCGCTCGCCCTCACCATGAACCGCAAGAAAGCGCTCTCCTTACAGAAAATTGCCATATACTCATTGATGCAGGCGCAAGATTAAACAATTATTGCTCCGATCAAACACGTACATTCTGGGTGGGCGCAAAAACAGAAACTCGCTTCCAAAATATGCTGGAACAAGTACAAGAAGCACAGAAAGCGGCTATCAACCTCCTGCACCCAGGCCTTACTTGCAGAGAAGCGCATCTTGCTGCCGTGAAATCTTTTGAAAAACATGGCGTAGAAAGCGCATTTACCCATTCCCTTGGGCATGGCATCGGTATCGACGTCCACGAAGAGCCTCGCCTCTCTATGCGTAGTGAACGTGTTCTCAAAGCAGGCATGGTGGTCACAGTTGAACCAGGGCTCTATTATGGCGACTATGGTGGCGTGCGCTGGGAACATATGGTGCTTATTACAGAAGATGGACATAAAGTACTATAACAAATACTTATATTTTTTTTATTTTTTATTTTTTATTTTTTTTGGGGGAGTTGAACTCCCCCAAACCCCCACATTATGTATTTTCTGTAAACTTTGTTTACAAAAAATACTAAAATAGAAAGTAAGTCTAGCGAAAAAACCTCTCAAACGAGAATGTCTTTAGCCCACCTAGCCTCATATTATAATTATTTTTTTTGGGGGAGTTGAACTCCCCCAAGCCCCCACGTTATGTATTTTCTGTGAACTTTGTTTACAGAAAATACTAAAATAGAAAGTAAGTTTAGCGAAGAAACCTCTCAAACGAGAAGGACTTCAGCCCACCTATGCTCTCAATATAAAATTTTTTGAGGGATAGGGGGTTTGGGGGAAAGGGAACTTTTTTA
>CAMQVJ010000007.1 GCA_947038175.1 uncultured Desulfovibrio sp.
TCGGAGACACTCACGTCCCATAATCATAGCACGCAGTGCTATACCAAGGTCTTAATGCCTTTCCTCATGTCGTGGCGTATGCCACCCACCAAAGCCCACGCCAAGCACGGAAGTCATTGGCAAGCGCCCAAAATACCGCAGTCCTCATTACCCAAAAAAAACCAAAGGCAAAAAACAAAAAGGTAGCAATAAAACAATCTTAATGCCTTTCCTCATGTCGTGGCGTATGCCACCCACCAAAGCCCACGCCACCCACCAAAGCCCACGCCACCCACCAAAGCCATCACCAAACACTGAGAAGTTTCACTCTCGCCGAAACGCTTGCTCAAGTAAAACTTCTCATATTTTTCTTGTATGATAGCTTAATTTTTTTTTGTAGAATAAGAATCTTGCGTGCTGTCTAAGGAAATGCTATTGTAGTAGACTGTGTTTAATAATTACTAAAATACTTGCTAAAAGAATCTCTTCATAATCAGGAAACATCAGGAAATATTATGGCTCTCATCGCATTACAAGATATCTCAATAAATCTCTATGGCCGACCTTTATTTGATCATTCTGAACTCTATATTGAGTCAGGTGATCGCCTTTGTCTTGTGGGACGAAATGGAGCAGGGAAGTCAACATTAATAAATGTTATTGCTGGCTTGCGTAAGCCTGATAGCGGTAGCGTGATATACCAACAAGGCACACGCCTCGGGTATATGCCACAAGAAGTACCGCAGCAGTGGCAAGGCAGTATTTTTGATGTGGTTGCTGAAAGCATGGGAGATGTTGGTAAGGCTCTTTGTGTTGCCCAGAAAATAAGCATGGGGCAGTCAGATAATGTTAGCCCTGCCGACCTTGCCCTTGGGGAAGATTTATTAAGTACGGGTGAAGGCTGGGAAAAACTAGGCGATATTGAAAGTGTTATCGGGCATTTAGGCTTAGATAAAGACGCAGATTTTTCCACACTTTCAGGCGGAAAAAAACGCCGTGTTGCTTTGGCTCGTGCCTTGTTGACCTCTGAACACCTTCTTTTAGATGAACCGACTAACCACCTTGATATTCAAACAATACAATGGCTTGAAGACTTTCTTATGCGTCGGGCTCGTACCTTAATATTTATTAGCCATGACCGTTCATTTGCTCGCCGCCTAGCCACTCGTATGGTGGAAGTCGACCGTGGACATATTTATAGTTATGCTTGCAAATATGATCAATTTTTAGAAAGACGTGAAAACCGTCTACACGATGAAGAAGTTCGTAACGCTCATTTTGATAAAAAATTAGCACAAGAAGAAGTATGGATTCGCCAAGGCGTTAAAGCCCGTCGTACCCGTAATATGGGACGTGTGCGAGCTTTGCAAACCATGCGTGAAGAACGCTCACAAAGACGGATAAAGCAAGGTTCTGTAACCATGCAAATGGAATCTGCCGAACGTTCAGGTAAAATCGTTTTAGAAGCACGTAATATGAGTTTTGCATGGGGCGATGGATTTGAAGTCTTTCGTGATGTGAATACTATTATTCAGCGTGGCGACCGTATCGGTATTATCGGCGATAACGGTACAGGTAAAACAACGCTGCTACGCCTACTTTTGGGGAGTCTTCAGCCCACTTCTGGCGACGTTCGCCACGGCACTCGCCTTGAAGTGCTTTATTTTGACCAATTGCGTGAAACCCTCAATCCTACTGACACCGTCATGGACGCTGTGGCAGAAGGGAATGACACTGTCACCGTGAATGGTCAAAACAAACACGTTGCAGGTTATTTACAAGACTTTTTGTTTGAGTCTGATCGCTTGCGTGCGCCTGTAGGTACTTTGTCTGGTGGTGAGCGTAACCGCCTCTTACTTGCAAAATTATTTACTCGCCCGTCCAATGTTCTCATAATGGACGAACCTACCAATGACCTAGACGTGGAAACACTAGAGCTACTTGAAGAAATGCTTGATGCCTATCAAGGCACCGTGCTTCTAGTGAGCCATGACCGTGAATTTTTGGATAATCTCGTAACATCGACTCTCGCCCTTGAAGGCGATGGGCTTGTGCATGATTATGTGGGTGGCTATACAGATTGGATGAATCAGCGGGGCAGTGTGGCAGGCAAACATAAAAAGAACGCCCTCACTTCAAAGCCCGAAATTGTTCAAACAAAGACAGATTCTAAGCGCAAACTTTCCAATAAAGAACAACAAGAGCAAAAAGCTTTACAAGCAGAACTTGACGCCTTCCCCATAAGCCTTGAAAAACTAGAAAAAGAACAAACTGAGCTTGAAGCGAAACTCGCAGACGACACCTTATTTGGTAAAAACCCAGACATGTTTAATGCTACGGTGAAACGCTTGCCCTTACTAGAAGCAGAACAAATTGCCCTGCTAGAACGCTTTGAACAAGTGGAACAACGCTTAAAAGAATTATAGAAATTAATTTAGACACGACTTAAATTTACACATAATATATAAGGGGGGCTCTATGCTCCCCTTATATATTTAATATGCTTTTATTGTTTGTTTGTTTGTTTGTTTTGTTTTTTGGGAGGCTCTGCCTCCCATGCCCTCCGCCTAAGGGATTGAATCCCTTAGGAAACCCCATATGTTTGATTTTTTTTATAAGCAAAGTTTACAAAAAACACATATTTTTGGAAGTATTTTTCTACAAAAGGAAATCAGAATAAATAGATTAAAGTCGCTTTGAGTGATTTTTCACTTGACTAAACAGTGAAATATATAATAAAATATCATATGGACTAGGAAGATGCTTTGCGTAAAGCCCTAGTAGATTTGACGTGTAATCCTGATTTATAGAAATTTTTGAAGTTCAAAGAATTTTAATTTAACTTATTATCATTGGAGGCAAGACATGACGCAAGAAATTATCCAACCTGAGCATGATGACAACGTCGTTATTGACCAAGCGAAAAGTAGCTGGTCTGATTTGTGGACGAAAGAGGATTTTTTAGCCATTTGGTTTGGCTTACTTTTTTGTTTTCTTGCCTTGTATCTCTATGTATTGAGCTATCCTGCTCAAGATAGGGCAGACGCTGTTGAAAAAATTGGCAGAGCTAATGCTGTAATGGAAGCGGAAGTCGCCATGACTGGTGGTCTAAAAACTATCGCCTATTATGAAGCGCAAGCCTCTAAAGTATTTAAAGCAAAACCTAACGATTTTGCAAAATCCTTTACTGTTTATATGAAAGGGCCTGGCAAATGGAAAGATAATCCTATGGATGCTTTTGTTTTATCCAAGGAAGCTGCCGATGCTATGAGTCTTAAAAATATGCCTGCGTTTGAAAAATCAGCCGCGAATCTTGCCAAAGTATACGAAGAAGCACAATTAGCAGAATCTGCGGCGAAAATGGCTAATTTTGAAGATGCAGACTTGAACGCGGATGCTGAACAAAAAATTAATACGTGGCGCACCAGTGTCACAGCCCATAAACAAGCAAAAGCAAAAACAAACATTAAACCTTTTAATATATTGACTACTTTGCCTATTTTATTCTTAGGCCTTGGCGCTCTGTTTGCTTTTGGCGTAGCGCTTATGGGTGAAAAGCCTGCTAAGTTCTTTGTTGGTTTTGCTGGCTTATTTGTCTTTGCTATTATCGCGGTTACTTTGGGTAGTCAAACGACCATGAAAGGCTATGGCGTAGGTAAAGAAGCGTGGGCTATTCTTATTGGTATGCTTATCGCCAACACTATTGGTACACCAAAATGGGTCATGCCATCTCTAAAAGTTGAATTTTTTATTAAAACAGGTCTCGTGCTTTTAGGTTCTGGGATTTTGATGGATAAAATTATTGCGATTGGTATTCCTGGGCTTTTTGTTGCTTGGGTGGTTACTCCTATCGTACTTATCGTAACGTATATTTTTGGTCAAAAGGTTCTTAAAATGCCTTCTAAGACTCTTAATATCGTTATTTCTGCGGATATGTCTGTGTGTGGTACTTCTGCTGCTATCGCTACTGCTGCAGCGTGTCGTGCTAAAAAAGAAGAACTTGCACTTTCCATCGGTATATCCTTGCTCTTTACTGCTATCATGATGGTTGTTATGCCTGTCGTTATTAAAGCACTTGGTATGCCTGAAGTTCTTGGTGGTGCATGGATTGGTGGCACTATTGATGCTACTGGTGCAGTTGCTGCTGCTGGTGGTTTCTTAGGGCTTAAAGCTATGTATGTAGCTGCTACTATCAAAATGATTCAAAATGTGCTTATCGGTGTCACTGCATTTGGTGTAGCTGTTTACTGGGTTGCTAAGGTTGATCGTGTTGAAGGACAAAAAGTAAGCGTTTTTGAAATTTGGCACCGCTTTCCTAAGTTCGTGCTTGGCTTCCTTTTTGCTTCTATTATATTCTCCTACTATTCAGGACAGCTTGGAACAGAATTAAGTTCTGCTCTTATTAGTGCTGGCGCTGGAAAGGGCATGCTTTCACCACTGCGTGGATGGTGCTTTACCTTGTCATTCGCTGCAATTGGGCTTGGAACAAACTTCAGAGAACTTGCACACTACTTCAAGGGTGGAAAGCCTGTTATCTTGTATATCGTTGGCCAAAGTTTCAACTTAGCGCTAACATTACTCATGGCTTATATTATGTTCTATGTAGTATTTCCTGATATCACCGCAAGCATATAACACGTTGATTTAAACAAAAAGGGGCATGTAAATGCCCCTTACTTTTAATTATGAAATATACTATTGCTTTTAATTATTTAAAATTAGCGTCAGGTGTCTTTGTTATTTGGGCATATTTTTGGATGGTGCACCCTGTTATTATTCAATATATGCCGAATTTTGCAAACTATTTAGATTTTGTTCAAAAAAATAATATGGATCCAACCGCTCTCTATTATAATGATGTGCCCATTACCAAAGAAGCAGAAATGAATAACAGGGATGCTGTAAGATTGACTGCCCCTAAAGCAAAGTGACACACATCGTCTGTGGCTTTTTTAGCGTATAAGAAAGAGTGTGAGGCTCGCAAAGTTTCTTGTGTCCTAAATCTTCTCTATTTTGTAACTCATTGAAATATGATAGTATCGGGATAGTGCTAGATAGTAACTACTGCTAAGATTGGTTAGTGTCGGGGTAATCCGAGTAAGATTTGGCTAGTCTCTGGATAACACTGGGAGATAAAGCAAAACAAGAAAACAACTGTAGACGAGTTTATTCGCTTTGCTTAAAAAATGTGTATATGTATAAAATCTATACACCGCATAAAAGTTTTTGTGCATATTTTTCTCGTATTTTAAAAAGAGAAGGAAACTTGGTTTGTGTTTTTATCTTATTATTTTAGTAATATAGAAGAGTTTGTAAGTTTGGCACGCTCCTTGCTATATAAGCTTCATACATGTCAAAGAGATTATTTGATGTGACAAAGATAAAACGCATTTTTCTTGAAAATAAATGCGATGGGAAATAACGGCGCCCTTAACAACCGATTATATATATTCCAGCTGACCTCACACGAAAAAGCTCCTTCTGTCTAGGAGCTTTTTCTCTTTAACTTTGATGGCGGTGCTGAATCGGCTTTTCTAGTTTTATGAGAGTCTTTTATGAAAGTTTTTCATGAGAGCTTTTTTATGATACTTTTTGTATTGATTTCTTTATTTATATCTATGTCTTTGTATGGTTTTCCTTTAGATTCTGGTCTCGCCCGAGAGCTGTGAGTTTCTCATCATTAATGATTGAGGGATTGAGCCGTATGGAGAGCGAACATAGTGACAAAATATCGCCCGTAAGAATAAAAAGCGCACTCGACGTTGAGTTATCATTTTTATTAACGCTTCGGCCTCTTTGTGGGTAGCGTTTTTAATAATATTTAGAAAGACTTGACGAATAAAAGAAATAATGTTCAAATGTTGCATTAGTGCCTATTCAATTCACCCTTTAGATATGAGGTAACACAAATGACAAAAGCAGAACTAGTTGCAAAAATAGCTAAAGACGCTGATCTTACGAAGAGTGCTACAGAATTATACTTGAACTCTTTTCTAAGCTCTGTGGAAGAAATTCTTCAAAAAGAACAAAAAGTTTTTTTATCAAGTCTTGGAACTTTAGTTGTTGAAACTCGTAAAGAACGCACAGGCCGTAACCCTCGTACAGGTGAGTCAATCACTATTCCTGCAGGGAAATGTGTCAAGTTTCGTCCAGCAAAAGCTCTTAAAGACGCCGTTCGTTAATCAATATCATACGTGTTGATTGTTTCATTACTCACAGGAGCCTGTTATGTTTTTACAATACGGTGAAACTATACATAGTTTATTTCCATGGGGAATTCCATTATGGGATCCTTCTTATGTGGTTTTCTTTGGTGTGTTTTATCTTGCGATCACGACCCTTGGTATTGGCTTAGGGCTCGTTTTTTATAAAACGTACAAAGATATGAAAAAAGAAGACTAAGAAGCACAGAGTTATAGACACTTTGCCCTTCAAGGAAAGAATTGTCGTTAGTTTATTTTTTACAATTTTAGAAAATAAACTAATTAACGCTTGTTCTTTCTTTTGTTTTCCCTTATACTTTTTAAACCAAATTTTGAATTGCTTGTATGAGTATGCAGATTTTTGGTAAACATGTGTCGTTTATCGCTATGCAAAGATAATAGAAAATGCTTCTTGAGCAAATTCACTCTCTTATTTAGTTTAGACACAAATTTTTCATAGAGGGGGTGATATTAATGCCCGGAGTATTTCTTAGCGAAGATGAATATAACTTCGATATTGCTTTGCGTCGTTTCAAAAAGCAAGTAGAAAAAGCTGGTATTCTTTCAGAAATGAAAAAACGCCAACACTACGAAAAGCCTAGCGTAATGCGCAAAAAGAAAAAAGCTGCAGCGCGTAAGCGCCTTATGAAGAAAATGCGTAAAGTTAATATGGCTTAATTTTGTTTTTATTGCATAAACCTAAATATATTAATTATTTAGCTTGGATGCTATGAAAGCTTTTAAGTTTGTATAAACAATTTAGAAACCGGAAATCACTCTTTTGAAAGATTTCCGGTTTCTTTTGATTGAAAAAGACGGAACATTAAAATCTGAAAAAATTCAATAGAAGTGAACAGGGAAATAAAATGACTCTTTCAGAAAAAATAGAAAAAGATTATATCGTTGCGTATAAAGCAAAAGATAAAGTTCGCTTAGGTACTTTGCGCATTCTTAAAACCGCTGCAAAAAATCGTCAAGTTGAGCTTATGCAATCTTTAGAACCTCTTTGCGATGATGAATATATGAATATTCTTTTGCGTCAAGCAAAACAACGCCAAGAATCTATCGACCTTTACAGCGAAGCGAATCGTTCTGATTTAGCCGACCAAGAACAAGCAGAACTTGAAATTTTACGTGAATATTTGCCACAGCTCCTTGATGAAGAGCAACTCGCTGCAATTATAGAAAAAGCGTGTGCGCCTCATATTGGCGAAGGCATGAAGGCTATGGGCAAAGTTATTCAAAGTATTATGGGCGAATACAAAGGACAAGTGGACGGTAAAGCTGTGAGCGATGCTGTTAAATCTCGCCTTCAAAATTCATAGAAACTGGGATTTTTAGTATGGACGCATTCACCTATAATGCCCTTGAATTTAATAAAGTATTAAATCATTTGTCGTTATTTTGTCGCTCTGAAGCGGGCAAAAAAGCTGTTCTTTCTCTGCGCCCATATCAGGATAGAGAAACTATTTATCATAAACAAAAAGTCTATGATGAATATAACACATGGAAAAGTATAGGTGATTTTAGTCTTATCGATTTCCCTGATATTTCAGCACCATTGGCACAAATGAGTGCCCACAATTTTCATCCTGAAGTGGAAGACTTTTGGGCATTTCGAGAAACACTAAAGCTCGCTCGTAACGCTGTGTTGTCTATTCGCCTGAACGAAAAGACGCTCCCCACTCTTTTTGAGAAAGTGGGCTTTTCTTTGCCAGAATTGTCGCTGTCTGCTCTTATCCGCTGCATAGCGGACGATGTTTCTTTTAAAGACGAAAGTTCACCTCAACTTATTCTTATTCGTGGTGAAATTCGTTCCTTGCATCAAAATTGTTCGCGTAAGGTGAAAGACTACACAGAACAAAATAATATAGCGCACTACCTTCAAGACGACTATGTGACTATTGTGGGTGACCGCTATGTATTGCCACTAAAAGCGAATTTTAAAGGGCGTTTACAGGGTATTATCCACGATTATTCTAAAACAGGGGAAACACTTTATTTTGAGCCCATGTTTTTGGTGGAAGTTAATAATCAGCTTCAAGAGCTCAAACAGCAAGAACGTGAAGAAGAACGCAAGATAATCAAGTTTTTAACCGAACTTATCATTCAAGAAAAGCCTTTCATTGAACTTTGCTGGGAATTTCTTTTAGAGCTTGATCTTAATGAAGCGAAGCTTGGTCTTGCCCATGCCTATTATAAAGTGGAAAACAAAAATTCTGAATCAAAAAGTCAAGGGCAATGCGGTTATTGTGTCACTCTCGATAATCATTTGTCTCTTCTAAAAGCCAAGCATCCACTTTTACTTTTGGAAAATAATAAAGCCACAAAACCCTTATATATACAGCCTATCGATTTGATATTTCGCTCAAGGGACAAGGTACTTGTTATTAGTGGCGGTAACGCTGGCGGTAAAACAGTTGCCCTAAAAACTCTTGGACTTATCACGCTTATGACCTTGAGTGCTTTGCCTGTGCCTGTTGGCCCTGGTTCTTGTATTATTCCATGGACGCAGGTTCATGCTTTTATTGGTGATGAGCAAAGTCTTGACGATCATGTTTCCACATTTACGGGGCAAATACGCCACCTTGCACAAATATGGGACAATTTAGATAGTAATCATTTGCTTTTGCTTGATGAATTTGGAGCAGGTACAGACCCTTCTCAAGGGGCTGCCCTTGCTCAAGCCGTTCTTGATGGTGTTTTGGAAAAAGATAGTTATGCTGTGAGCGCAACGCACTTTCCAGCCTTGAAGACCTATGCCCTGACAAAAGAGGGTGTACGTGCGGCGTCAGTGCTTTTTGATGATAGCACAAAAAAACCTTTATTTCATCTTGCTTATGACCAAGTGGGTGCAAGCCAAGCCCTTGATGTTGCTAAAGAACATGGCCTTTCGGATACAATTCTAAAGCAAGCGTCCCAATATTTACTCATGGATAATGAAAATAGTGATTTTATTATGAGTAAATTGAATAATCTTGCTGTGGAGCGAGAAGAGCAGCTTACTGTTTTGCAAGAACAAATTGATAAAACAAAGCAAAAAAGACTGCAACTCCAAGAGCGCTATGAAAAAGATAGAAATCGATTAGAAGTTGAGTTAAGAGAGAAGTCTCAAGAGCTTATGCGTGCGTGGAAAAGTGATAAAATTACCTCAAAGCAAGCCATGAAAGAAATGGCGCAGCTACGGGCAGAAATTTCTAAGAAAGAGCAAGAAGAAAACGTGGTTGTGGTGGCTGATGCGTTTAAAGTAGGCATGGAAATTTTTCATCGCCCTTGGCAGAAAAAAGCAAGTGCCCAAGAAGTTGATGAAAAAAACCAACGAGTAAAAATAAATTTAGGTGGCGTCAGTATGTGGGCTGCCATGAAAGACCTTGATATAGTTGGGTCTGCTCAAAATGCCTCTCCAAAAAGTCATTCAAGTATTCATTTTTCTAAATCAAATGTCTCTTACACCCTTGACTTACGGGGAAAACGTGCTGATTTAGCTTTATCAGAATTGACACAATTTTTAGACCAAGCACTACTCTCTGGACCAGAGCAAGTGGAAATTATTCATGGAAGAGGTACTGGCGCACTGAGAAAATCTGTTCACCAATTTCTAAAAACTTACCCAGGAATTGAGAGTTATACTTTAGCCACAGAAGAGCAAGGCGGCGATGGTATGACACTTGTTAATTTTTCCTAGATTTGAGTTTTTGCAGGATGATACTTGCTAATTTTCGCTCATTATTGAGGCATCATGGCATTTACAGGTAAGGATAATATTCAAGAAATTAAAGCACGGCTAAGTATTGTTGACTTGGCTCGTCGCTATCTTGACCTGCGCCCTATGGGCAACCGCCTTGTAGCTCCTTGTCCTTTTCACCAAGAAACAAAGCCGTCCTTTTCTATTAATGAAAGCGAGGGAACGTTTTATTGCTTTGGTTGTCAAGCTGCTGGTGATATTTTTGATTTTTACAGCCGCATTAATGGTTCAGACTTTAGAGATACCCTTGAAGCTTTGGCGGAAGAAACAGGCGTGGTGCTCAAGCAATACCAAGGAAAAGATGGGGAAAATACTACAAAGCAAGTTTCTCATAAAAGTGAAATGCTCAAAATGCATGAAATTGCCACTGCCCATTTTCAATCAAATTTACAAAGCCATGCCATCGCTTCCAAATATATAGACGGTCGTGATATTAATTTAGACGTTCGTGAGCGTTATTCCCTTGGTTTTAGTCTTGATGCGTGGCAAAGTTTGACCGATGTTTTTAAACGCTCAGGCTTTAATTTAGATGTTGCTGTGGAATGCGGCTTAGTCATGAAAAGTAAAGACGGGCGCTATTTTGATAGGTTTCGCAATCGTTTAATGTTTCCTATTAGAGATGTTAACGGCAGAACTATCGCCTTTGGCGGGCGTGTTATCCCTGAATTAGATGATGGGGAAAGCGCAAAATATCTCAACTCAAATGGCACGCCTATTTATAAAAAAAGCCAACAATTATTTGGGCTTGACGTTGCAAGACGTAGCGTGACATCACAAAAGAATATCCTTATAACGGAAGGGTATATGGATGTTTTAGCCTTATACCAATTTGGTTATATGAACGCTGTTGCTGTGCTTGGTACTTCCTTTCCAGATGAACAGGTTAAAAGAATTTCTGAACTAGCAAAACATGTAGAGCTTCTCTTCGACGGCGATGCCCCTGGGCGTGAAGCGGCTTTTAAAGCATGTGGTAAACTTTTAGTTCGTGGTATTTCATGTCATGTTGTTCTTTTCCCGCAAGGGGAGGATATCGATAGTCTTTTAAAAGAACAAGGCAAGGAAGTTTTTGAAAATTTGCGTCAGCAAAGTATAGAAGGGTTAAATTTTTGTATTCAAACCTTAAAACAGCGTTCCCCAAAAGATGCCGTAGAATGGGCTCGTGCATTTCTTGAACAAATAGAAATGCCTGAATTATTTCAGCCTACTGCAACGAAATTAGCATCAGGACTGGGGATTGATGAAGCAGAGCTTCGCTTAGGTGTTGTTACACAAAAAAGATCCAATGCTGCCAAAAACACTCAAGGTGGACAAAGTTCGCCAAGAGAGTCAACCTCTAACAGTCCTCGAAAGACACGAGACGCTCAAATTCTAACCGTGGCAGCACGCTATCCTCATAGGCTTATATCCTTGCAGGAAATGGGTGCTGATTTGCTTTTAGAATCGCCAAAGGCTCGTCATTTTTGGGATAAATTATCACAATATTCTGTGGAGGAAATACTTGTATTTCTTACTGATGCAGAAAAACTCTTTTGGGTACAATGCCGTAGTGCAGACGCACCGCCTCTTGATAATGAAGAGGGCGAGCTTTTAGCCATTCAACATCTTATTAAGTCCATTCAAAAAAAATCATACGCAAGTTCTGTAGCGGCAGCCTTAAGTCAAGGTTCCAATAACTACGAAACTCAACGAGAATATATGCGCGCGCTCATCGAAGCACAAGGGAGGAATAATGTCCAATAGCCTCAAAGATATACAGCAAGTTAAGGAACTCATTTCGAAGGGGAAAAGTGTTGGCTATCTTACTTTTGAAGATGTAGGCAAGTCTTTACCTGTGGAACTTGCTACTCCCGAAAATTTAGAAGAAATTATCGGCATGTTTGAAACTATGGAAATCGCCATTGTTGACAGTGAAAAAGAAGGCAAGGCCATTCTTGTTAACCAATCGGATCCAGAATCAGAGCCAGTGGATGCTGTTTTTGATGCAACCATTGATTCTTCTTTAGATGAAACCATTGATCTCAATACTGACTTCACAGTAACCGCAGAAGAATCAACAGATTTTGCCGCAAGAAACACTGATCCTGTGCGTATGTACTTACGTGAAATGGGTGCAGTGCCTTTGCTCGATCGTGATGGTGAAGTGGTTATTGCAAAGAAAATTGAAATAGGTGAAATGGACGTTTTGCACGCCCTTGTAGAAGTTCCTGTTGCGGTTGAAGAACTTATCAGTGTTGGTAATGATCTGATACAAAATCGCATCAAGTTAAAAGACGTTGTTAAAACTATTGAAGAAGATGACCCTTGCGAAGATGAACTCAATCAACGCCAAAGAGTTATTAAACTCCTCAATGATATCAACGCTGTTTTTGTGAAAAAGCAAAAAATGTACACAAAGCTTGATCAATGTGTTGTGCAAGATAAACGCACGCAGGCGATTCAAAAAGAGCTTGCTCAGTTTAAAGATGATATTGTTGAAAGACTTCGTGAGATTAAGCTAGAAAAAACCCTCATCGACCGTATCATTGAAACTGTAGAAGATTATGTACGTCAGATGAAGAACTATCGTCGTGAAATCGCTGCTTATATTGAGAATACAGGGAAAACAAAAGAAGAAATTGAAATATTCTTTACAAAGCTTGATAAGAAAGAAATCAATTTCCAAGATGCCGCAGAAGAACTCAATATGAGTGTTGATAAAATGTTCTCCTATAAAGAACTTATCATGGGCAAAATTGAAAGTTTACATCGTTTGCGTGATAAATGCTGCCATGATGTGGAAGATCTTGAGGATGTTTTGTGGCGTATTCGTCGTGGCACAACCGCTGCTATGCGTGCAAAGCAAGAACTTATTCGCTCAAACTTGCGCCTTGTTGTGAGTATCGCAAAAAAATATACCAATCGTGGTTTGCAATTTCTTGATCTTATTCAAGAAGGTAATATTGGGCTTATGAAAGCAGTTGATAAATTTGAATACCAACGTGGTTACAAATTTTCTACTTACGCAACGTGGTGGATTCGCCAAGCGATCACTCGTGCTATTGCTGACCAAGCCCGCACCATTCGTATTCCTGTGCATATGATTGAAACTATTAACAAACTTATTCGTACTTCTCGTTATCTTGTGCAAGAACTTGGAAGAGATCCTACACCAGAAGAAATAGCAGAACGTATGGATTATCCTGTTGATAAAGTTAAAAAAGTTCTTAAGATTGCAAAAGAGCCGATTTCTCTTGAAACGCCTATTGGTGATGAAGAAGATTCTAGCCTTGGTGATTTTATTGAAGATAAGAAAGCTGTTGCTCCAGCAGAAGAAGTGGTTAACACGAAGCTGACAGAACAAATAGCAATGGTGCTTGCTGATCTTACACCTCGTGAAGAACAAGTGCTGCGTAAACGTTTTGGTATTGGGGAAAAATCGGATCACACTCTTGAGGAAGTTGGTAAACTCTTCAATGTAACACGTGAACGTATTCGTCAAATCGAAGCGAAAGCTTTACGTAAGCTTCGCCACCCTGTGCGTAGCCAAACCTTGCGGTCTTTCTACGAAAGTTGATTTATAAAAATGAAAAGGCTGCAATAGTTTCTCATTAAAAAGTTCTCCTTTTTTTGCTTTGCTCTCTAGCTCTGTATTTTCCAGTCTAGAGGGCCTTGAACAAAATTTTTTAGTAAGGCATGCTAAAAGTTGCACTTACTAAAATGTTTTTAAGGAAAGGGGGAATGGGGAAAAACTTGTTTTGTTCATTAGATTATCTTAACAAGGAACTTGTTTAGATAATTTTATACTAACAAAGTAGCGTGCAAAAACGTGGTTTTCCCTCATAAAGCATTATTCTATAAAAAAACATCAAATAAGAACAAGGGGATTGTATGAAAGATTTAAAGAAACAAGATTTATTTTGCTCTCGCTGCTATATTAATGGTGAATGGATTGATGCGGATAATAAGTCAACTGTTGATGTCTCCAATCCTGGTTCTGGCGAATATATTGGAAATGTTCCTGATTGTGGAGCAGAGGAAACAAAGCGTGCCATTGATGGGGCGTATGCTGCATGGGGGCCATGGAAAGCGCTCACACCTAAAGAGCGTGGAGCCTACCTTTTAAAATGGTATGACCTTATTGAAGAGAATAAGCATGACCTTGCTCGCATTCTTACTATTGAACAGGGCAAACCTCTTGCTGAGGCTCTTGGTGAAGTTTCCATTGGTGCCTCCTATATTCCATGGTTTGCAGAAGAAGGTAAGCGTGCCTATGGGCAAGTTATCCCTAGCTCAAGAGCAGGTATTCGTCCCATAACTCAAAAAGCGCCTGTAGGTGTTGTTTTTGCAATCACACCGTGGAACTTTCCCACATCGCTTATCACTCGAAAAATTGCTCCTGCCCTTGCTGCGGGTTGCCCTATTATTGTTAAAGCCGCTTTAGACACGCCTTTTAGTGCGCTTGCTCTTGCAAAATTAGCAGAAGAAGCAGGCATTCCAAAAGGGATTATTAGTGTCATTACAGGTGATGCCGTTCCTATTACTAAAGAAGTGTGCCAAAACTCAAAGGTACGTAAAATCAGTTTTACGGGTTCTACACGAGTGGGCAAGATTATCATGGAACAAGCTTCAAGCACCATGAAACGTCTTTCTTTAGAGCTTGGTGGCAACGCACCTTTTATTGTTTTTGATGATGCTGACCTTGATCTCACGATTAAGTGCGCTATTGCGAGTAAGTTTAGAAACGCAGGGCAAACATGTATTTGCGCCAATCGTTTCCTTATTCAAAAAGGTATTTATGATAAATTTCTCGCCGCATTTTCTGCGCAATTCGATGCGCTTAAAGTGGGTTATGGTTTAGATTCCACGAGTATTATTGGGCCTATGATAAATAACACAGCTATAGAAAAAGTTGAGAGATTACTTGCAGATGCTGTGAAAAAAGGTGCTAAAATTCTTATTGGCGGAAAAAGACATAGCCTTGGTGGATTGTATTTTGAGCCAACCCTTATAACGGGAATTACAAGAGAAATGAATATATTCCATGAGGAAATATTTGGACCTGTTGCCGCTATAATGGCATTTGACTCTGATGAAGAAGCCATTGAGCTTGCTAATGATACGCATGTCGGTTTGGCTTCCTATATGATGACCACCTCTCTTGGGCGTTCATGGCGTGTATCTGAAGCTTTGGATTATGGCATGGTTGGCGTAAACGACGCTGCTCTTGCTATGAGTGAAGTGCCTTTTGGCGGTATAAAAGAGAGCGGTATGGGCAGAGAAGGCGGACAAGAAGGTCTTCTTGATTATATGGTGACACATTATATCCTTATGGGTGGAATATAAGCTAAGTATTTTTATTAGAACGGAAACTTATATGGGCGATTAGTAATGCCTATCCGTTTTATACGTTCCAAAAGAAGGGGAAATTTGTTTTTTTTAAAACAAGTTTCCCCTTTTGCTTTATTTGGGGTAGGGTACACAAATTATCCTTGCTTTTTGTTCCGTTTTTATTGAGCGATAGCTTTAAATAATAAAGGCGAGGAAATAGAGAAATGGCTATAATGTAAGTCACGATTCTTCCGATAAGACTTCTAGAAAGCATTGTAAGAGTACGTGAAAATAGTTTTTATTATTCCCTTTGTTTTCGTCTGATACTTTTGATGATTGGAGTTCTTATGAAGATTCGTACATGGTTGATTTTTTCAAATTTCCTTCTTATTCTTATATTTGCGACAGTGATGCGTTTTCAATTAATAACGCTAAGCCAAACAGAACAAATTGATAATATTGAGAAAAATAAATTAGAGTCTGTTTTCCTTATTAATGAAATTTTTAATAGTTCAGAAAAGTTTGTCTCTATAGGACTTGAGTGTATTTTGAGTTCTGATGCGTCTGTACGTGAGCGTTATATAAAGCAGATTAATATCCAGGAAGGGATTATGTCACGTCCTGTAAATTCTTTTGTTGCACCATCACAAAGTATTTCTCTCTTTAATCTGATACAGCAATACCCCCTTACAGAACTTGAATTTGTTGAAGTTGTTAAAATATTTGATATTGTGAGTATATTAAACAAAATCAATGCCGATATATTTAAAAATGACGTGGATCCATCTCAGCTCGGTCTTGTGAGGTTTAATGACTTGGACAAGTTGCAGAGTGCGGAGTATAAAACGAATCTTAATACGATAAGAGATTTATCAGATAATCTTATTGTGCAAATCACTCGTCGCATAAATGATGAAGTGGCTTCTATTGAAAAAACATTAGATACGTATAAAACATATAGTTATGCACTTATTATTCTAGGTATATTTATTTTATTTTGCACCGCTGTGTTGACATATAGTAAGGTCATTTTACGATTGAAAAAGCTTAACACGTATCTTACAAAAATCAAGAATAATGAAACAGTTGAAGAACTTAAGATATCGTCAAAAGATGAAATCGGTATGCTTATGTCGGTTGTAAATGAAGTATCCGCAGAATACCAAGTCTTTGTACAGAATCTAGAATCATGTAAAAAAATCAAAGGCCTCGTTACTGACTTACGACCAACAACAAAAGAGCTCATAGATCTTTCACTGAATCTTGATAGCTATCTCGATACTTCTATAGAGAATGCGCATGATCAATCCATGAGTATTTCTGGTGTTGTTTCTGCCATGGAGGAGATGAATCTTACTGTCTTTGCTGTGGCTAAAAGTGCTAGTTCTGCGGCGAATATTGCGAATAAAACAAGGACAAAAGCTGAAGAAGGCGAGCGCTTTGTGCAAAGCCTGATTACCTCTATTGCGACTGTGCATTCAAATTCAAAGAGTCTAAAAAATGATATGGTGACCTTACTTGATCATACCCAGAAGGTTAGCCAAATTATGAATGTTATTACAGATATTGCTGATCAAACAAACTTGCTGGCTCTTAACGCAGCCATTGAAGCGGCTCGTGCTGGTGAATCTGGACGTGGCTTTGCTGTGGTTGCTAATGAAGTCAGGAAATTAGCAGAAAAAACCATGCACGCAACCGTCGGCGTTGGCAATGCTATTAAATCCATTCAAGAAAGTGTAGAGAATAGCACACAACAAGTTGATATTACAGTTGATAATGTTGATAGTGTTACTTTGGTTGCTAGTGAGTGTGGTGCCGCTTTACAAGAGATTGTGCTCATGGCTGAAAACTCAGCAGACCAAGTGCGTGATATTGCAACAGCATCAGAAGAACAGTCCGCATCCTCTGATGCGATAGCGTCTTCTGTATCTGAAATAAGTAGCTTTGCTATAAACAGTGAGAGTGCTATGCAAAATGTACAAACGACGACACAGTATATGAAGATTGCACGTATAAAACTTCATGATAGAATTGATGATATCACGAAGGCAGACATATAATCCCCGTAAGTATGCGAAGGATTTGGCGAATATAGAAAAAAATAGTGAATAGGTGTGCACTGCTCTTTTATTTAAAATTGTACTGCGCATCTATTTTTTTTGCATGCTCGATTTCTTTATTGAAATCATAATTCTCTGTGATAAGTGTATTTTTTCTAAAAGAGGCGTCTTTTTTACAAAAAACGGTAAAGCAATTTCCTAAGCTCAAATCAAGGCAAGTAAATCTTTCTTGAGTAAGCACTCGCCCCCCATTTTTCTCAATCAGTTCTAAGAGTAGAGCTCCAGAGCTCGTTCTATCAAGAAAATAGACATCTGCTTGTTTTGCTGTGATGAGCTTTTGTGCCATAGCGTCATGAAGGTTTGAATGGTGAATAAACGCCACGCCATTTTCAGACAAAAGGGAATTGATAATTTTTGGGACATAGCTTTCAAAAACATCCATACCCGCATGGATAAGAGAATCAAAGGAAAAGATAAAATCATATTTTCTGTCATCAACGGCGTCTAAGGAAAGACCGTCGTTAAGATAAAATTCTACATCTGCCTCTGTATGAGCATATTTTGCTTTGCATGCCTGAGTAGATTTTTTTGAGATTTCAATGCCTCTATAGCTTTCCTTGGCATAGGGTAATAAAAATTTTGTCCACCTGCCAAAACCTTGCCCAATTTCAAGAATGGACTGTGCAGGTAAAAAAGAAAAAATTCGAGGGAAGAGCGTTATATTCCACTGGGAATACGGCGATCCCCAAATGTCAGACCACTCAATTCCTCCACGTGTTTTCCAATCAAAGCGATTATCCCAAAAGTTTTTATTCCATTCTAAGTCAACAGTTTTCATATATTACTCAATTCTATTTTGATAGACGGTAGATTGTATCGTTCAAATTAGGGCTATGTAACGAGTCTTCCATTTTAGCCTGTTTTTCTAATTCACATAGAAGACAATGCGTAAAAGAAAAATCTTATATTATATCTCGTTACGGTGTTTTTATAGCGTGATTATTTGGGCAATTTTGCAAAAAGAAGTCCGCTTTGGGAAAAGTATGTGGCACAGTGTTCTTCTTTTTGTGCCAAGCGCCTTATTAAAGCAGATTCTGTAATGAGAAGCCCGTATCCAGCTTTTTGAAATAGGTCTATCCAATATTCTGATGTCTGCTCGTTAACATGAAATTGTCCACCTTGGTTTGGTAGGGCATGGGTCATAAGCACATATTGACCATTTGTGAGTGTTTTCATGAGTGTCTCAATGTGTTTTTCTTCTATGTGCTCCACAAGTTCCACACTAACGACCAAGTCACAGGGACAAATAAAGGCGTCGTTTGCCAAGTCATGCTGTACAAGTGGATAAACCGCTGTTTCCACATTATACGGGAGACCTTCGATGGCAATGACAGGAACAGAACATTTTTTATGAAGATAATGCGCTAATTGTCCTCTACCTGCTCCCACATCAAGCACGGAGCGTATACAGAAACGGTCCATCACATAATCAAGAACTTTAGGAGAAAAACTCCCAGGATCACCAAAGAGTAAATTACCACCAAGATGTTCTCTATCGGAATCACTTACAAATATATTGCTATCGCTCATCGCATTGCTATCGTTCGTTTCTTTGTCTTTTTCCATCGTTCTATTCTCCCGATATTTCGAACCTGCTATTTGAAGTTTACTGCATGTTAGTGCTTATTTTAGCATTGAAAGCATACTAATAAGCAGAAAAAAGGTCAAATCTTTTTAGTTAGTATTCTTTTTCTAGAATAAGTTGACATACCTTCAAAAATAGAAAATAATAAAACATTATTTTTAAACTTTAGACACAAGCCTAGGAGTGATTTTATGCCGAATTATGTCTATTTTCTTTTATCCGTGCTCGCCCTTATTTTGGGTTACGCATTTTATGGTAGTTTTGTCGCGAAAGTCTTTGGTGTTCAGCCAGATAGAGAGACACCTGCGTTCAAACAAGCCGATGGGATTGATTTTGTTGAAATGAAGCCCACGAAAATTTGGCTTATACAACTCCTTAATATAGCTGGAATAGGTCCTATTTTTGGTCCTATTTTGGGGGCTTTATATGGCCCTGCAGCTCTTGTTTGGATTGTACTTGGCTCCATCTTTGCTGGTGGTGTTCATGATTATTTTTCAGGAATGCTTTCTGTGCGTTATAATGGTACCAATGTTCCTACTATAGTAGGATATAACCTTGGTTCTCTTTTTAAACGTATTATGCAAGTGTTTGCTATTGTACTACTCTTACTTGTTGGGGTTGTTTTTGTTACTGCGCCTGCTATGCTTTTAGAAAATCTTACCGAAATAAATAAAATGACATGGCTTATTATTATTTTTGTGTATTATTTTGCAGCAACGATTATGCCTATTGATAAAATTATTGGCCGCTTATATCCACTTTTTGGGATCGCTCTGGTTGTTATGGCTGCGGGCATGATTACTATGCTTTTTGTGGGTGATTATAATTTTTATGCTGCCGCAGAATGGAAAAATCAACATCCTGCCGATTTACCGATGTGGCCACTGATTTTCATCACCATTGCATGTGGTGCTTTATCTGGCTTCCACGCAACACAATCTCCTATTATGTCTCGCTGTATGACAAATGAAAAATACGGAAAACCTATTTTTTACGGCTCCATGATTGGTGAAGGTTTAATCGCTCTTATCTGGGCAACTGTTGGTATGACATTTTATCAAAGCCCTGAAGCGTTGCAAGCAACTTTGAGCAACGGTGGGCCTGCGGCAGTCGTTAATGAAACTTCACTTGCTCTTATGGGCAGTATTGGTGGTTTTTGTGCGATACTTGGCGTTATTGTTTTACCTATTACGTCAGGGGATACAGCGTTTCGTGCCGCTCGTCTCACCATTGCCGAAACCTTTAATTATCCTCAATCAGCACAAATGAATCGCCTTCTTATTGCTATTCCGCTTTTCCTCCTTGGAGCAGTTATTTCTCAAGTGGACTTCAATATTATTTGGCGTTATTTTGGCTGGGCAAACCAAACCTTAGCAACAATTATGCTTTGGGCAAGTGCTGCTTATCTTTATCGTAAACAGAAGTTCCATTACATCGCATCTATTCCTGCAACCTTTATGACTGCGGTTGTGATGAGTTTTATTTGCTCACAGAAAATTGGACTTAGCTTACCTATGGATATTTCGAATATCATTGGAGTTGTGAGCGCTGTTCTTGCTTTGGTGGCATTCTTACTATTAGCTAGAAAGCCTATCGCTGGAGCTCCTACGGACGCATAAAATAATAAAAATAATGTTCGCAAAAAAGGCTTATTCTGTTAAAAGAATAAGCCTTTTTATATTTAAGTTCTCTTCCGCCCTTTCTCTTATTTTAAAAATATGCACATCCACAAGTGTCAACAGCAATTAATAAAGCTTTCTACAGAAAAAACTCCTCAAGTTTACTAAACTCAGCAAACTAAGGAGAGCGGACACACCTATTCCATAAAGTGCAAGGTTGTGCATCTGAAAAATATTTGAGCATAAGCCCAAAACGCTGCCTAAAAATATAGCGAGAAAAAGCAAGTTTTTATTTACTTCCCTTTTCTTATAACAAAAAAGAGCAGTACTTAAAGGAACAACAAAACCAGGAACATAAACAGAATACGCACCAATCAAAAGCTTAATAATATCATCTTGAAACAATGCAAGCGACAAGGATATGCTCCCAATAATAAGAATATATACCCTGATATGAGCAATGCTTTTTGTCCTAAGAATATCATTTCCAAGTATAGTGGCTGTGCTCATAAGGCACGTGTCGGCAGAAGAAATTAAGGCGGATATCAGCCCTATGCAAAATAAAATAGCAAGCGGCAAAGGTAAATAATCATTGATAAGCACGACAAGCAAATGTGAATCCGTCTGAGACAATATGGATGCATTCACCCAAAGCCCAATATATGTCATGCAAATGGCAAAAACCATAAGGAAGAATGCCGCGATCAAGGTCGCCCTTTGTGCCACTTTTGCACTTTTTGCCGAAAGATTTCGTGAAAAAATATCAGGGCCGACAAAATAAGAAAAACCAACAAGAAGCGACAAATAAAGAAGTTCATACCCATCAAAACTTGCATTAAAAAGCTCAAACCGAGCAGATAAATTATCCCTAATGTTTTCCCACTCCAGTACCTTAAAATCCCACCATCCCATCATCCAGCTATCTCCACCCATATTCCCACCACTTACATAGGAATAATCGGTAAAGTAAAACAAAAAGAAAATAAGCAGAACAGTAGAGAACAACAAAAGAAACTGGAAGGAATCTGTTTGCAAAATGGAAAACTGCCCACCAAGCAAAGTATACAAAATAACAAACACAGCCACCAGCGCAATAAGGTACTCAGGGTTTTCTACATCAAGCATAAGCCCAAGAAGTTGCCCCAATGCCGTGAACTGTGCAGCAATAATCCCCGTCCAAGCTACACAAATAATAAAAGAAATATAAAGCGATGACTTTTTATCAATAACAATTTCTGTGATATGTGCCAAGCTATAAGCGTCTAATCTGCGCACAGGCTTTGCTAAAAAAAGAGCCTGCAATGCAAGGAATATCGCTCCAACTCCCAACCACCAAAAAGCAGGGAAGCCATGCTTCGACACAAGAGACACCATACCGAAAGTTGCCGAACCCCCAATAATCCCCGCAAGCAAAGAAAGCGTAATACTGAAAGTCCCCTGCTTCGCACCAGCAAGCACAAAATCCTTATACGTCCTCACCCTGAAATAACTCACTAAACCAAGCAAAAGCATGAAAGCCAAATAAAACCAAAAAGCATAAAACATATATAAGTCCTATTATTTTAGATTTTCTTTTTTCTTTTTCTTTTTTTTTCTGGGGGGATGATCCCCCCAGACCCCACATTATTTTATCAAACTACGTTTGATAAAAAATAGTGAGATTCTGTCTTCTCTCTGAATAAAAATACACACTAGACTATAATAATTATACTTTTCCAAACAAAGTTTGGAAAAGCGATGTGGGGGTGTGGGGGAGTTCAACTCCCCCACAAAAAAGAAAAAGAAAAAGAAAAAGAAAAAATAATTAAATAGCAGCGTTGAGTAGTAGATTGTCTCTGTGAACGACTTCGGGGTAGTGTGCATTTCCTAGTATGGCGGCAACTTCGAGTCGTTTGAGACCTTTTATTTTTTTGAGTTCTGCTGCGGAGTAGTTTGTGAGGCCTGCGGCTATTGGTTTGCCATTGAAGTTTATGTGAATGAGAGCGCCTACGCCGAAGTTTCCATCGACGGAGATAATGCCGCCTGGTAGTAGGCTTTTCCCTGCATTGGCGAGGGCGTCGTGTGCGCCTTGGTCGATGTTTACTGTGCCTTGTGGGTCTGATTGGTAGGCGAGCCAGTATTTTCGTCTAGAAATATGTTTTTGTGAGGGGCATACCCATGTGCCTATTGGCTCGTCGCTGAAGGCTTTTATTATGATATCTTTTTCTTTACCGGGGAGAATGAGCGTTGGTACACCTAGTTGTGCTGTGCGGCGAGCGGAAAGGAGCTTTGAGTACATTCCACCTGTGCCTACGCTTGTTTTTCCGCCACAGAGTTCGTTGAGATCAAGCTCTTCGATGTTTTGGATTTCGCTGAGTATTGGGATAGTTGCGAGTTTGCTTGTGAGGGGATTTTCTGAGAGCACACCTTGGGTTGAGGTGAGATTTATGGAAAGATTAGCTTCTATGAGGTTTGCGAGTAGACTTGCGAGGGAATCGTTGTCTCCGAATTTTAATTCTTGTATGACAACGGTATCATTTTCGTTGACAATAGGGACGACATTCCACTGTAATAATTGCTGAAAAGTGTTTTTGGCATTAAGAAAGCGTTCTCGACTGCGTAAATCATCACGGGTAAGAAGTACTTGTGCGCATATGAGATTGTGTTCTTCAAAGGCATCTTCGTATTCACGCATGAGACGTATCTGCCCGATAGCGGCGGCACCTTGTTTACCTGCAAGGCCTTCGATTTTGCATTGGGTGTTCTCGAGGGCTTTTTTCCCTGCCGCAACGGCGCCAGAACTCACAAGGCATACTTTGTGGCCTTTTTCATGGAGGTAGGCTATTTGCGCCACGAGGTTTTTTAATACAGTGTTTGCGAGCCCGTGTTGATCGGTGAGAACAGCAGAGCCTACTTTAATAATAATGCATTTTGCTGATTTTATAGCATTGAATCTTTTTTGCATAATAGTATGTATTTTTTGACGTTAGTCAGGCGTGTACACAGTCTTGAGTAAGCTAAGCGTATACACAAGTCTTGGTGTTAGCTAAGCGTGTACGCACGTTTTGAGTAAGCTAAGCGTATACACAAGTATTGGTGTAGTCTAGCATATACGCAATTGATGTTAGTCAGACATATCGTCGAATTTGGGGCTATTACGCACGTATTCAACTTCGATTTCTGGAAATTCATCTTCCTCGGTGACTTCTTCTTCTTGATAGCGAATAAGCGCTTCGTTCATATCGAGTTCGTTACGAAGTTCCCACATGCGGCGTACAAGATGTTCAATGCCGATGCCTTCTTTTGCGCTAATAAAGAATACTTCACGCCCTTCGGCTTTGGCAAGCTCATCGATTTCTGCAATTTCTTCGTCCATGAGTAGGTCGACTTTATTGATGACTTCGATTTGTAGGCGTTTGGAGAGTTCTTGGTCAAACTGGCGTAGTTCTTCATTGATAAGGTCAAAACCTGCAAATGGGTCTTTGTCTTTATTAATATCTTGTGCGCTGAGTATGTGTACGAGGAAACGGGTGCGTTCAACATGGCGCAGGAATCTGTCGCCAAGTCCAAGCCCTTGGTGAGCGCCTTCAATAAGTCCTGGAATATCAGCGATTATCATGCGTGCGTCTGGATCAAATTCATCAATAAGAACACCGAGATTTGGTGTTAATGTGGTGAAAGGGTAGTCGGCAATTTTTGGTTGCGCTGCTGATATTTGGGAAAGAAATGTGGATTTTCCTGCGTTTGGCAAGCCAAGAAGGCCAGCGTCTGCAAGGATTTTGAGTTCTAGGCGTAGGGCTCTGTGTTCACCTTCTTCGCCTCTTTGGGCAAAGCGAGGGGCTCTGTTTGTGGCAGATTTGAAGTGCTCATTACCTTTTCCGCCGCGTCCACCCTTTGCGATGAGTATGCATGCCTCAGGGTCAGATAGATCAGCTATAAGAATTTCTTCAGTCTCTGTTCTTTCAAAGAGTTGAGTGCCTTCTGGAAACTCAAGAATGAGGTCTTCACCTTTTCTACCGTCACATTGGCTACCAAGGCCATCGCTGCCTTTTTTTGCTTCGTAGTTACGACGTAGTCTAAAGTCATAGAGTGAGTGCAAACGTGTACATGCTTTTGCATAAATAGACGCACCATCGCCGCCGTTTCCGCCATCAGGCCCACCACGAGGGATAAACTTCTCTCGGCGAAAAGACATACAGCCGTTACCGCCTTTTCCAGCTTGAACTTGAATAAGTGCTTCATCAACAAAACGCATGTAAAACTCCGATTAGCATAATTGATAACTAATGCTTATAAAACAAAATAAGGCGAGAAGAAAGACTCTTCTCGCCTGTGGAAAACTTACTAAGAGGATTTAAACCGCAACAACTGCAACCGGTACGATATGTACACGCTTGTGTTCTTTGCGTTTGCGCCGAAAAGTTTCATACTTTACTGTGCCTTCCACTTTTGCAAAAAGGGTAAAGTCACGTCCCATGCCAACATTTTCACCAGGGAAAATGCGAGTGCCAAGTTGACGAACTAAAATATTTCCAGCGAGAACTCTTTGACCACCGAAGCGTTTAACTCCGCGTCTTTGACCTTCACTGTCACGACCGTTACGGGAACTCCCGCCTGCTTTTTTATGAGCCATGGTAAACTCCTCTTATGCTTACGCGCTAATGCCCGTGATAACAAGGGCAGTATAATCTTGACGATGACCTTGGGTCTTACGGTAAGATTTACGACGATGTTTTTTGAAAACGATAATTTTTTCGCCTCGTCCGTGTTCTTGGACTTTGGCAGTTACCTTTGCGCCTTCCACGTATGGGGCGCCAAATTTTGCAGAATCACTACTGAGCATAACCACGCGGTCAAATACAACTTCACTGCCAACTTCAGCAGTGAGCTTGTCAATAACGATTTTGTTGCCTTCTTGAATGCGGTATTGTTTTCCGCAAGTTTCTATAATAGCGTACATCCTAACCTCCGAAGAAAAGAGAAATGAAAAATAGCCCGACATGAAGCACAAGTCAAGCTTTATTTCCTCTTTTTTCGCCTTTAGAGAAATAATATTATGCCGACGGCAATACATAAATGAACGATGAAGCATACAAAATCGTTGCGTATTTTCTACCATTTAGTAGGTTTCGGGGTACTAAGTGGAAGAGAAGTCATGTTTAATTATCAATCTTCTGGTATTTTGTACCATTGATTTTAATGATGATTGACATGATCACCTTTTTTGATGCGATAAGTGATGAGCGCAATCATAACGGCAAAATAAATAAAGATAAGGCTAACGCCTACCCAGCCTTGCATACTTGCATGCATGACATTATCTATGAGTTTACCGAGCATATTGTACTCCTTGTACTTAAGTGTTCAGGGTAAGCAACACAAAGCAAAGAAATATTGCCTTAGTTTCTCTTCTAGGTCAAGCAATTTATTGCATGAAAGTAGAGTAAATTTAGGTTAATTGCGCATATATATTTTTGACTGACTTATTCTTGTCCAAATTCGATGATTTCGCTTGTGATAGCATGTATTTCGTATTCGTATTTCTTTTTATTTACGTAGAATTCAACATCATAGACAGGGACGCCGTCTTCCATATCAAACTTCACTTGAGAGTGGTTCACTTGATTTGCAGAAATATTGGCGTGCTTCATAGCGATTTCTTTTGCTTGAACGTCAGTAATTTGCTTTTGCACTGCATCTTGTTGTGATGCGTTGTTTGCTTGTTTTTTTTGTTTGTAAGCTACAACATTACCTGTATTTGCATCAATTTCGTAGTCATATTCTGTATTATTATGGAAAAATTCAATTTCATACGTGGTTTTTCCAAAGTCACTATCGAGTTCAATGTCTGAAAAGGGTACATTTTTGTCAGTGATTTTTGCATGACTAAGGGCGATTTCTTTTGCTTTTTCAGCACTAATTTGTGCATTAGCGAATGCTTCTTTATTCATTAATGTGCAAGCTCCTAGGCAAATACCGCAAAGCAAAGAAAAATGTAAAGCTGTTTTTAAAAATTGAGGACGCATAATTGTCTCCTGTTGATAAAAGTTTTTCGTTTTAGAGATATTGTATCTCGTTCTTATTTCGGTATTTTACAATATATTTAAGAGTTTGTGAACTGTTTTGATGGGGCAAAAACAAAATATACTTACGAGAAAGAGTAAAGAAAGAGATTCTTCCATGTGTTCCGTTTTACTTTTTAACACCAACACGCTGTATAATAATAACTTATTGATATAAAAAGTTTTGTGGGGGAGAGATCGAGAGAGGGAGCTTTTGAACTAGAGCCTGTTACAAAGTTACAGACTTTTATACCCTTTAGGGTGCAAGTTCCCTCTCTCGAAAAAATTATTAGATTGAAATATGTGTGGAATATATCAAAAAAAAAGACTGGCAAGCAGTCTTTCTTATGAATAATTTATTGTTGAATCGTAGCCTCAGGTGTTATTTTGAGGCTTTTAAGGAAGTTTAAGTCTACACTATTTTTGAATATTTCTTTTACATCGATTCCAAATGCTACAGGTAGAACGTCGTCCACATCTCTAGCAAAGACAATATTGAGATCTTGCAAGATTTCTTCAGGAACTTCTTCAAGATCCTTTTTATTATCTATAGGAAGGATAACTGTTTTTATATTGGTTCGACGTGCCGCAAGGAGTTTTTCCCTTAGGCCACCGATGGGAAGCACTCGTCCACGAAGGGTTATTTCACCTGTCATAGCGACGTTATCAAGGACGGGAATACCTAAAAGGGCAGATGTTATGGAGGTTGCCATGGTTATACCCGCAGAAGGTCCATCTTTAGGAGTAGCGCCTTCAGGAACGTGAACATGTATATCTAATTTTTTGTAAAAATCAGGTTTGAGTCCAAAAAGGCTTGCCCGTGAACGAATATAACTAAACGCTGCCTCGGCAGATTCCTTCATCACGTCGCCTAATTGGCCTGTGGTAGAAATCTTCCCTGATCCTGGCATAAGCGCTGTTTCAATATAAAGAATGTCACCACCCACATTGTTGAAAGCAAGACCAGTTACAACACCAACTTGTGCCATATTATCACGTTCACCGTAGCGGTATTTTTGTACGCCAAGGTATCCGTTGAGGTCTGGAACATCAACATCAATATGTGTGCTTGATTTTATGGTTGTTCTTTCGCTTTGATTTTCAGAAATAGTGTCATCATTCTCGTCAGTATTATCGTCGTCATCGGAGACAAGTTTGATCGCTGTCTTTCTACAAAGAGCTGCAATTTCACGCTCTAGGTTTCGAACTCCAGCCTCACGAGTATAGGAACGGATAACTTCAAGCATTGCCTCGTCTGTAATAGTGAGGTTAGCTTCAGATATACCGTGTTCTTCCCATTGCTTTGGTAAGAGGAAGTCTTTAGCAATATTCATTTTTTCTGTTTCTAAATAACTGGAAAGCTCAATAATTTCCATTCTGTCTCGAAGAGGTGCAGGGATACTGGAAAGTGAATTAGCTGTGGTTATGAAGAATACTTTTGAAAGATCATAGTCAAGATCTAAATAATGGTCATTGAAGGAATTATTTTGTTCAGGATCTAAAACTTCCAAAAGAGCAGAAGAGGGATCGCCTCTAAAGTCTGATGTCATTTTGTCAATTTCATCAAGACAGAACAATGGGTTATTATATTTTGCTTTTTTGAGCGCCATAAGTATTTTGCCAGGCATCGCACCAACATAGGTACGACGGTGACCACGGATTTCCGCCTCATCTCGTACACCACCAAGGGAAATACGAACAAACTCACGCCCTGTAGCTTTTGCCACAGATTTAGCAAGCGATGTTTTACCAACGCCAGGAGGGCCAACGAGGCACAAAATAGGGCCTTTTAGTCCATGGGTGAGTTTTTGTACTGCTAAATATTCAAGTATGCGTTCTTTTGTTTTTTTAAGTCCAAAGTGAGCGTCATTGAGAATTTTCTTTGCATTGGCGATATTGATTTTTATGTCTTTTGATGCGTTCCATGGAAGATCAAGAATCCAATCAATATAGTTACGCGCAACGGTGTATTCCGCTGATGCTGGTGACATAGGGCGCAGTTTACGAAGCTCACGCAAGGCTTTTTCTCTCGCTTCATCAGGCATATTTTTTGCGTTGATGAGAGCTTCTAGTTCGTCAGCTTCAGCGTGCGGATCATCACTGCCCATTTCTTTGTGGATAGCTTTGACTTGTTCTGTCAAATAGTATTCACGCTGATTGCGTTCCATTTGATCTTTGACACGCCCTTTAATCTTTTTCTCAAGGGAGGCGACAGCGAGCTCACCATTAAGGAGTTCGTACGCTTTTTCAAGACGATCTGCCGTATTTAGAATTTCAAGCGCTTCTTGCTTTTTTGCATACTCAATACGCAAGTGTGGCATGATAGCATCTGCTAATCGTCCTGAATTATGTAGTCCTGCGATAGCGGCAACATGTTCAGGGCTGATTTTTCGATTTATTTTTGCAAATTCTTCCATTGATTCATGCACTGCCCGATAAAGCGCTTCTGCGTCTTGCGGATTTGTCTCAAATTCTTCAATTTGAGTAGTGATAAGACATGGATACGGTTTTGTTCCATAGGGATTAGAAAGAGACTGTACATCATTCTTTGAGACAGTTTGGGCAGAGAAATCTTCCTTGCTCAGTGCTGTATCTATGGAAGGAACGTCATCGCTTTTTTCATTTTTATCAATAGATTGATTTCGTTTTTCTTCCGCTTCTAGGGCAACAGTTTTCGTGATATTATAATTAGTCGCAAAATCAAGGTGTTCATTTTCTTTAGAAAAAGCTTCCCATGTCGCCCTGTATAAGCCCTCAAAAAGAACCTTTATACTACCATCAGGAAGGCGCATAAGCTGCAAGATGCGGCTGACAACGCCTATGGTATAGATGTCTTCTGGTTGTGGCTTCTCTACATCGGCTTCTTTTTGGGTAACCAAAAAAATATGCTTTCCGTAGGAACTAATGGCTTGCTCGATAGCTTTAATAGAGGATTCTCGACCCACAAAAAGTGGCATAATCGCATGGGGAAAAATTACCACTTCACGCAAGGTCATGATGGGTAAAATTTTTATATTTGCTTCTGCGGCACTTTTATCTATTGGTGATGTCATATATTCCTCGGAGATGTGAAGTGATCAATTTGAATTAAAAGGAACTAGCCTGTTTTTTTGCTTTTCTTTAGAAAAAGAGGTGTGTCTCCATTTTCAATAACCCCTTTCGTAATAACGCATTCCTTGTTGTCTGCGGTTTCTGGCAGGGTATACATGATATCAAGCATAACACTTTCAAGGACGTTACGTAAGCCACGCGCGCCTGTTTTACGCTCAATAGCTTTATTTGCAACAGAGCGAAGAGCATCATTTTCAAAATGTAAGCTCGCACCATCGAATTCAAATAATTTTTGATATTGTTTGGTAAGGGCATTCCTAGGCTCGGTGAGAACTCTCACTAAATCGTCTTCTGTGAGTTCGTCTACGTGTGTAATAACAGGGATACGACCGACAAATTCAGGAATAAGACCAAACTGTACAAGGTCAGAAGGAACTACTTTGTCGAGTAATTGTGTAAGGGTTTGGTCTTTCTTTTGGGTGATATTAGCGCTGAAGCCCATGCTATGCCCACGGATACGCTGCTCAACCATTTTTTCAAGACCGATGAAAGCACCGCCCATAATGAAAAGGATATTGGCAGTATTTAAGCGGATGAATTCTTGCTGAGGGTGTTTACGCCCACCTTTTGGAGGAATATTTGCTTCTGTTCCTTCAATAATTTTAAGCAAGGCTTGCTGAACGCCTTCACCTGACACGTCACGTGTAATGGATGGACCGTCACTTTTGCGTGATATTTTATCAATTTCGTCAATATAAATAATGCCTCGTCCTGCAGCTTCCAAGTTGTATTCTGCGTTTTGCACGAGCTGAACAAGGATATTCTCTACGTCTTCACCAACATAACCAGCTTCGGTGAGGGTGGTCGCATCGGCAATAGCAAAAGGAACATTAAGAACTTTTGCAAGGGTACGTGCAAGTAGTGTTTTACCGCTACCAGATGGACCCGCTAAAAGCACGTTACTTTTTTCAAGTTCTACGTCACCAAGATCGTCTGCATAGGACACACGCTTGTAATGGTTATAGACAGCTACAGAAAGAATTTTCTTTGCGTTGTCTTGTCCAATAACATATTCATCAAGGCGAGCTTTGATTTCTTTTGGTGTGAGAATTTTTTGGTCTCCGGAAAGAGCCCTTTCTCTGTCTTGCTTGGAAATAATACCGTTACAAGCTTCAACACACTTGTCACAGATGCAAGCATCTGATTGTACAATGAAATGTTTTACTTCAAATTCATTTTTTCCGCAAAATGAACAAGACATTCCTTTATCATTATTTTTCATGGTAGTTCCTTTTGGACTATTGACTTAGATCTTGTCTAGAAACAAGGATATTATCAATAAGACCATATGCTAACGCTGTCTCAGCTGTGAGGTAATTATCACGTTCAGTATCTGCGGCCACTTTTTTAAGAGTTTGACCAGTATTTGTAGCAAGAATAGTGTTGAGATTTTTTTTCATACGAAGCACTTCTTTTGTATGGATTTCAATGTCAGTGACCTGACCTTGATAACCACCAGAAGGTTGGTGAATCATTATTTGACTATGAGGAAGAGCGTAGCGTTTGCCTTTTGCTCCGCCTGCTAGTAAGAAAGCGCCCATACTTGCGGCACGCCCCATACAAAGAGTGGTGACGGGAGCGGCGATAAATTGCATGGTATCATAAATAGCCATACCTGCGGTTACAGATCCGCCAGGGCTATTGATATAAAGACTAATTTCTTTTTCAGGGTCTTGAGATTCCAAGAAAAGTAATTGGGCACAGATGAGAGAAGCGACGGTGTCGTTCACTTCTGTTCCAAGAAGGATAATGCGGTCTTTAAGTAATCTGGAATAAATATCATAAGCACGTTCAGAACGGCCTGTTGTTTCAATGACCATAGGTATATTCATGGTAGTTCCCTTTATTTATTATGAAATTATGTGAATGAAAAAATAATGTTCTTGAAAATATTACCCGCAGACAAAGAAACTTTGCCTGCGGATAATATTAAGTTTTTTTATAAAATAATGAGCTAAAATAAGTAAAAGATGAAGTATCAAATATATCTCTTATTGTAACACTCTTTTAGCATATATAGTTTTGACTTAATATTCCCATAAAGAGTATATGCAAAATGCTTGCCAAAAACAGTGTCATTTTTTTGTTTTTACTTATTCGTCATTTTTATTGTAACTTGTTATGCATTGGTCTCGTTTTTTTCTGCGCTCTCAGGAAGAGGCTTGCCTTCGGCGTCTACTGGCATTTTCTTCGCTTGGGTGTAGATATAATCAAGTGCCTTGCCTGTCATGATGCGTTCTTGAACTTCGTGAACCATGCCAGATTGCGCAATGTGTTGACGCACTTGCTCGTATTCTTGCTTTGTTTCCATAGCAAGTTGACGAATATACATGTCAACTTCTTGGCCTGATACTGTAAACTCTTGTTGGTAAGCAACAGAAAGAAGGAATACATGTGCTTTAGTATCTTCTTTCGCTGTCTTTTCGCCTTGTTCTTTCATGTCAGCAAGGGCTTGAACCATGCCTTCTGGTGTCATGTTTTGCTTGCCAAGGTGATGACGAGCTTCTGCCATATAATTTGATACGGCAGCTTGCACCATACCTTCAGGGAGGGTATAATCAAGGTCTTTTAATATGGATTGAAGAAGGTCGTTTTGAGCTTTAGATTTTACTTGCGCCATTTTGCTATTCATAGATTGGCTTGTGATGGCGATATGGAGTTTGCTCAAATCTTCAAAGCCCATTTTCTTCGCAAATTCTTCGTCAAATTCAGGAAGAACTTGCTTTTGAATTTTGTGAAGATTAATACGGATGTCTATGGTTTTTCCACGGAAGGTTGGCTCTGGATAATCCTCAGGGCAAACCATGGTTCCTTTTGCTTCTTCGTCAACAAGGATAGTGCGCACAAGTGCATCCACTTCTTTGTCTTTATTTTCTTCACGAAGTTGCATATGGAAGTTTTGAGCTGACATACCTGGTACAGGAGAGCCGTCCATGGATCCTTCAACGTCAACGAGGAGGATATCGCCCATTTCTGGTTTACGATTTTCTGTAACATCTTCAAGAGCTGCCATGCTTTGGCGGAGTTGAAGAGTGATTTTTTCAATCTCTTCTCTTGAAAGAGCAGGAGATTCAACGTTAACAGAAAACGCTGTGAAATCTTTTGGTAAATCGATAGGAGGAAGAACTTCAAATGAGCAAGTGAAGGAGAAATCTTCGCCACGTGCAATCTTTTGAGGATTTTCTTGATTTTCTAATTGGATACGGCTGATAGGGTTAATCTTTTCTTCATCAATTGTTTTGTTGATGTTTTGATTAACGAGGCTTTCGGTTGCGCGATTATACACATCATCTGCGTAGCGCTGTTCGATAACAGTAAGAGGCACTTTGCCTTTACGAAAGCCATTTATATGAAGATCTTTAGCGTATTCACGAAGTGTTGCATCAAGGACGCTGTTGACTTCTTTTGCTTCGATAACGAAAGCTATTTTACGCTCAATTTGTGATGGGGATTCTATAATATATGACACTGACGGCTCCTTGTTTGGTGTCCGGCATCAAAGATGGGACTCTTACTGGAGCCATTGGCCGGTTAAAAGTTTGGTGGTACGAGAGAAGAGACTCGAACTCTTAAGGAATACTCCGCTGGATCCTAAGTCCAGTGCGTTTACCAATTCCGCCACTCTCGCACACGAAGAAGCTATAGAATGCTTCGACTTGGAATAAGTAATACACTTTTATTCTCTTGGCAAGGTGATATTTTAAAAAAATATGGAATTTATTGATAAATATTTGATATGTTATAATATCTTTTTTTTGAGGCTTTATGGATTGCTATCCATTCTATATGGTGTTAGTGGATACACTCCCTTATTTTAGAATATTTTAAACCGCGAGCGCATTCTATGCTTGATAATATTCGTTTACGCAAAAAGCTTTTTTATTTGACCGTTCCCATCTTTATTGAAACCTTGCTTATAATGTTACTTGGTTTTATGGATGTCATTATGCTGAGTCAACTTTCCGATTCGGTGGTTGCCTCTGTGGGTATTGTCAATCAAATTTTCATAACAGTATCCATGGTTTTTATGGTGGGGGCAACGGGCACATCTGTTTTATGTTCTCAATACGTTGGAGCAGGACGGCAGGATAATTTCACTCAAAGTGTTGGAGTTGCTCTTGTTTTTAATGCAATACTTGGCATAAGCGTAAGCCTTATTTTCTACTTTTATTCTGAAAAAATTCTTTCTTATATGGATATTGCACCAGAACTCATGGTGAATTCTTCAATTTATGCAAAAACTGTTGGTTCTTTTCTTGGTTTTGTATGCATTTCCATGGTTATCGCTGCGGTTTTGCGAAGCTGTAATTTAACCCGCTATCCCATGTATGTTTCGCTTGTGATTAATATTTGTAATATCCTGGGGAATTACACGCTTATATTTGGTAAATTTGGTTTTCCTGCGCTTGGGGTAGAAGGGGCCGCTATTTCCACTGCGTGTAGTCGTGTTGTGGCTTTTCTTCTTTTATCTTTTGTTCTTATGCGCTATTGTCTGAAATTACCTCTTTTTTCGTCTTTGTCGCCTTTTCCTTGGGATAAATTGAAGAAAATGCTCTTTATTGGTGTGCCGTCTGCTGGCGAAATGGTGGCCTATAGTCTTTCCCAAATGGTGATTGTGTATTTTATCAATCAATTGGGAACAGAGGCTGTTGCGGCACGAACCTATCTTATCAATTTTATTATGTTTACTTTTCTTTTTGCCCTTTCTATCGGGCAAGGTTCTTCTATTATTGTAGGGCAGCTAATAGGAAGAAATAAGAATAAGGCTGCCTTATATCTAGGGAATTTTAGCATGCGTGTGGCTATTTATGTTTGCGTAAGCCTTTCCTGTGTTCTTGCTATTATCGCTCCGTTTTTATTGCCCTTTGTCACGGATAATCCTCGGATTATTACTTTGTGCCTGACTATTTTTTGGATTGATATTGTTTTAGAGGTGGGGCGTGCAATAAATATTCTAGGGGGAAGGTTGCTTGGTGCGGTAGGAAATCCCCAATATCCTTTTGTCCTTGCTCTTATCTTTATGTGGGGTATGGCAACCCTTGGGTCCTATATATTTGGGGTCGTGCTTGGGTTCGGACTTGTTGGAATGTGGATAGCTTTTTTACTAGACGAGACTATTCGAGCGGCTCTTATTTGGAGGCGCTGGCAAAGTCGTAAGTGGGAAAATCGTGGTTTTATAAAAAAGATATAATTACGTGATTGACTATGGGGGAAGCTTTGCTTCCCCCATACCCCCATCAGTAAAGGGCATGATGCCCTTTACAATCCCCTTTTGGGCTCTCTATTGTAAGTGTTTGCTTATGCTTCGCAAACTGAAACGACTTGCGGTTGCCCTTTTGGATAGGTGCAATCCCCATATTAAATTAAGTTTCCTCTTTTTCAAACAAAGTTTGGAAAAGCGATGTGGGGGTTCGGGGGTGGTCACCACCCCCGAGAAAAAAAATAAAAAATAAAAAATAAAAATAAAAAACTATAGACTTGTTTTCCGATAAGGCGCTTGTCCTTGCTCGTAATAATTATTGCCTTCGCAATCTATGGCAACAATAGCAGGGAAGTTTTCCACTTCCAGGGCGGCTATGGCTTCTGCTCCGAGGTCTTCGTAGGCAAGTACTGTGTATTTCTTGATGCTTTTTGCTATGAGAGCACCTGCACCACCGATGGCAACAAGATAAGGCACACCGTGTTTTTTCATGGCATCGACGACTTCTTCTTTACGATAACCTTTGCCTATCATTCCCTTGAGACCTTGCTCGATGAGTTTTGGAGTATAGGAATCCATGCGCCCAGAAGTGGTTGGCCCTGCGGAACCTATGGGAGTATTAGGCTTTGCTGGGCTTGGTCCAACATAATAAATGACAGCGTTTTTCAAGTCTACAGGGAGCTTTTCTCCTCGGTCGAGGGCTTCTGTCATACGCTTATGGGCGGCATCTCTTGCGGCTATAATCGTTCCTGAGATGAGAACTTGGTCACCAGCCTTAAGGCTTCTTGCTGTGATGTCATCAAAGGGTGCTTGGATATGTTTTTTTTCAGAACTCATATAATATTCCTTACAGGTATGTAGATATGGTTTTCTTTTGATTCGCTTATAATCCACTGTAATTTATTATAATTCTATATGGGCATGTCTTGCTGCGTGGCAATTTATATTCACAGCAACGGGGAGCATGGCAATATGGGTTGGGTACCATTCTACATGCACTTTGAGTGCTGTTGTTGTTCCCCCAAGGCCTTGCGGCCCAATACCTGTTTTGTTAATCATAAGGAGCAGTTCTTCTTCTAGTTGTGCATAGCGAGGGTCGGCGTTTTTTGTTTCGATGTCTCTGATACAGGCTTTTTTAGAATTGAGAGCTGCCATTTCCATGCTACCGCCAATTCCCACTCCAACAACAAGTGGAGGGCAAGAATTGGGCCCTGCGGCTAAAACTGTTTCAAGAACGAATTTTTTCACGCCCTCAATTCCGTCAGCAGGGATAAGCATTTTTACTGTGCTTTTATTTTCAGAGCCAGCCCCTTTTGGAGCGAGTTTTATATTTATTTTGTCGCCTTGCACGAGTTTATAATGGATAATGGCAGGGCTATTATCTTTTGTGTTCTTCCGTTCAAAAAGAGGCTCAAATACCATGGATTTTCTGAGATATCCATCGGTATAGCCTTGGCGGACGCCTTCATTAATAGCCTCTTCAAGATTGCCCGTGATATGTAAATCTTGACCTATTTCCACAAAAACCACGGTGAGCCCTGTGTCTTGGCAGATGGGAACTTCTTCATTGTGTGCTATCTGCGCATTTTCCATTATATCAGATAAGATGATTTTTGCAGAGGGAGACTCTTCCAGTTCTTTACAGTCGCTCATTTTTTGATAGACATCACTTGGAAGATGGCAGCACGCATCGATACAAAGTTTTTTCACTGCTTTTATAATGATGTTTGCGTCTAATTCTTTCATGTAAACTCCTGTTCAATAGTATGGAAAGGGTTTGATTCTGCTTGAAAGTTTTGTAGAGATTTTTTTGAGTTGTTTTCTAACAAAAAAGAGACTCAATGTATGCATTAGAATGCTTGCAGGGATAGGTCAAAATATTAAAGATGATATATCAAAGTAGATATATGTTTTTATAATTGGCAAAGTAATCTAGTGAGAGAATGAGTTTAGGCTTTTTTTTTTATGTCGTCCAGTCTAAAAATAATCGATAAGTGAAAAATATTATAAAAGATTGAGGAAATTTTCGTTAATAAAGCTTGTGCTATCTCTTTATTTTTGATAGAAAAAATCACCTATTATAATTAGGATAGGAAATTACGTTTGAGGTCTGGAGGGTCTTATTATGGCAACTGCCAACGATAACATGGAAAATCTATTCGAAGGCGAAGAAAATTTCGCGGACATGCTTGGTGGCTACTTAAACAGCGACATGGGCGATCTTGAAGAAGGCGCTATTGTTAAAGGTGAAATCGTAGCTATTGAAAATGAGCACGTTCTTGTGAATGTTGGCTTTAAATCAGAAGGTCAAATTCCTGCGGAAGAATTTCGCGACGCACAAGGTAACATAAGCGCAGTTGTTGGTGAAAGCATCGACGTGTATGTTGAGCGCAAGAATGATGGCGACGGCACCGTTAAACTTTCTTTCGAGAAAGCAAAACGTATGCAACTTTTTGATCAACTTGAAGAAGTTCTTGAAAAGGGTGGCATCATTACGGGTATGATTACTCGTCGCATTAAGGGCGGTTATACCGTTGACCTTGGTGGTATCGAAGCATTTTTACCTGGCTCACACGTAGATTTACGTCCTGTGCCAGATATGGACGCTCTAGTTAACCAAAACTACGAATTCCGTATTCTCAAAATAAACCGTCGTCGCAGCAACGTTATCGTTTCTCGTCGCGTATTGCTTGAAGAAGAACGTGATACTAAACGTAGCGCGCTTCTCGTTACCCTTGACGAAGGTCAATTGGTAACTGGTAAAGCAAAAAATATCACCGAATATGGTGTGTTTGTTGACCTTGGTGGTTTGGACGGACTTCTTCATATCACTGATATGAGCTGGAAGCGTATCCGTCACCCTCGTGAAATGATCACCATGGGACAAGAAATGGAACTTAAAGTGCTTTCTTTTGACAAAGATACACAAAAAGTTTCCTTGGGTCTTAAGCAATTAATTGCTGATCCATGGCAAGATATTACTGCTCGCTTCCCTGAAGCTTCTCGTCACACTGGCAAGGTTACTAACCTTGTTGATTATGGTGTGTTCGTAGAACTTGAAGCTGGCGTTGAAGGTCTTGTACACATTTCTGAAATGTCTTGGACTCGTAAACTTCGTCATCCAAGCCAAATGGTAAAACCAACTGATGAAGTTGAAGTTATCATTCTTGGTGTTGATAGCGATAAGAAACGTATTTCTCTTGGAATGAAGCAAATTAAGCCAAATCCATGGGAACTTGTGGGCGAACGCTTCCCTGAAGGTACTATCCTTGAAGGTGTTATTAAAAATATCACTGAATTTGGTATGTTCATCGGAATTGAAGACGGCATTGATGGACTTATCCACGTGTCTGATATTTCTTGGACAAAGAAATTGCGTCACCCAAGTGAAATGTTCAAAGTTGGCGACGTAGTGCAGGCGAAAGTTCTCACTGTTGACCAAGAAAATGAAAAATTCACCCTTGGAATGAAGCAACTCGCTGACGATCCATGGAGCAGTGTTCCTAGCCGTTATCCTGTAGGTAATATCATTACAGGTACTGTTACTAACGTGACTGACTTTGGTCTTTTTGTAGAAGTGGAAGAAGGCATTGAAGGCCTTATCCATGTAACTGAACTTGGCAAGAAGATTAAGACTCCTTCTGAGTCCTTCAACGAAGGCGACCAAGTACAAGCAAAAATCATTCATGTAAGTGCAGATGAACGCCGTTTAGGTCTTTCTGTAAAGCAAATGAAAGAAGAAGAAGATCGTCGTAAGCCAAAAGAATACTCTGCTGGTGATACAAATATCAGTTCTACTATGGCTGATGCTTTTGCGGCTTTCAACAAAGATGACGAATAATCGTATTTAGATTCTTTATATAAAAAAAGACCATGATTTACGAGGCGATCTTTCTTAATTTTTTAGGAAAGATTGCCTAAAATGAATCATGGTTTTTTTGTACCCAAGTTATAGTATTTGTTTTCTATCCAAGATTTAAGGAGTCATTTTATGATATTTGGTGCTATTGGTTGTGGGAATATGGGCAGTGCTATTGTAGAAGGTGTTGGCAAGCTTCATGAGTGTGAGCTTATGGGCTATGATCACCATGAAAAGAATATGAGCGCTCTTTTGGATTCTTGTGGAATGTGTGCGTGTAAAAGTGAACTTGAGCTTGCAGAGTGTGCAGACATTATACTTATTGCGGTTAAACCTTATATGGTGGAAAGCGTACTTAAAAAAATAAGCCCTGTCTTGACGAAGGATAAAATCATTATTTCCCTAGCGGCGGGTGTGTCTTTAGAGCGCCTAAAGAAATATACAGAAAATATTTGTCCGATTGTTATTATTATGCCTAATACTCCTGCGATGGTGGGGCAGGGGTGCTGTGCTTTGTGCTTTGATGATATGAGTTTGCCCGAAGATAAGAAGACTTTTATCCATGCACTTTTTTCAGAGATAGCCATAACAACGGTTCTTACAGAAACGGCTTTACCTCAATTTTCTGCCCTTTTGGGTAGTGGGCCTGCTTTTGTTTTTTATATGCAAGAAGCCATGATGGAAGCGGCAATTCGCCTTGGGTTTAAATACGATGAGGCAAAAGTGCTTATTGATAAATTGTTTGAAGGAAGCGCTCAACTTGCTCAGTCTCAGCCTGATGTCAACCATGCAAAGTTACGTATGAATGTATGTTCTCCTAAGGGTTCTTCCATCGTTGGTGTGAATGCTCTTGATAAAAATGGGGTGCGCAGTGGTATTATAGAGGCTATTTTGGCGACGCATGCACGTGCACTAGAAATGGCGAATGAGAAGTAAATGTAATTGTTTTTTTGGGTGACGGTCTGGGTCGAACGGTTTTAAGAGTTAACTTGCCTGTATACGAAGGGTGTAAAAGCCGCGCAGCGCGAGCGCCTGACCCACGTGTCAGGCGTGAGAGCCTATCCCGAGCGAGCATAGCAAGAGCGTTTCCTCTGCTTTAGCGAGGTACGAGCTTTTAGGCAGAGTAATCCATTTCATAAGGGCGCAAGCCCGAAAGAGCGAAACTCTGCAAGGGGCAGAGGTAGGCGTTAGTATGTTGTCACGTCGGAGACACTCACGTCTCATAATCATAGCACGCAGTGCTATACGGCGCTTCTAATACTCCTCACGGCGTGGCGTATGCCACCCCAGAAAGCCATCGCCAAGCACGGAAGCCATCGGCAAGCACTATTGTGTCACTACGTGACGGCTAATTATTACGAGGGGTGTCACCCCTCGAGCACCTGACCAAGAGGGGATCAGTAGGGGCTATGCCCCTAGGCTCTCCCCCCTTGGATTCCCGAGCCATCACCCCCTAAGAAAGACTAGTTTCACGCTTATCAAGCATATTCGCTTTGCTCACTCGCTTTCAAAGGGTGAAACTTCTCAGTGCTTGGCGTAGGGTTTTGTGGTGTGCCGTCCGACACTGCAAGTTCTTTTTGGAAAAGCGTGACAGTCTGCGTCGAGCGGCTTTAGGCGTTAATGCGTATTGTGTACGAAGGTTGTGACGGTCTGCGCCGAGCGGTTTTAGTAGTTAGTGTGCTTGTGCACAAAGGGCGCAGTCCTTCACTCCCTTCGTAATAATTTTATACCCATCACGCAGTGCCACCACATCACTCGACTTGCGAGCACCCAGCTCCGACCAGAACGCTTTTTCCGCCAGATTTGGGTATAACTTTTATTTGAGTGCTTATGCGTTCTTTGAGTGCGGGGACGTGGGAAATAATGCCGATGAGTTTACCTTCTTGCTGAATGGTGGAGAGGGTTTCAAGGGCAGTTTCAAGGGCGTCTTCATCAAGCGTACCAAAGCCTTCGTCAAGAAAGAGGGAATCAACCCGAACTTTTTGGCTTGCCATTTGAGAAAGACCAAGGGCGAGGGCAAGGCTTATAATAAAGCTTTCGCCACCCGATAGGTTGAGGGCAGAGCGGATTTCTCCGCCTTGATAATTATCCATGACGTTGAGTATAAGGGCTTCATTTTTATCTCGTATGAGTAAATAGCGGTCGGACATTTTGTATAATTGTTTATTTGCGTGGGCGAGCATAAGCTCAAAGGTAAGCCCTTGGGCAAAATTTCTGTATTTTTTCCCGTCCGCTGAACCTATGAGTGTGTGCAGTTTTTCCCAGCGTTCCACTTCTTTTTTTTGCTTGATGATTTGTGTTTCTTTGTCCTTGAATTTTTCCTTGTCTTGCTTGTCTCTTTCTAAAGTATGTCGCTCTTTTATGAGAGATTCTTGTATGTTTTTGAGGGCACGTTCTTTATTTGGAAAATCCAGCTCTAACTCTTCAAGTGTGCTCGTGCAGAGTTTCTTTTCTTGCTCAAGTGTGAGGCGTTTTTCTCTTTCGTTATGGGTAGTGGTGAGTTCTTGTTCTTTGATTTCGAGGGCTTTTTCTTGTCCCTGGAGCTGTTTTCGTTCTTCTGCTGTTAAGCTTGCCGTATGATAGGCTGCTTCGTTTTCAAATTCTGCCGTTGCTAAAGTCTTTGCGAATTTGACTTCCACGCTTTGTAATATTAGTTCTCGTGATTCTGTTTGTTGTTTTAATGTGTTGAGCGTGGTTTTTATATTGTCTAAATTTTGTTTGTTTTTTTCGTGTATTTCTTTACTGCGAATTTCGTTTTGCTCTGCAATGTTGAGTGTATTGAGGAGACTTTTTTCTTCCTCATCTACATTTTTGGTTGCAAATAAGGCTGTTCTCTCTTGTTGAGCTGTTAGAAAATCTTTTTCTATGAGGGTGTATTTGATTTGTGATTCTTTGTGGCTACTCTCGTGTTCTTTGAGCAGGGCCTTGGTTTTTTCTGTTTCTGCTGTGATGCTTGTTAATTGTTTTTCTTTATCCGTTTTTTCTTTTTCTTTTTCTTGCCAAACGTTTAGACGTTTCTGCAAGGAATCATAGACGCTTGTTATTTCTGAGCTGGGTATGCTGGAAATTCCAAGCGGTGACAGGATATCGAGTATTTCTTTTTCTTTTTCCCGATAAATTTCGATACTTTTTTCGACTCGCTTTGTAAGGTCTGTAAGCGTTATTTGCGTGCTGTCCGTATCTTTTCTTGCATTTTGCTCTAAGAGAAGGGTTTCATTTTGTGATTTTTGTAGCGTTTTTTCTTCTATTTCGAGTTTTTTAATTTTTATTTCCAGTTCTTCTGCTTGTTTAATTCGTTTTTCTAATTCTATGATTTGCTTGTCAATGTCAGAAATGGTTGGAATGTTTCCCTTTGCATAAGGGTGATCATGTGATCCACAGAGAGGGCAGGGCGCATTATCTTCTAAGGCGTTGCGATAGCTTTCCAAATTCACAATGCGAGTTATAAGAATCTTTTCTCGTAAGAGATTTTCTTTTTGTGTTTGGTATTCACGCAATAGTTTGGTCTCTAAGAGATTTTCTAAGTTTTTTTGCTCAGCTTCTAGGGTTTTATGGAGGATTTCCCCGTCTGCTTTTTGTTTTTTAACTTCTTTTGAATATTTCTGAAATTGCAGGTTCTGCTTTACGAGTAGCTCTTTTGCTTTTGTTTCTATGTCGCGTTCTTTTGAACCTTCTTGTTGTATAGACAGAAGAGTTTTTAACTGCTCGATAACCGTACCAAGACCACTTACAAGCCACGCATCTTTTTGGTTTTCTGTGAACCATGCCTGTAAACTAAGCAATTCTTTTTGTTGTTGTTTTTCGTTCTCTGCTATTTTGAGAATGTCTTTTTGATAAAGAGAAATTCTTTCTTGTTCTGTATCACGTTGTTTTACTTGTTCTAAAAGACTCTTTTGCTGTATATTGAGGCTTTGATCCAAGAGGCGCACTTTTTGAAAAAGAAGGCTATTTTGTTGCAGAAGGGCTTTTTGGGCTGTGAGATTCGCCGTACTTTTTGTTTGTGCTTCTTCACTTTTCTTAGAGGATTCTTCTAAGGACGGTATAAGCTCTTGCTTTGTTTTTATAAAAGCGCTTGTTTTGTTTTGTTCGTCACGTAGCCCTTTAAGTTCTGTATAGGTGCTGTCTAGTTCATACGCTTTAAGCGCTTCTTTGAGTTGTTCTTTTTGTGGAATAAAGGCTTGAATCTTGGACGCAAACTCTTCTTTTTCTTTGTATATGTCCTGCAATTCTTTTTTGATTACGAGTATATTTTTATGCCATGTGATATTTTTGAGGGCAAGGCTGTGCTCTTCTGTGAATTTTTTTTCATCCACTTCTTGAAGGGTGATGTTCTTTTGTATTTCTGCCATTTCCTCATCACTCAAAAGGGCGATGCTTTTATTTTCAGCAAGGAGTAGTTGAAGGCTGTCTTTTTCTGAGCGTTGCTTCTCATGCACAAGGCGAGAAATTTCTGAATAAATTTTTGTGCCTGTAATTTGTTCAAGTATGCTGGATTTTTCTTCTACTTTTGCTTTAAGAAAACCATCAAATTTTCCTTGTGCCAATAAGATAGAGCGAGTAAATCTGTCATAATCCATGCCAGTCTTTTCTTCCACAAGTTTGAGCACACCGTTTCGACTTGTTTCCAGAATTTTTCCTGTGAGCATATCTGATATTTGGTGTTCGGGGGATTGCAATGCACCATCTGCCTTCTTTTTTGCTCGGCGCTGTTCCCACCTACAAAGAAAAGTTCCTGCTTGTGAAGAAAAAATAATTTCTGCATGGCATTCACCCGTTTGGCGTGACATGATTTCATTATTTGCTTTTGTGATGCTTTGCAGGCGTGGAGTTTCGCCATAAAGGGCAAGGCAAATAGCGTCAAGAATACTTGATTTTCCTGCCCCAGTTGGCCCTATGAGGGCAAAAATGCCATTGTTTGCGTATTCTGGACTGTTAAAATCTATGTGCCATTCGCCGTAGAGGGAATTAAGATTTTTGAAGCGTAGTTCTTGAATTTTCATAATATTTCTTTTATACGGTATTATTCCGCATTCTCTTCTTTTTCTTGGAGGATTTGTAGAATTTCATGGTAGGATTGGGTCAGAGAATCTCTTTCTTCATCTGGCACATGGAAAGTATCTAGGCAGCGCAGGAAGACTTCGTCTGTATTGAGGTCGTTTAAATCTTCGCCTGCATGAAGGGCGTTGAGTGTTTGTTCTGCCATTTTTGCGTTGCGTATACGCCGTATTTCCATCTTTGTTGCTGCTGTTATTTCTTCGAGTGACTCTCTCAAATTTCCTATAAGTTCTGTCCCTGTGAATTCAATTTCAAGCCATGCGTCGCTATTGGCTTCTTTTAACTCGTTTATCTTATCTGATATTTGTTGAAATGTGCCAGAAATACGGACTAAACTTTGAAAACAAGGAATGCTTATTTCTTCGATTTTCTTTTCTCTACAGGTATTTTTGTCAATTTGAATATCAAGCACGAATACTTTTTTATTTTGATTTGCTTCCCCAAAGCCCATAGGAATGGGGGAACCTGAATAACGTATGTAGTCATTATGTCCCACCTTTTGGGCTATATGCAAATGACCAAGGGCTACATAGTCAAAATTTTCTGAAAAAGTATCCGCACCAATATGCACGAGAGATCCAACGTATAAATCTCTCACGCCGTCATCACTGAGTGTCGTGCTGCCTGCTGCAAAAAGGTGCCCCATGGCGATGATAGGGATATTCTTTCCTGTTGTCTTGTGCAAGTCTTTTTGTTTTTCTTCTGCTAATTTGGCGATATCCATGTAATGTGTTTTTATGGCGTTCATGAGTTTTATATTTTTTTGGTCAATATTTTCACCCGCTTCTGCTATGCGAATATCCTTATCTCGTAGATAGGGCGTGGCACAGATTATGGCTTTTGCTACGTCATTTTCCTCAAGTATGATGATTTCTTTTTCTAAATCGTTATCTATCATACCGATAACATGAACATTAAGTGCTTGTAGTAAATTCTTAGGCGCTTCTAAAAAAGAAGGGGAATCGTGATTGCCTGCAATGATAACAATATGCTTGCAGGAAGATTGCGATACTTTACAGAGAAATTGATAATAGAGTTCTTGCGCTTTATTGCTTGGGGTGTTGGTGTCAAAAATGTCCCCGCAGATGAGTAAAATATCAATTTTTTCAGTTTGAATAGTATGGTAAAGCCAGTCTAAAAAAAGGGTAAATTCAACGTATCGTTTACGTCCATATAAGGTGCGCCCTAGATGCCAGTCGGATGTGTGAAGAATTTTCACGAATTAATGTCCTTTTTTCAGAAGTATGCTTTTATTTAAATGAAGTATAATACTTTGATATTCTCTATTTCATACTTAGAATAGGCTAGTATGAATAAATTTTCAAGATTTTGTTCTTGAGTATTTTTTTGAGTATTCTTTAGCTGGATTTTTTTTGAATATTTAGATGAATTACTTCTGATAAGTATTTGTGATTAATAGTTATTTAATGAAATTATTTTGTTCTAATGAAAAATAGAAAACTCAATCATAAATAAATTGTACTTAATTAGGTAATGTCGGGGAACTATAGTAATATACTTTTTATTTCTGCTTGCAGAAGATGTACCTAAAGTAAATACATGGAAGGCCGATAGAGTATGAGAAGACAGTAACTTATTGTGTTATTACTCAGGTTCATATGTGTTATTGAAATGAATATTGTTATGCCAATAAAGAAGGGGATTGTTATGAGAATAACTTTACTGAAACGAATGATGTTGTTTATATTATTACCTGCTATTCTTGGTTTTGTGATTCTCGCTTACAGTACAGAGCGGATGAGTACCTCTACTCTTACAGAACAGATGAATGCCCAACTCACAGAAGTGGCTGATATTCAGGCGAGTGAGCTTGATAAAATTTTTGGTTTTTTACACAACATCACTAAAATCTCTGGTGACACTCTTTTTATTAAGCAGTATATGGGTGAGATATATGATAATAACGCTTTGGGTATCCAATATGATTCAAGTAACTCGTCAGAGCCTATCAATAATTATTTGAAAGGTCTTGCGGTGTCATTTGAATATTTTTCCGATATTATTTTACTTGATACTAAGGGTGTTATTGTTGCGCACTCAAACCCTACTCGCATAGGGCGCAATATTGCAAGTTATGAAGTTTTCAAACAATCCCTTAAAGGTGTACGTAGTATAGAAACCCGTCCACTTGCTTCCACTGGTGGGCTCGGTATTGCTTTTGGTGTGCCTATTCAATCTGATGGTGTTACTATTGGTATTGCTGTGGGTCTTGTTGATTTGAATAAACTGTATAGTGATTTTCTTTCAAAAATTGATTTTGTAAAGACAGCTGATGCGTATGTTTATGATTCAACTGGAAAAGTTGTTATGTTTCATGACCCTGAGTATATGGGTGAAAGTGAAGCTGATTTTGATTTTACAAAGCAAATATTAGCAAAGAAATCTGGTACGTTGGATTATGTTTGGAATGATATTCATAGTGTTGCGTTTTTTGCCCCTATACCTTCTATGGACTGGATATTGGTAATTAATGCTAATTATAATGATGTGATGTCTTCTTCCCAAGCTATGACTAGAAATATAATATTGTTTTCTCTTATTATTATTGCTGTGATAGGACTTATTATCTATTGCGTGGCAAAAAGTATTTCTTCTGTAATACAAACAGGTTCAAGCCTTGCGCAGTATGTTGCCGCAGGTAATCTCGCTATTACCCCAGCGCAAGAAAAAGCTGCAGGCATTGCTATCGCTCGTGGTGACGAAATTTCTGATCTTGCCATGGCGATGGGAACTATGATTGCCAATTTAGGAACTATGGTTCAAGAGTCAGAAGTAAAAACAAAGCTTGCACAAGCTGCAACTGATGAAGCGGAGGTGGCAAAAAATGCTGCAAATGAATCCGCTAAGCAGGCGCAAAATGCAAGACGTGAAGGTTTATTCGATGCTGCCGTGCAACTAGAAAGTATTGTTGATATTATAGCTTCTGCTTCTGAGCAATTGGCTGCGCAAATAGCAGAAGCTGCTACTGGGTCTCTTACACAAGCAGAACGTGTAACTGAAACAGCGACCGCTATGGAAGAAATGAATAGCACAGTTCTTGAAGTTGCACGAAATGCAAGTACAAGCGCAGAGCTTACAGAAACAACACGTGAGCAAGCTATTGCTGGTTCAGAAATTACAGAACGCTGCAAGGACGCCATGGTTCTAGTTCGTGAAGATTCTAATAAGCTTAGAGTCAATATGGCGGCTTTGGCAGAACATGCTCAGTCTATTAATACTGTTATGGGTGTCATTTCTGATATTGCTGACCAAACCAATCTTCTCGCTTTGAATGCTGCTATTGAAGCGGCTCGAGCAGGGGAAGCAGGACGTGGCTTTGCAGTTGTTGCGGATGAAGTAAGAAAACTCGCAGAAAAAACAATTTCTTCTACAACCGATGTTGCTAACGTCATAGCTGCTATTCAACAAAGCACAGAAATTAACGTAAAGCAAGTGGACATGGCTGTTCAACGTATTGAAAGTGCAACAGAATTTGCTGAAGCAAGCGGTATAGCTCTTAATGGAATCCGTGAAATAGCTGACAAAAGTGCGGACGGCGTGCGTGCTATTGCAACGGCAAGCGAAGAACAATCTTCTACTTCCGATGAAATCGCACGATCCATTGATACTGTAAGCACTATCGCAAATGAAACATCTCTTGCGATGGGTGAGGCTGCTAATGCTGTGCAAGAATTGACTACACAAGCACAAGAGCTTTCTCGCTTGGTAGATGCGCTTAAGCGTAGCTAATAAAGAATATAAATATTGAGCATGTGTTTTTATATAGAGGTACATGCTTGCCTTATTCCGCCCTTTCTGTTCGTGCTTACTATTTGCACATAGAGGGGGCGGTTTTTTGTGATGCTCTGTCTGTCTGTCTGTCTGTCTGTCTGTCTGTCTGTCTTCAGGTAAAACCTTGCATATATAGGCTGACTTTAGGTCAAAAATGGATCAAGTATGCGAGATACTATTTTTATTTGAGTGGGGAGAATTTGACGTGAACGCACAAGATTTTGAAGTAGACGTATAAGATTTTGAAGTGAACGTGCTCGTATATGATTCACTACAGCGTGTGTTTATAAAGATATTAAATAAAAAGGCTACCTGTTTGAGAATATGTACTCTTAAACAGGTAGCCTTTTAGTATTCGTTGTATTTCTTGTAAATTCTAATCGCAATGGATGTATCTTTCGTGGTTATGCATACATTCTGTTATTACAATTTGCCTTTACAAGTTATCATTACAATTTATGAGAGCATATGTATGTCATTCTAAAATAGATTAGAGTAACATGCATGCATTAACAAGTTTTTATTCCTTTATTTTAGGAATATCTGCATTCATCATTCTGTATATGGATATAACATAGGCGAATGTAACAAAAATGAAGGGGCTTGCTGCTACAATAGCAAGGGAGCGAATAGCAGAGAAACCTCCAAGAAGTTGGAACAAGATACCTGTTAGACCAATAATAAGACCCCAAAATACACAGTTAAGAAGTGCGGGATTTTCATGCCCCTCAGTGGTTTGCTGAGCAAGGAAGAAAGACGCTGCGTTGGCTGTTGTAACTGCAAAAAGAATGAAGCAGATAAAAGCAACAAAGCATAAAAAACTACCAAGTGGGAATGTCTTAAGTACAACATAAAGCGCTTGCTCTGGGTTGCTTTGTACGAATGAGTAAACATCAATTATGCCTGTTAGTTGCATGAATCCTGAGTTTGCACCCCATACAGAAAACCAGATAATACACAATATAATCGGAGTAATAGATACACCTAGCATAAACTGGCGTAAGGTACGTCCTCTTGAGATACGTGCCACAACACCACCAGTAAAGGCGATATAAGAACTGTTCCAAAGAACATAAAAGATAGGCCATTCACCAGCCCAAGAGCTTGTGTTATCAATAGTTCCAGCGTCCATCCAAAAAATTGTCTGAGGAAGGCGCCAAATGAATTCACCCGTGACTTCTAAAACTAAAGACATGATATAGGAGAGAGGTGTCGCGCTGAGAATAAGTACAGCAAACAAAAGGAAAAATGCTAAGTAACCCGTTGATTCACTCAGAATCTTAATCCCTTTTGATAAACCTGTGGAAGCAGAAATAATATAAACAGTAATAATCACTAACATAATTGCTATTTTTGCAACATCAGAAAGGACAATACCAAAGAGAAAAGAGCTTGCAAATGAAATAGAGGCAACACCAAGACCAATCATCATGGAAACACCACCAATGGTAGCGATACAGGCTAATATGTCAACGATTTTGCTTATGAGCATATCGTTACAACGTTCGCCTAAAATTCCATAAAGACCTGTTGAGGTACGGAAAGGCTTATCGTAGCGGTATGCAGCATAGCCGATTGCCCAACCACCAATGGAGAAAAGTGGAAATCCTAAAAGTCCCCAGTTGATAACGGAGAGTCGAATAGCTTCTGTAAGTCCTGCCCCTGTTCCTTCGGTTCCAGCCTCAAGGATAGTTGGCGCTGTGAACAGGTGGATAATGGGTTCTGCTGAACCAAAAATAACAAAACCTGTGCCGAGGCCTGTGCAAAAAAGCATAGCAACCCACGCATAAAAAGAAAACTCAGGTTCAACGTCTTCGTTCCCGAGTTTTATATGACTAAAGCGGCTAAAGGCAAGCCAAATACAGGCAGTAATCGCAGTCACTGCAGACAACATAATAATCCAATTCATATTTGCTAATATGAATTTTTGGATTGTTAGGAAGAAGCTACCTGTTGCTGTTGGTGAAAAAGCAGCAAAGCTAATAATAATAGAGTATAAAATGGCGGCAGGCCAGAAAATAAGGGCACTATATGAGCCAAGTAAACCGGATTTCTTCGAGGCTTTCTTTGTGTTCTCCATAGATAAGGCTCCTTGATTTTTTTTCGTAATATTGTGAATTTTTACGCAAGCGTTATGAAAAACTAATGCGATGAGACTTCACCGTTCATTAAAGCATGGTAATAATGAATTAAATACTAGAATCAGAAAATAGGAAGCTGCATGGAAGCAGTAAGACGGGATGGGAGCAGTAAGGCTGCATGGATTGAATTGAGCAATATGTTTTATAAATCAAGGGGTGATAAATGTCAATGCCTAAATAAAAATATAGGTAGTTTGACACGTCAATCCAATTTGAAGGAGAAAAACGCCCTCTTTCGTAAGGAACATTCTCATAACTAAAGTTTCTAATCTATTGATATGAAAAGTTTTATGTGGGAGAAATTTTTCATTAGAACCTGTTACAAGGTTACAGGCTTTTATACTTTTTAGGGTGCAAGTTCCCTCGTACTAAAAATTACAAAACTGGAATCTCGAAAGGGTATTGACATAAAAAAGATATTGTATTATCTTTCACAAGCATGGATTGAAAGGTTTACTTGTACAATATACTTGAAGATGCTTACAATTAACGGCCTTTGCGCAAACCTTACAGGAGGTTACATATGGCGCAACGATGGAAAAAAGCTGGTTATAAAACAAGTGGTGGACTAAGCCTTAATGTATTTACGCAAGATGAAATGGATGCCATTCATAGAGCGTCGATTGAGGTTTTAGAACACACTGGTGTATTAATCGGCTGCCCCGAAGCTCGCAAACTGCTCATAGATGCAGGAGCAAAAGATCTTGGGGACGAAATTATTAGTTTTCCGCAATGGATGATTGAAGAAACCATTAACCAAGCTCCTGAAACAATTACTTTGGCAGGTAGAACACCTGACAGAGATATTGTACTAGACAGTTCTCGTGTCATATTCACCAACTTTGGTGAAGCCGTTTATCTTATAGATCCTGATACAGGCGAAGTGCGTAATACGTGTAAGCAAGATGTTATCAATCTTACTCGTGTTGTTGATGCGCTTGATGTTATCCCTGTTTGCGAACGCATGGCAGGGGCTCAAGATTACCCCGAGGCTGTTGCTGAAATTCATAATTACGAAGCTCTTCTTCTCAATACAACCAAACATGTGTTCACTGGTGGTGGCAATGGTCGCCTTACACAGTACATGGTTGATATGGCAAAAGCTGCCGTTGGTGAAGAAAACTTTGAAGAACGTTGCCCTGTAACGTTCAATACCTGTCCTATTAGTCCCCTTAAATTGACTGGGGATGTTTGTGAAGTTATTATGGTTGCTGCCAGAAATGGAGCGACTGTGAATGTACTTTCCATGGGGATGGCAGGTGGTTCTACTCCTGTACATCTTGCAGGTGCTTTAGTTGTTCATAACTGCGAAGCCTTAGCTGGCCTTGCTCTTGCTCAAAAAACCCGCAAAGGCACAAGATTTATTTATGGTAGTTCTTCTACTGCTATGGATCTTCGTTATGGCGCTGCCGTTGTTGGAACCCCTGAACTTGCTCTTCTAAATGCTGGTGTAGCAGCAATGGCTCGATACTACAAACTGCCCTCTTGGGCAGCGGGTGGCTAGGGCGATTCAAAAGTGGGCGATGCCCAGAGCGGACATGAAAAGACACTGACCGGGATGTTACCGATGTTAGCAGGTGCTAATATCATTTATGGTCTCGGTATGCTAGAAATGGGAATGACCATTAGCTACAGTCAGCTTTTGATGGATGCCGAAATGGCGGAAATGATGCTTTATAGTATGGATGGGATTGTTGTGAACGATGAAACGCTTTCCGTAGATGTGATCAAGGAGGTTACACCTCGAGGCGATTTCTTATCACACATGAACACCTTTGAAAATATGCATATACAAACACATCCTAAATTACTTGATAGGTTGACCCGAGATAATTGGGTGGCTGCTGGTAGTAAAGATTTAGAAACTCGTGCGCTAGAAGCGGCGAAAGAACTTCTTGCTACATGGAAGCCAGTACCTATGGCTGATGATGCGAAAGCTCGAGTAAGAGCTGTCGTTCAAAAAGCTGAAAGAGATTATGGCGTACCTGAAAGTAAAGAGTAATTTTTACTTGTAATATAAAAAGGCAACTTTGTTTATCAAAGTTGCCTTTTTTTTGGGAAAAATGTGATGGACTACGCCGAGTATTATGGTGTCACTGCGTGACGGGCTATTATTACGAGGGAGCTTCACTCTCACCGCTTTGCTTGCTCGGGTGGCGCTACTCATTGCTTTGCGAAGGCTTTTGTGGTGTGCCGTCCGGCACTGTAGGTTTTTTGGGAGGGGGAGTATAAACGGCGAAGGGAGTCACTACGAGCAAAGTTCACGGTGGCGCTAAATTACTGTTGGGTTGTGACGCTCTGCGCCGAGCGGTTTTAGACGTTAACTTGCCCGTGTGCGAAGAACGTTAAAAGCCTGCGCCGAGCGACTTTAAGCGTTAACCTGCCTGTGTACGAAGGGTGTAAAAGCCGCGCAGCGCGAGGAGCTTAGTAAAGCCGTAGGCTTTGCGTTTAGCGACGAGAGCGAGTGTTACACGCAAGGG
>CAMQVJ010000008.1 GCA_947038175.1 uncultured Desulfovibrio sp.
AAAAACACATATGTGGGGGTTTGGGGGAGTTCAACTCCCCCAAGAAAAAAGAACAAAAAAAAACAAATACACTTACCTTATCGAGCACTTTGCACGCATCTTATAGAGCTCAAGTAACAAGAGGAATATATATGTTTACCGCTAAAGAAATACGTCGTAATTTTTTGGAATATTTCAAGAACAACGGGCATACTATTATGCCGTCTGCTTCTCTTATTCCACGTGATGACCCTACCCTGCTTTTTACCAATTCAGGCATGGTGCCTTTCAAACAGGTATTTTTGGGTCAAGAAAATCTTGGCACTCAAAGAGTCAGCACTGCGCAAAAATCTCTTCGTGTAAGTGGCAAACATAATGACCTTGAGAATGTTGGGCGCACAGCAAGACACCATACTTTTTTTGAAATGCTTGGCAATTTTTCCTTTGGGGATTATTTCAAAAAAGAAGCGATGGCATTTGCTTGGAACTTTATCACAAAAGAACTCAAGCTCGATATACAAAAACTCTATGTCACTGTTTATATTGATGACGATGAAGCTTTTGATTTATGGAAAAATGAAATAGGTGTTGATGAAAATCGCATATTCCGCATAAGTGGCAAGGATAATTTTTGGAGTATGGGAGATACAGGACCTTGTGGCCCTTGCTCTGAAATATTCGTGGATCAAGGCGCGGACATGAGCTGTGGCGATAACTGTGGCATTGGTAAATGCGATTGTGACCGCTACCTTGAAATATGGAATCTTGTTTTCATGCAGTTCAATCAAAATACTGACGGCACACGAGAAGACCTTGCAAAACCTTGTATCGATACAGGTATGGGGCTTGAGCGTATCGCGGCTGTTTGCCAAGGTAAGCGCTCCAATTTTGACACCGATATTTTTCAAGAAATTATCCAATTCACAGCACAAGACGCTGGGGTGACATACAGTTTTAGTTTTCCAGACACCAATGATATTGACACAGCCCTTAGGGTTATCGCTGACCATAGCCGAGCAGCAACTTTTCTTATTACCGATGGGATTTTGCCTTCAAACGAAGGGCGAGGCTATGTTTTACGTCGTTTAATCCGTAGAGCTTTGCGTTTTGGTACACTTATTGGTTTATCTGAAGCCTTTATGTATCGCACTGTTGAGCGTGTTATTGACGTCATGAGCGAAGCCTACCCAGAAATTACAAAAAATAAAGATTTTATTGTACGAGCTGTTCGAGAAGAAGAAGAGCGTTTCCGTTTAACCTTGGAAAAAGGCCTTCTGCTTTTAGAAGATGAAATGGAAAAAGCGTCTAAGAAAAATAAAAGAAATATTAGCGGTGAAATAGCGTTCAAGCTCTACGACACATTTGGCTTCCCTCTTGATATTGTGAATGATATTGCACGTAAGCGTGATTTTACTGTAGATGAAGCTGGCTATATTGATCACATGAAGCAACAAAAAGAGCGAGCCCGTGCTGCTTGGAAAGGTTCAGGCGAGAAAGACCTGGCTTCACGCTTCAAAGCACTTTTGGATAAGCAAACAAAAACAGCATTTACAGGTTACACAGCCCTCAAAGGGGAAAGTAAAATCATTGATTTGCTCGATGCGCAAACAAACCCCGTGGAAATATTGGAAGAAGGACAGCATGGCTACGTGCTCACAGCATCTACTCCTTTTTATGGTGCTAGTGGTGGGCAAATGGGTGATACAGGATCAATTTTTGCCGCAGGCACTACCGTTATCGTAACGGATACCATAAAAGCCAATGCGGATTTAATTGTACATGAAGTCAGTGTTGAACACGGAAAACTCACTAAAGGCCAAGACATAAATCTTGAAGTCACAGAGGGCGAACGTGTGGCGTCTGCAAGAAATCACACTTGCACCCACCTTTTACACAGCGCCTTACGTGAAATTTTAGGTGAGCATGTCCATCAAGCAGGTTCACTTGTTGCGTCTGATCGCTTGCGCTTTGACTTCTCTCATATCGCAGCCATGACCAGTGCCGAAATTGCCCAAGTAGAGCGCCGAGTCAATGAAATGATTATGACTGCTCAACCTGTTCTTGCCGAAGAGATGACACAGGACGCAGCCCGTGCAAAGGGCGCAGTGGCTCTTTTTGGTGAAAAGTATGGTGACATGGTACGAGTTGTCAGCATGGGTTCTGATAAGGACCAAATTTCCCTTGAATTTTGCGGAGGTACTCACCTCTCAAACACAGGTCAAGCGGGGGCTTTTGTTATTCTATCCGAAGCAGGCGTTTCCGCTGGCACTCGTCGAATAGAGGCCACAACAGGCTTAAATTCTATGAAATTTTTGCACGAACTTCGCAAAGAAAGCCAAGATTTATGCGCAGATTTAAAAGCCCGCCCAGGTGAACTTGTGGCGAAAGTGGATACTTTACAAAAAGAAGTCAAACTCTTGCGCAAAGATTTAGATAAAAGCAACGCTGCTAGCAGTGGTGATATTATGTCTGCCCTCAAAGAAGTAAACGGAATAAAAGTTCTCGCCCAAAAAGTACCGAATATGAGTGTAAAAGCTCTGCGTGATTTAATGGACGATGTACGTTCAAAAATCCCCAGTGGCATAGCTTGCTTGATAACAGAAGAAGGAGAAAAGGCTCAATTGCTTCTTTATGTTTCTAAAGACTTACACGAAAAATATACCGCTCCAAGCCTTGTCAAAGAAATCGCCCCCCTCATTGAAGGATCAGGCGGCGGTCGCCCTGACCTTGCGCAAGCAGGCGGAACAAAACCAGCAGGAATTAAAGACGCTATCCAAAAATTAGAAAGCATTATTTAATACCTTTCATCATTATTTTCCTAATCAAAAGACGCCTATTTTCTAATAAAAAATAGGCGTCTTTTGATTTATGATTCTTCTCTCAGTACAAAGCCTTACAGAGCAACTCTCTCTCATTTCTTTAATCAAAAACTATGAGTTTCCAAAGCACATGATGCCCTTGCTTTGCTGTCCCTTTGTGTCATTAATCACTATGCTCGTAAACACAAACTGCTACGCCGCCCGTCGGGTGGCTGGCAACCTCATGTCTCAGTTTTTTTTGTAAACAACGTTTACAAAAAAAACTAAATGTGGGGGCTAGGGGGAGTTCAACTCCCCCTAAAAAAATAAAGTAGTATACACCATACTACACAGCACCTTTCTCAATGCCAAGTAAGGTTGATTTCACCTGTAAGCCACTAGCATAGCCAACGAGCGCTCCGTTAGCACCAAGAACTCTATGGCAGGGGACTATGATGGCAACTGGGTTTTTATTATTCGCCATACCCACCGCACGAGAGGCTTTATCATTGCCAACGGCAACAGCGATATCTTTATAGGAACACACTTCCCCATAAGGAATATCCGTGAGCGCCTTCCATACAGATTGTTGAAACGCCGTTCCCACAAGGTGCAGGGGAATATCAAAGGACTTCCGTTTTCCCTCAAAATACTCTGTTAACTGTGTAAACACATTTTGAGCAAAATCGTCACCACAGGAATCATCATTAAAATAACCAAGCGAACCATCGGGCGAATCACCAAGTGAACCATCGGGCGAAATACTTTCTTCTCTCTCAATATTTCTTGTCTGTGTAAAATCACTTAAAAAACTATTTTGCAAAAAATTCATATCCTTGCTCTCGTCCGCTGGAACTTGCTTCAGAAAAACAGAATACAGTTCTTCATCTTTATACTCGATACTAATGCTCACACACAAGGGCAATAATCCATCTCTCAAGGTAAATATTTTTCGTGCTTTTTGCATAAGAGCTCCTTTCATCAGATATTTTTTATTTCTATCTCTATTTCTATTTCTAGGGAAAGTGATTATGTATTTACTTTATTTCTTTAGCTTTCATATTTTACAGAGTTTTCAAATTATTCAGGTTTCTTAGACTTTTCTTTTTCCTTTACAGGTGCAGGATCAACAAATTCAGGAAATTTCCCACCTGCTATTTCCCAAAGATAAAAACTAGCGATAGAACCATAAGGTGAAAATTTCTTTTTATAATATTGAAAATCCTCTTTCGTAATTTCTTCTTTTTGATAAAGCATACGCAAGCCTCTCAATATGGCCAAATCACCAAAGCTAAGAATGTCAGGGCGTTGCATAGAGAAAAGCATAATCATTTCAGCCGTCCATGCACCTATCCCCTTGAGGCTCGACAATGCTTTCACCACATCTTCATCCGACATACTTTGAAGTGCATGTATATCAAACTCTTTACCCTCTACTTTTTGAGAGAAATCTAAAATATATCGTGCCTTTCTAAGGCTCATTCCACAAGACTGAATTTCTTCCTCACTCAAGGCACAAACATGCGCAGAAGAAATTTTACTGCACTGGCTTTTCTCAAAAACTTTATTCTCTAAACGCTCCCAAATAGTTCTATGGGCTTTCATGGATATTTGCTGGCCCGTAATAGTATAGATAACAGCAAGAAATAAATCTGGACGCACCCGTCGTTCAAGTTTGCCAATTTTATCAATGACACTCGCAAGCTTCTTATCTTTTTTCTTAAGGAGACAGAGCTCTTCTTCGCTATAAATAAAATACATACTACTCCCAAAAGAATGAACACACAAAATTGACAGCACTTAGGCTATGATATATTCTTCTACTGTGCTTCAAATGCACTTCTACTGCCCCGTAAAAATACTGTTTTTTCTTTTAGGTGTCGACCCTTATTATAGCGCAACTCTAAAACAATAAGAACTAGGTGTATATGAACCCCTTAATAAAACAAAAACTTCGAGAATTCCCTCAAACTGCATGGAATTTTCTCGTATTTATATGGAGATACTGTTGGGATACTCCTTATCTTAGATTCTTAAATATCGGTTTCGTTAATTTACTTTTCATGTTTGGGATTGGTATATTACTCGACGTTACACTTAAAAACCTGATACCTACTTTTCTCCTTGCCCTTCTCATCAGTGTATTCCATGTCACCTTTTCCTTTGCCATGCGCAAAATCTTTATTTACAAAACAAAAGACAATTGGCTCAAAGAATATTTACGATGCTATCTCTTTTATAGTGTAAGCATCATCGTCTCCGTCCTTGTGCTTTGGATACTGATTGATTCCTTCAAGTTCACATTCTGGATTGCCCAAGCACTTAGTCTACTCAGCGCAACCATCTTCTATTCCATTACGTCTCGCTATTTTGCTTTTATGTACTTTCAGGAAAAAGACCCACTTAATGAAACTAATATAGAACAGAAGGAAGAAAAAATCGAAAACTCAGAAAAGAATAAAGATGACAGCAATCATCTTGATCACACCAAAGAACTTACTCATAAAACCAACGCCATAAACCATGACGACCCAGAATAATAATAATAATAATAATACGCTACCAAAAAGAGAACGGGGAAATAAATGATAACTTTTTTGATAATATATGCCCTACTCGGTGCAGCCGCAGGAATTTTGGCAGGTTTACTCGGGCTAGGCGGTGGTATTATTCTCGTACCACTCCTCACAATTGTCTTTCAATTCCAAGGCTTCCCCCCCGATATCCTCATGCACATGGCGCTTGGTACTTCCCTAGCAAGTATTATCTTCACATCTTTTTCAAGTGCTCGCTCCCACAGCAAAATGGGCGGAGTAAAATGGAATATTGTCAGAAACATAAGCATCGGCATTCTCCTAGGGACATACATAGGCTCCTATGCAGCATCCTCTATTCCAGCAGAATACCTACAAGTCTTTTTTAGCATTTTCCTTTTCTATGTTACCTCACAAATGATACAAGGCAAAACACCAAAAGCCGCACGCCAAATGCCAAAACTCCTCCTAACCAATACAGTAGGGCTTTGCATCGGCTTTATTTCAAGCCTCGTAGGTATCGGAGGAGGAACACTGTCCGTGCCTTTCATGATCTGGCACAACGTACCCATACGCCAAGCCATTGGCACTTCCGCAGCAATAGGCATGCCCATTGCCCTCTCAGGTGCAGCAGGCTACTATATGAATGGACTAGGGCTAACTAACTTGCCCGAATTCTCAGCAGGATTCATATATCTCCCTGCCCTCTGTGCCATAGTATTCTTCAGCATGCTAACTGCCCCCTTCGGCGCTCGCCTCGCACACAACCTACCCGTAGCGAAAATCAAAAAATTCTTCGCCATTTTTCTCATCATCGCTGCTTCCAATATGCTTATTAATGCTATGTACTAGTACTTAGTTTTTTCTTTTATTTTATCTTTTCTTTTTGTTTTTTTTTGTTTTTTCAGGGGGAGTTGAACTCCCCCTGACCCCCACATATAATTGATATATGTAGACCGTATATTTACTGTGAATAATTTCTTCTAAGAGCGTTGAACTCTCGTGTCCACCTTGAATCCTTTTCACTAAGCTTGAAGTCCCACTGACCCACACATGTAATTCAATAACCTGAAAGTCATCTATTGGAATTTCTTAAGCAAGATTTTCGTTTCTGCAATCGCATATGCCAATACTATACAAGACTTAAAGCAAAAAAAAGCCCTCAAAAATGAGGGCTTTTTTATAGAAAATAATTTATGAAAAATTATTTAATTTCTGCAGTAGCGCCAGCTTCAGTAAGTTGCTTCTTAGCGTCTTCTGCTTCGTCTTTAGTTACAGCTTCTTTCAAAGTAGAAGGAGCTGTGTCAACTTTGTCTTTTGCTTCTTTAAGACCAAGGCCTGTCAAAGCGCGAACAACTTTGATAACGCCAATCTTGTTAGCGCCAGCTTCTTTCAAAATAACGTCAAATTCTGTTTTTTCTTCTTCAGCAGATGCGCCACCAGCAGCTGGTGCCATTACCATAGCAGCAGCAGGAGCAGCAGCAGAAACACCGAATTTTTCTTCGAGTTCTTTGATGAATACTGAAAGTTCGAGAACGGTCATATTAGCGATAAATTCAACTACTTGTTCTTTAGATACGGACATTGGATTTCTCCTTAAATTTTAGTTTAAAATCTTTGGCATAAAAATGCGGGATTAAGCGGCCTTCTTTGACTCCAAATCTTTGAGAGCATAAAGAAGAGGACGAACCATGTTTGCCATGAGCGACACAAAATTTGTGGGCACAGCATTCATGGTGGACAAAGCGTGGGCAAGCAATTGGTCTCTGCTTGGTAACTTTGCAAGAGCATCAATCTCAGCAGCGCTAAGACCTTTGCCATCAAGGCTACCATGACGGACTTTTAGGAGCTTGCTTTCTTTCACAAAGTCACTGACCGCTTTGGCAATAGCCACAGGATCACTGAATCCAAGTGCGATAGCGCAGTTTTCTTTAAAGTCATCTGAAATAGATGAATGCGCTGTATCGGCTAAAGCGATCCGAGCAAGAGTATTTTTAACGACATAATATTCGCCACCGGCTTCACGGATTGTAACTCTTAAACGGGTCAGCTCTTCCACCGACATACCCTTGAAATCAGTCACTACTACAATATTCGCTTCAGCCGCACGAGAGCGGATTTGTTCGATAATTGTAGATTTTTCTGACTTATTCACGCGAATCTCCTTCACGTTTTGGGTTATTGTCTTGTGAAATGCCGAGCCAAATTGTCTAAGCAGGATTTATTTGTGTACCTACCGTCTTCGACTCGAAAATTCCAAACCTTAGTTGTATATCACTAAATTCTAAACATAAAAAGAAATATGACTTACAAGTTTTGCCCATAAGTCATATCATTTTCAAATTTAGCCTTCGATGAACTTTCTAACTTGAGTTGTGTCAACTCTAAAACCAGGTCCCATTGTCGTTGATACTGCCATCTTAGTCATATATTGACCCTTTGCAGAGCTAGGCTTTAAGCGCATTACTGCATCAAGAACAGCTTTCAAGTTATCTTGAATCTTTTCTGGACCAAAGGATACTTTACCAAGAGGTGCATGAAGTACGCCAGCTTTGTCAACTTTAAAGTCAACCTTACCAGCTTTAAGTTCTTCAACAGCTTTAGTAACATCAAAAGTTACTGTACCTGTTTTTGCGTTTGGCATAAGACCACGAGGTCCTAATTGACGACCAACTTGACCAACAAGAGCCATAACGTCAGGTGTTGCAACAGCTGCATCAAAGTTCATGTTGCCAGATTTAATCATGTCAACTAAATCTTCAGCACCAACAATATCAGCACCAGCTGCCTTAGCTTCCGCTTGCTTATCACCTTTACAGAAAACAGCTACACGAATTGTTTTGCCAAGACCATGAGGTAAAGACACAGCACCACGAACCATTTGGTCGGAGTATTTTGGATCTACGCCAAGTCCAAGTGCTACATCAACGGTTTCATCAAATTTAGCAAAAGAAGCAGCAATAGATTTGCTTACAGCTTCTTCTACAGTTAAAAGGGTAGAAAGGTCTACGCCTTCAACAGATTTACGATATTTTTTGCCATAGGTGGGCATAATTATTCCCTTTCTTTGCGCTATTCGTCTTGAATCTCCTACCGTAAATTCGGTAGTACTGTCGAGTCCAACGATAATGCACGCGAAAAATCACGTTCAATCGATTGGTCAACTGCCCTCATTAACCCTTAATTACTAGACCCATGCTACGTGCAGTGCCTTCAATATTGCGACACGCACCTTCAAGATCTTTGCAGTTTAGGTCAGGCATCTTAACTTTTGCAATTTCTTCTACCTGAGCTTTGGTAACAGATCCAATCTTATTACGGTTAGGCTCACCAGATCCCTTCGCAACATTCGCAGCCTTCAAAAGAAGGATCGGAGCTGGAGGTGTTTTAGTGATAAACGTAAATGAACGGTCTGCATAAACGGTGATAACCACAGGAATAATCATTCCCTTTTGGTCTTGTGTACGGGCGTTAAACTCTTTACAGAAGCCCATAATATTCACACCGTGCTGCCCCAAAGCAGGACCAACTGGAGGAGAAGGATTAGCTGCTCCTGCAGGAATTTGCAATTTAATTTTGCCTACTTCTTTTTTGGCCATGATTTTTTCCTTATAATTAAGCCCAAACTCTATACAATATGAAGTGGGCTATACGGGCTACCCTTTTGCAACTTGAACAAAGTCAAGTTCAACTGGGGTTTGTCGCCCAAAAATAGATACTGATACGCGAAGTTTGCCTTTATCGTGATTAACATCCTCAACATTACCATTAAAGCCACCAAAGGGACCATCAACAACTCGAACCTCATCGCCAACTTCAAACTTGACTTTTGGTCCAGGATTGTCTTGTCCTTCTTGAACAAGTGATAATATGCGGCGCACATCGTCACTACTCATAGGTGCAGGGCGGTTTCTACCACCAACAAATCCAGTAACTTTAGGGATGCTTTGCACTAAATGCCACGAAAAGTCCGTCATGGTCATTTGAACCATGATGTAACCTGGGAAAAGCTTACGAGTTGTCGTTTTTCTTTTCCCATCTTTTCCAAGTTCTACAACTTTTTCAGTGGGGAGCAAAACCTGATGAACCAAACCAATGTCCTGAGAATGTCTCTTCATTTCATTAATTTGCTTTTCAACTCGCATTTCAAAACCAGAATACGTGTGCAACATATACCAGTTATGAAATTCATTCGCATGGGAATCAGCATCACCAGTAACTTCAGCGTTCTCTTCAGAAGCAGCTTCAGTTGCAAGTTCTACAATATTCTCAGAGGAGAATGCTTCCAAGGTCTTATTTTCAGCATTGTCGGCAGTAGTATTTTCGTCGTTTACTTCGTTAATACTACTATCATCAATGTTTAGATTTTCTTTTTGTTCCATTTCGTTTTCCTTTATAGGTATTTAAAATAGCTCAAGAATGCGCTATGAAAGAATAAAGCGAATTATGCTTGAAAGCAAAAAATCCACTAAACCTAAAAGGATCGCCATGACGGTAACAAAACCAAGTACAACTAAACTCGTTGTACGGGTTTCTTTCATTGTAGGCCAACTAACTTTACGAAGTTCCAAGCGAGAAAGCAGGAGGTATTCTTTAAAGCTTTGCAAGCGTTCGCCAAAGCCAGGCTTACTTGGCTTACTACGTTTTGCAGAAGTTGTCTTGCTTGATTTTTCAGATGAAGCAACGACTTCAACTTCTACTTTTTCCTGATTCTTACTCATTATTAGCCTCAGTGAATATATAAAAAAAATGGCAGGCCAGGAGGGATTCGAACCCCCAGCATCCGGTTTTGGAGACCGGCGCTCTACCGTTAGAGCTACTGGCCTGCGCTATGGAAAACTACTTCGTTTCGCGATGAAGAGTGTGTTTCTTGTCCCAAGGACAATACTTCTTCAGCTCTACACGAGAGGTAGTATTCTTTTTATTTTTTACCGTCGCGTAATTACGTCGCTTGCATTCGGTGCAAGCTAACAAGATATTGACGCGCATGTATTACTCCAGAATTTCAGTAACAACGCCAGAACCAACTGTACGTCCACCTTCACGAATAGCGAAGCGAAGACCTTGGTCCATAGCGATTGGGTTGATAAGTTCTACTATGAAAGTAGCGTTGTCACCAGGCATTACCATTTCCACGCCTTCTTCAAGGTTGATGATACCAGTAATGTCGGTTGTACGGAAGTAGAACTGTGGACGATAGCCAGAGAAGAAAGGAGTGTGACGTCCGCCTTCATCTTTGCTAAGAACATAAACTTCAGCCTTAAACTTCTTGTGTGGGTTGATTGACTTAGGAGCAGCAAGAACTTGTCCACGCTCTACGTCTTCACGCTTTACACCACGAAGAAGCACACCAACGTTGTCGCCAGCTTCACCTTGGTCAAGAAGTTTACGGAACATTTCAACACCAGTACAAGTAGTGGTAACTGTATCTTTGATACCTACGATTTCTACTGATTCTCCAACTTTCACAACGCCCTTTTCGATACGGCCAGTAACAACTGTACCACGACCAGAGATTGAGAAAACATCTTCAATAGGCATAAGGAATGGCTTATCAACTTCACGGATAGGATCAGGGATATAGCTATCACAAGCGTCAAGAAGTTCGATAATTGATTTTGCTTCTGCAGAATTCTTATCGTCTGTGTTAAGCGCGTTCAAGGCTGAACCACGGATAACAGGAACGTCGTCTCCTGGGAAACCGTTAGAATCAAGAAGTTCACGCATTTCCATTTCAACGAGTTCAAGAAGTTCTGGATCGTCAACTTGGTCACATTTGTTCATGAAAACGATAAGATGAGGAACACCAACTTGGCGAGCAAGAAGAATGTGTTCTTTTGTTTGAGGCATAGGACCATCTGTAGCAGCTACAACGATGATACCTGCGTCCATTTGAGCCGCACCTGTAATCATGTTCTTAATGTAGTCAGCGTGACCTGGGCAGTCAACGTGTGCATAGTGGCGCTTGTCGGTTTCATATTCAACGTGAGCAGTAGCAATTGTAATACCACGTTCTTTTTCTTCAGGTGCTTTATCAATGCTGTTGTAATCAACAAACTTGTTCACACCATTCATAAGACCAGCTACTTTAGTGATAGCTGCAGTCAAAGTTGTTTTACCATGGTCAATATGACCGATAGTGCCAATGTTTACGTGCGGTTTTGTACGCGCAAATTTTTCCTTACCCATGAGAGGTCTCCTAAATTAGTTACTTAAATTGCTATATGTTCTACTTGAGCAGCGGACGCTGTTATGCCACGCAACCCTATTCAAGAGAGCGTGTATTTGCCATACAACCAAGGATTGCTGACGCGACTTTAGGGGAGGGATTGCGTTTGAAAAATCAGGGAATGGAGCGGGAAACGAGATTCGAACTCGCAACCCCCAGCTTGGAAGGCTGATGCTCTAGCCGTTGAGCTATTCCCGCTCATTAATGCAGTAGTTCCCCGACAGCGCGTACTGTCTCCTACAGCTATACCAGCATAATGCTGGTGGTGGGGGATGGATTTGAACCATCGAAGTCACTGACGACAGATTTACAGTCTGTTCCCTTTGGCCACTCGGGAACCCCACCACGCTATAGCTCTTTCGAGCTTTATGTCAAAATAAATTTGACATTGTCAATTGCGATTGAATTTTCTATTACAAAAATTCAACCTAAGCTTCATCGGTAACATGACACTTCTTTTTGACCAAAAGAAATGGAGCTGGCGATGGGACTTGAACCCGCAACAACCTGATTACAAATCAGGCGCTCTACCAATTGAGCTACGCCAGCAAAGCTTATTCTTAATACTATAAAACACAGACGTTAGCAAGAGTTTTCTTTGCAGTTGAAGATTGTTCAACCCGTCCGAGAAAAGGTTATATATAATGAGCGGAAACTTGTAAAGCAAAAATTGCACTTTTTTCAATCTTTTTTTGTCTTTTTATTTAAATCAAAGTTAACTATCTATAATTATACATAAAAAAATACTCTCTCGTTTTCTAATACATCTAACATATTTTATAAAACCAACATTCCAATCCTAATCAAAAATGATGGCGCAAGGCAAAATTTAAAAAAACAGAGAAAGAAAGAAAGAAAGAAAGAAAGAAAGAAAGAAAGAAAGAAAGCACTCCATTCCAATTTGAGAGCTTTGCCTTTCGCGTTGTTAGCATACCTAAGATATCTATTTACGTATTTACTCGTGCCTCGTAAATAGAGAGCTCAGATAAGGAGTTCAACTCCCCCTAATAAAGCAAAGGAAAACGAGCAAAGAAAAAAAGAAAGGGAGAGTAAAACTCTCCCTAAAGCATATGCATATTATGGAATCAAATCTTAGAAAGATCTGCCCATACTAAATTCAAATCTACCTTTCAAATCTTCGTCTTCAACACTCTTACTGAAAGGAACACCGTAAGCAAAGCGAAGTGCACCAAAAGGAGAATTCCAACGAACTTCTAAACCTGATGAATAATAGGTTTTATCACCCCATGAGTCAAATTCATCATCGAAGGTTGAACCGAAGTCAAAAAACGGAACGAGGAAAATACCAAATTCTTGGTTGACTCTCCAAATATACTCTACAGAACCATATCCAACACGGGTAGCACCAATACTTTCACCAGTACGGCTATCTTGTGGTGAAATGTCTTCATAGTCATAACCACGTAACGTGTTAATGCCACCGATATAGAATCGTTCAAACGCAGGAATCGTCTCTCCACCATTTTCAAATACAGCGCCTAACGTTCCTCTAGCATGGAAGACATGGTTATCATTCAAGCCGTAGAAAAAGCCATATGAACCAGTTACTTTATAGAATTCATCACTACCACCAAGGAAGCCGCCGCCGTATTCAACAGTAACAGACTGCTTTGTTCCTCTTGTAGGAGCAAGCGGATGGTTTGTGGTGTCTCTTGATATGCTAGAACTAAGAACACTCGCGATATTATTCCCTTCATAAGACTTAATGGAAATTGACGCATCTGGAGCAATATCCGTCATATCATACGTTTCAAGACGATAAGAAGCACTAATTGAGGTATATTCCCCTAAAGGATAGGTAAGACCCCATTGGGTACCAACAGTTCTTTTTTCATAATCAGGCCATTCTTCATCTTCCGCATAGACACTTGCAATGAATCCAAGCTTTGTATCATTAATACGTGGATTGACAAAAGAGGCACGCATGGAAAGAGTTTTACCAGAAACATAACCGTTAACTCCTAAAGAATAACCACGCCCAAAGAGGTTACGTTGGTTAATCCCTGCGCTCACACCCATGCTGTCATAGGTAGAGTAACCCAAACCAAAACTAACAGCACCAGTAGTTGTTTCTTTCACAACAACCTTAAGATCAACCTCACCAGGTGTGCCTGTAGGAATAAGATCAATATTTACATCTTCAAAAAATTGTAATTTATAAAGTCTTTCAATGGATCTGCGAACCTTTGCGCCGTCATACTGTTGTCCATCTGCAAGGCGAAGTTCACGCAAGATAATGTTATCACGTGTTTCACGGTTACCTTCAAGAAATACATTTCGAATAAAAACTTTTTCTTTAGGTAGAAGCTGATACGTAATATTGACTGTTTCAGTTTCTCTGTTAAGCGGTGTCGCTACCGTCACTTCTGCAAATGCAAAGCCATAATCGTTATAAACTTCTTTAAGTTTCTTTATATCATCTTGCATAGCAACAAGAGAAAAATATTCATCTTTTTCTTTTACTTCATCAAGTTTAATGCGTTCATAAAGTTGGTCTTTATCTTCTAGCAAGTCACCTTCAAAATCTATCTCGCCAATTTTATAACGAGCGCCTTGTTGGATAGCAAAATTGACCACGATGCCATCTTCTGCATAATCAATTGTAGGATATTCCACAACAGCTTCTAAGTAACCTGAATCAACCAAGTAACTTTGTATAGCGTCCATATCTCTTTGCAAAAATTCTTCTTCTAAAACACCGTATTTGGTAAAGAATGAAAACATATGGCGTTTACGTAATTTTGTGAACTTACGTAATTTTTTTTGCATATCTTTATCAACGCCAACCATATTAACTTCTTTAATATAAAGCTTATTTCCTGAATCCACTTTAAGAACAAGAACAGAGCCTTTTTCTGATCCTGCGTTTTCAACAGAATAAGAAATTTCAGTCAAATAATAGCCCTTCTTACGGTACAATTCTTTAACGACGTGTAAATCATCAGCAAGTAATTTTTCATTCAGAACAGTACCCGAAATTGAGGCCATAGCACCTGTTACGTCATCATCATCGAGAACGTCCGAACCTTCAATGCGCACACTGCTAATGCGTGGTTTTTCCACCACATCAAAAACAAGAATGTCGCCAGTGCCAGCAGGATCATCCACAAGCTTCGCGCTCACATCGCTGAAGTAGCCCATATCCCAAACAGCACGAACATCTTCGTCCATAGTTTCAGCATTAGGAGCGTCGCCAACTTTACTTTGAATTTGCATAATGATTCGTGCAGGATCGAGAATCTCAACGCCACGAACTTCAATTCCAGATATACCATCCGTATTATTTACTAAAAGAGGTAAACGAGAAATAATGCTATCTACAGCACTTGGTAATGCAACAAGGCTGGTACCTTCTGCATAATAAGGACGAGCAAGCTTAGTTCCTACTTGCACAATCCGTGCATCAAGGGTAAAGCCTTTCCCAACCTGATTATAAGTGCCATAAAGCGCATAATCTGCTTTTGCATCACGTGCTTTTTGACGCGCGGCTTCAGCATTATCAGAAGCTTTCTTTCCTTGAACAACATTAAAATCATAGACTCTCAGTTTCTCATTCATAAGAGACTGAACACGTTTTTCAAGACTCGCCGCATCAGAAGCATTCACATTAAAAGGCAAAAGTAATATTCTGCTTTTTGCTGCATACGCATTCGTGCTAAAGCATAGCATAATTGCTATGACAAAAAATCCCAATCTACACAACATCTTGTTCATAAAGTTCTCCTGATCTCAATTCAAATATTCGTCCCGTGCGGGATGCTATTTCAGTATTATGGGTTACCATGACAAGGGCCATACCCTTTACACGATTTAACTCTATAAGTTTTTCAACAATACGATCACCAGTATCTGCATCCAAATTCCCTGTTGGTTCATCAGCCAAAAGGACTTTCGGGGATAATAGAACAGCTCGTGCGATGGCAACTCTTTGCCTTTCTCCGCCAGAAAGCGTATTCACTAAACTGTTTTCTCTATGAACTAAGCCCATGACATCCAGAATCTCTCGGGCATTTTCAATCGCTTGCTTTCTCGGCATGCCACCTATAATCGCTTGCATAGCGACATTTTCTAGAGTGCTAAATTCAGACAAAAGGTGGTGAAATTGAAACACAAACCCCATATCTTTATTTCGCAAAGAAGCTCTTTCAGCGGCGTTGAAGTGGGCAATATTTTTGCCCAGCATAAAAATCTCACCGCTTGTCACGGTGTCAAGCCCAGCCAAAACATGAAGCAAAGTAGACTTACCAGAACCTGAAGAGCCAAGAATCGCAATGGATTCTCCTTGTTGCAACTCCAAGTTCACCGATTTCAAAATCTCTATTTTACCGCTTGGCCCATCAACGACTTTAGCGACGTCATTTAAAACATATAATGGCTGACTCATTCATACCTCAAAGCTTCAGTTGGCACAAGTTTAGCTGCTTGTCTTGCAGGATAAATCGTCGCAAGAAAACAAATAAACATGGAGGCTACTCCGATGAGAAGCGTATCGGAAAATGAAATAATAATCGGTAAATAATCGGTTGTATAGACACCTTGTGGTAATTCAATAAACTTATACCTCTGCAAAAGGTAGGAAAGCCCAAGCCCACCAGCGTACCCTATAAATGTGCCAAGCATACCAATAATTGTGCCTTGTAGCATAAATATTCGACGAATAGATTTTGCTGTTGCCCCCATGGACATCAAAATCGCAATATCCTTTGTTTTCTCCATCACCAACATAACTAAAGAGGTAATAATGGAAAAAGATCCAATCAATATAATCATGGATAAAACAATAAACATACCTATGCGTTCTAATTTTAAAGCCGCAAAAAGTCCAGCATTCAACTCGATCCAATTTCTCACATAATAAATAAAATCTAAATCGGCTTCAATCTTTTGAGAAATTTCTTTTGCCTGAAAAGGATCTTTTAAATAGAGTTCTAAACCACTGATTCTACCCTTAGGCACACCCACCAAATCTCTCGCTGAATCTAAGGAAACAAAAGCAAGGCGATTATCATAATCATTGAGTCCCGCACGAAAAATACCAGCAACTCTATAGGTTTTTATTTTAGGCACAAAACCCGCAGTAGTTCGCTCACCAGCAGGAGACATCAAATTAATCCGATTCCCTACTTGCAAAGCAAAGCGTGTCGCCAACTCTTTCCCTATAATAATGCCTTGAACGCCTTTTTCTCTCGTAATGTCTGCCAAGCTTCCCGCATCAAGCTCACGAAGCATGGGCAAAGCTTCACTGGCATTTTTAGGATCAATACCACGAACAATAAGACCAGTTGCACCACGAGCAGTGGAAAGCAAGACTTCCGTATAAATGAAAGGAGCTACAGCAACAACATCTGGATTCGCCTGAAGTTTTTCTGCAATAGCATCATAAGCACTCTTACCATGTTCATCTAAATCAAAAGCACTAGGGACGGTACTTTGTAAAATGATATGCGCATTCGCACCAAGCAATTTATTTCTAATATCCGTACTAAATCCATTATACACGCCCATAACAACCACAAGCGCACCCACACCAAGGGCAACACCGAGCACAGACATAATAGATATGACAGAAATAAAAGCTTGCCTACGTTTCGACGTAAGGTAGCGTAACGCAATAAACAATTCAAAGCCCATTTTCCATCCTTAGCATCAAGAAAGTTTTCAATTTTGTAATTCTGGACGCAAATGTGGGAAGAAAATAACTTCACGAATAGAAGCAGAATCTGTCAACAACATAACAAGACGGTCAATCCCTATCCCCTCCCCTGCGGTTGGAGGCATTCCGTACTCTAAAGCACGTAAATAATCATCATCTAGAGGATTGGCTTCATCATCACCAGCCTCTTTTGCTTCCATTTGAGCTTCAAAGCGTTGACGTTGGTCAACAGGGTCATTAAGTTCAGAAAAGGCATTTGCCATTTCTCGACCAGCAACGAAGAGTTCAAAACGGTCAGTAAGATCGGGATTATCAGAATTTCGTCTAGCAAGGGGTGAAATCTCAGCAGGATAAAAATAAACAAAGGTAGGTTGAATAAGTTTTGATTCCACGTCTAAATCGAAAATCATGGATTGCAATTTACCAATACCAGCGCCTTCAATATTCTTCTCACCACGTGAGAGCAAATATGTCTTCACCGCTTCTATATCATTATAAAAGGCAGGAGCGTGCCCACCGTATTTTTGAAGGGAGTCAAGGAAGGTTATGCGTTCCCATGTACCACGAGCTAAATTAATTTCTTGCTCCTGGTAAACAATACTTGTTCCACCACAAACAGCATTAGCTATGCGGTCAAACAATTCTTCCGTTAAATCCATCAAGTCTCTAAAGGTAGAATACGCCCAATAAAACTCACACATGGTAAATTCAGGATTATGCGTAGTATCCGTTCCTTCATTTCTAAAAGAACGATTGATTTCAAAAACTTTCTCAAGACCACCAACGATAAGGCGCTTCAAATAAAGCTCAGGCGCAATACGTAGGTATAATTCCATATCGAGTGCATTATGATGTGTAACGAAAGGACGAGCCGCCGCACCACCAGCAAGAGGCTGCATCATAGGTGTTTCCACCTCGATAAAGCCATGCTCTTCCATAAAATTTCTAAATTCACGTACTATTTTTGATCTTTTGCGAAATACGTCTCTCGCCTTTGGATTCATGATAAGGTCAACATAGCGTTGACGAAAACGCATTTCAACGTTAGTCAAACCCGCATGCTTATCAGGCAAAGGCCTAAAGGATTTAGTGAGTAATTGAATAAAAGTACACGAAAGGGTGAGCTCGTCTGTTTTTGTGCGAAACAATCGACCCTTAACGCCTATAATATCACCAACGTCTAGCTTTTTAAAAGTCTTGAAGGACTCCTCTCCGAGAAGTTCTTTTTCCGCATAGCACTGCAAACGCCCAGTTCTGTCTTGGAGGTGAAAAAATATCACCTTACCAAAGGAACGAGAGGAAAGAATACGCCCTGCAAGAACCAGTTCCGTATCAATACCCTCTAACTCTTCAGAGCTATAGCCTTCATATTCAGCACGAACAGTACCACAATCATCTTCTTTTTGAAAATCATTGGGAAAAAGGGGCACACCAGAGTCCCAAATATCACAGGATTTAGCAACACAGTTTTTAAGAACTTCATTCAGTTCTCCACGTGCAGCAAAACCTTCTAACATGGGCATAAAATAAGAAACATGAGGAGATTGCGATGCAATCTTAATAGGCTTAGCCTTCTTTGTCGGTGTACTCAAAATTACTCTCCAAAAACTAAATTCCCTACGAGGGGCTTATAAAATAACGCGTGAATTAAAGACACTAATAAAAAACAGCTAGCTAGTCAAGTTTCAGAGCAAATCTCTGCAAATAAATATCCAGAATGTATAATGTGGCGTTTTAGAGGAGTTCGACTTCTCCAAAGAAAGTAATTTGGGTAACGTGCCAGTAACAAATACTAGCGACAAAGTTTGTTTGACATAAGCACTACAAACCTATAGACTCCTTATAAATTATAGCACATACGAGAGGCCCTATGCCAGTAAATTACATAGACATTATCATTTCAGTTATCCTTCTATTTTTTCTCTATCGTGGAGTTATAAATGGCTTTCTTCGAGAGGTTTCCGCTCTGGTGGGAGTGATAGGCGGTATTTTTCTAGCAAAAACATACGCGGCTCACTTATCCCAACACTTAGTTGCGTACACCTCAGCCTCCGCATCCTACCTTATTGCATTTATTCTTATAATTATACTGTCCATGCTCGTTGCGAGCCTTATAGCACGTATAATAAGCTCTTTTTTGAAAGTGCTCTTTGCAAGCTGGATTGATCACTTACTGGGCGCTCTTTTTGGAATCGCAAAAGGAATACTCATCGTAACCACTTTAATTTATGCGACATTCTATGTATTCCCTAATGATGCCCCTTTATTGCAAAACTCCATATTTTTGCCTTACTACAATACTATTATAGAATTTGCTACAACAGCCCTCCTTAGTTAAGACTCTCTATTTTTAATAAAAATATAAAGTAAATGACTACATTTAAGTTTTCGCACACATAAAAAATTCACTTTCATACGCTTAAGTATTTGGAGACAACATGACCGAACATAAAAACGAGAAACTTCTCTCTGCCATTCAAGAAATGGACAATATAGTAAACACACTCCTTGACGGGGAAAAAGGCTGCCCTTGGGACAAAGAGCAAACGCCACATACCCTTTCGGAATATACTATTGAAGAATGTTTTGAACTTGTTGATGCCATTCGAAAAAACGATGCTCCAAATGCTTGTGACGAAATGGGCGACTTGGTTTTTGGCATTATGCTCATCGCAAAGAAATATTCCGAGCAAGGAAAGTTTGATTTTGCTGATGCCCTTAATACGGGCATAGCCAAGATGCGCCGTCGCCACCCCCATGTATTTGATGATACACAAAACGCCACAACTAAAAGCATGGAAGAATTGCATCTCACATGGGAATCTATAAAAAAAGAAGAAAAAGAGAAAAGTACCGCTGAAAAGAAAGGTGTTTTTTCCTCCATTCCTAACGACTTGCCATCCCTTACTCGTGCCTATCGTATCCATGCAAAAGCCGCAAATGCAGGCTTCACATGGGATGACGAGGAAGAAGTGGAACGCCAAGTTGAAGCAGAGTGGCTTGAACTTTTAGATGCAAAGGCATCAGGCAACCAAGACGCCATAAGCCATGAGCTTGGCGATATGTTTTTTGCATTAACAGAAATGGGGCGTAGAATGGGTGTAAAAGCATCCTATGCGGTCGACATGACAAATAATCGTTTTATTAATCGATTTGAAGCCATGGAGAACCTTGCCAGTCAGCGCAACCTAGACTTTTCCGCCCTAAGCCTTGACGAAAAAGATGAGTTATGGGAAGAAGTAAAAAAAAATGAAACGCATTAATATAAGCACTTCATTCATCACTAATAAGCGTCCCCCATTCGGCCCTTAGACTACAAGAACAGGACCCTATATGAAAAAAAAACTTTTCTCCTCATTCCAATATAGACTCATGTTTGTTCTCTTCATATTTGTCAATGTTGCCTTTCTAGGCATTGGCTTTATGGGTCATACATTAATCAAAAAGACCTTTACAGAGGAAAGAGGGCGCAGCCTGCATTCTTTAGCTGAAGTGCTAGAGCGCTTTATCCCTGAGGGTGGTTATAATGAAATGCTCAAGGAAGCGGGTCTTGAAGACGCCTCCAGAGATGAACAAATAAAAGCACTCAACAGTATGCTCGTCACTATTTCAGATAAAGTAGGAAGCACTTTAGATGGGCTAGGCGTTGGTTATTATTCTTTAGATTTAAATGCAATCATTACCTATAGCCCTTCCAATCTCTTCCACGATTTTATTGGCGAAGAAGTTCCCTCCGATCACCCAGCTCACACTGTCATGGCGGACAATACAGCCGACACGATATATGGTTCTATGGTTCGAGGAAATATATTAAATAGTATGCTTCCTATTGAGCGGGAAGGAAAAGTCATCGGGTACATCTGGGCAAATCATCTAAAGTCAAAAGTAACAACTGATGTTAACGACGCCCTTGATAGTATCGCTATTATTTTGGGAATCTGCATGGTTGTGATTTCCCTTATCCTTATTGCTTACGTATGTTACACCACAAAGGATATTGAGAAGATTATAAATGGCGTTCAGGCTATGCGGGCGAATTTATTCTACCGAATCCCTAACCTCAATGGAAAATTCGGTAAAGTGGCTACCGCTATAAATTCCATGACAGATGATATCCTAAAATCGAATATGGAATCACGTCGTGCTATTGCTATACTACAAAATATTATGGACTCTGTTGCCATTGGCATATTTATTTGCGACCCAGAAAAAAAAGAAATTGTTTACGCCAATAAGTACACCTACTCCTCCTTAGATTTCAACAAGATAGACCCAGACACATTCTATAGAATTTTTAATGACGAAGAAAGCACTCCTGAGCACCGCTTCTTTGATGTCAATGGTAAACCTGATTTCAGTCTCTACAGCAGAGAGGATTTCATCCCAAGAATTGGCAAGCATTTGCTCATTATGGACGGTCTCGTCACATGGCATGATGGACGCTTGCTTCACATGGTTATGGCAACAGATATAACCGAAAGAAGAGCCTTATTCGCTGCGGAAATAGTAAACAAGGCACAAAAAGAATTCCTTGCAAGAATTAGTCATGAAATTCGTACACCTATGAATGGTGTTATAGGTATGACACGCCTTGCTATGGAAGCGGCCCCTGAAGATGTTAATAATTATCTGAAGAAAATTGAGTCTTCCGGTGCTATTTTACTTGGTATTATCAATGATATCCTCGACCTTTCCACCATTGAAGCGGGCAAAATGTCTATTGAGCAAGCTCCTATCAACCTGCCTGAAATTATTGGAAACATCAAAGATTTGATATTACCTCGCCTTGAAAAAGATGTTGAGCTTGTTATTAATATTGATAAATCTGTCCCTGATATAGCGGTCGGAGACAGCCTAAGACTCACACAGGTTCTCATAAATCTCCTTGGAAACGCCTCAAAGTTCACCTTAAAAGGAAACATTGCCCTCAACCTCACAATGAAAAAACTCGACGGTGACAATTTACAATTACTCTGTGATATAAAAGACTCAGGAATTGGAATCAGCGAAGAGCAACAAAAGGCTCTCTTTCAACCTTTTTCACAAGCCGATGTTTCCACTGCTCGCAAATTTGGCGGCACTGGCCTTGGTTTATCCATATGTAGAGCCCTTGTGGGACTTATGGGTGGTGAAATTTCTGTGACGAGCATACCAGAACAAGGCAGTACTTTTTCTTTCTTTTTATGTCTCAAATCGTATTCTGCTGAGTTTGCCAAAGAGAGTCAACAAGACCTTCCGTGGGAAAGTGTAAGTTTTAAAGGTTATAAATTCTTATTAGTTGAAGATAACGCTATCAATAAAGAAATAGCGAGTGCTGTTTTGAAAAAAATCGGTATCACTGTCGAAGTTGCACAAGACGGACAAGAAGCTGTTGATGCCTTTATGCAAAACGACTACGACCTCATTCTTATGGATATTCGTATGCCTATCATGAACGGCTTTGAAGCAACAAAGTGCATTCGTACCAGCACTAAACACGATGCACTGACTGTGCCTATTGTTGCAATGACCGCAAATGCAATGGCAGAAGACAGAGTGGCAAGCCTTGAAGCTGGCATGAACGAACACGTGATAAAACCAATTGATATTAGACAATTGAAAAAAGTATTCTACCATATACTCATGAAGGCAGAAGATAGCAAGGACGACGCATAGATAAAAGAGCACTTTTATACTCTCCGTGAACCTTAAAAGAAACAGAAATAAATACGCTAAGCAGAGAAACAAATTCAACGAACTTGTTTCTCTGCTTGCTTTTTCATGGGGGATACGGTACTATTCGTCGTGTTTGAGAAGTTTAGATGTATAAAAACATAAGATATTGTATTTATACTTTATATCCTTCACAAATATATAAATATCACTTTGTTCTCTATGAACTTTCAAAACCAATGGAGCAGAAATGAAACGTCTTTTTTCTTATGCATTAGTAGTTGCCGTATTTCTTTTCTCTGGAACGTTTGCTCACGCAAAAACATACATTAATGGCATAGACGGAAACTATCCGCCTTTCTCATTTATTGATTCAAAGGGCAACCCCACAGGCTTTGACGTGGAAGCTATGACTTGGATAGCAAACAATATGGGCTTTGAAATTGAACATAGACCTATCAACTGGGACGGGATTATTCCTGCGCTAAAAGCAGAAAAAATTGACATGATTTGCTCAGGCATGAGTATGTCTGAAGAGCGTATGAAACAGGTTTCTTTTTCAGACCCTTATTACGCTATCACAAAAAATATCGCCACAAGAATGGATTCTCAGCTCACATCATCTGACATTTTAGAAGGGGACTATATTCTTGGCGTGCAACGCGGAACAAACGAACATACCCTTCTCCAAAATCGCATCGATGAAGAAAAGCTCCCTATTGAATTACGCCTTTACGATTCTCCGCCTATGTCTATTGAAGACTTGCTTAACGGTCGTGTAGACGCTATCGCCATTGACAGCGCTCCTCTAAATGACGCTATTGCCAATGGTAAAAAAATTAAACCTGTGGGCACTTACGCAGAAGGTGACAGTTTTGGCGTCGCCATAAGAAAAGATGACTTAGAACTTCTTAAAACTATAAATGAAGGCTATAGACATCTTAAAGCTGACCCTTTTTGGAAAGCACTCCACGTTAAGTATTTGAATATAAAATAATTACGTATCCATATGAGCGAATGTATTTTCTCAATAACTAATCCAAGCTACCAAGCAAGTAATGGGCAGTCCAATGTATTGGCACTATCCATAAGCGCCGCTGCTTTTACAAGCACTTGCTCGTCCCATTTTCTCTCTAGTTTTTCTCTATATTTGTTTTAATATTTTAGAGAAATCATTTTCTAGTATTTGTTTCAGAACCTTTTAGGAAGAGAGACTTAAAAAATCCCTCTTCCTAAAAAGCTCACCTCACAAACGATGGGCATTTATCTAAAAATATTTGCCATGATGTGAATCCAGCATAAAAGAGATGAACGCATTCTGCGATTTTTTATTTTAAATCATCTTTAGAATAGCATAATTAATACCAACGACGTATTTGAGAATAGAGTGCAAACAATAATCACCATACTTGAAAATATGCCCTATATTTTAATGGGGAGCTTCATCACCCTTTACCTTGTTATTGGGGCTCTTTTCATTGGCTTTATTATTGGTCTTCCCCTTGCTATTGGGCAAGTTTACGGATCAAGAATCACACGGTTAGCCATTTCTCTCTATGTGTGGTTTTTCCGTGGTGTTCCCATACTTCTCTTACTTTTTCTTTTCTACTTTGGCATATTCAATCTTATCAGCATAAATCTTGACGTTGCCACGGTGTCTTGTATTGTCCTTGGCTTAGCGAGCTCAGCGTACCAATCACAAATTTTCCGAGGTTCTATACAATCCATTCCCTATGGTCAGCTCAAGGCAGGAAGAGCCCTTGGTATGACAGATTCCCAGTCCATTCGCAGTATTATCCTACCACAAGCTTTACGCCTTTCTATTCCTGGCTGGTCAAATGAATACTCTATTTTGTTAAAAGATTCAGCCCTTTGCTTTGCTCTTGGAGCGCCAGACATCATGGCACGAACACACTTTGTGGCATCACGCACCTACGAATACTTACCCCTCTATATCACAGCAGCTTTTTTATACTTTTTGATTACCTTAGCAGGTGTGCGCTTATTACGTTATTTAGAACGCAGATTCGCCATCGCTGGCTACACTTTATCCGCTTAACGCCAACACATGAGAATTAAAAATGACGAATGAGAACAATATAAAGAACGCTCTACTCAGCGCACAAAATATTTCTGTGACTTTAGGCAATCGCCTAATTCTCAATGATGTGTCTATCAGTGTGGGCGCAGGTGACCTTAAAGTGCTTATTGGGCCATCGGGCGCAGGGAAAAGCACATTTTTACAATGCATAAATCAACTCATCCCCACCGATTCTGGTAGTATATACCTTGAAGGTGAACGCATTAATATGGCAAACAATGCCTCCTTATGCCACTTGCGTCAAAATGTGGGTATGATTTTCCAAGATTTTAATCTCTTTGATCACCTCACCGCTGTAGAAAATATCAGTCTTGCCCTGCGAAAAGTGCGTAATCTTTCAAAGGAAGACGCAAACGACAGAGCAAGAAAAGAACTAAACAGAGTTGGGCTCGCCAATCGTGCAGGTCTCTACCCTGCGCAACTTTCTGGCGGACAAAAGCAACGGGTAGCCATAGCAAGAGCCCTCGCCATGGATCCAAAAGTTCTTTTGCTCGATGAACCCACAAGCGCTCTTGACCCTGAACTCGTTGGCGAAGTTTTAGCAGTTATCAATGATTTAGCAGCACATGGAATGCCCATGATTATGGCAACCCACCAAATGGATTTTGTGCGCTCATTAGCAACCGAAGTTTTATTTATGGAATCAGGCTCTATTATCGAGCAAGATAAACCACATGTTTTACTCGCAAGCACATCAAAAAGCCGCACCCTTGATTTTTGTTCAAAGCTCAACAATTTACGCCAAGTTGCGGAACACAGCCCAGAAATAACTTGCACAGCCAATAGCAATACCTAAGGAGAAGTAGTGGATTTTTTTGATATTACTTTCCTAACGCAAGAGGTTATCCCCCATCTCAATGATGGGATTTTGGACAGCCTTGCCCTTATCATTCCTGCCATACTTATTGGCGGCAGTTTTGGTATACTCATGGGCATCGTGCGAGTATTCGCTAAAAAGCCTCTAAAAATAATAGCAGATGGCTTTGTTGCGGTTATTCGAGGTGTTCCTCTCACCATACAGCTTATGATTCTCTATTTTGGCCTGCCTTACATACGCATATATCTCAGCCCCTACACGGCAGCCCTTTTAGCCTTTATTTTCTGTACAGGAGCGTATCAATCAGAATATATTCGTGGCGCTCTTCTTTCCATAAAACAAGGGCAAATAAAAGCAGGGCAAGCCCTTGGAATGACAAAGAGCCAAATTATATGGTCGATAATTGTTCCACAGGCAATACGGCGAGCTATCCCAGGTTGTGGTAATGAGATTATTTATCTCATAAAATACAGCTCACTCGCCTATATTGTGACACATATTGAGCTTACAGGTGAAGCAAAAATCATCGCCTCAAGAACCTTTCGCCCAACCGAGGTCTACCTCGTAGCTGGTTGTTATTATTTATTTTTGATTACAATAGCCACATGGCTTCTTAGCAAACTGGAGCAAAAGCTCTCTATACCTGGCTTTAGTAAAGCTAACTCTTGAGAAACACATGGCACTATTAAAAAATATTCGAAATTTCTCCATTATTGCCCACATCGACCACGGTAAATCAACCTTGGCCGACCGTATTCTAGAATTCACTAATCTTGTAAGTGATCGAGAAAAGCGTGAGCAATACCTCGATAATATGGAACTTGAGCGCGAACGTGGTATCACAATCAAAGCCCAAACAGTCCGTATACCCTACACCCACAAAGACGGGACAGAGTACATTCTCAATCTCATCGACACCCCAGGCCACGTTGACTTCAACTATGAAGTTTCACGCTCTTTGGCTGCGTGCGATGGCGCTCTTCTTGTTGTGGATGCAACCCAAGGCGTTGAAGCCCAAACCCTTGCCAATGTTTACCTAGCACTTGAGCATAATCACGAAATTATCCCTGTTCTCAATAAAGTAGACTTACCAAGCGCTGACATTGATAAAGTGCGGGGTGAAATAGAAGAAAGCATAGGGCTTGATTGCACAGACGCTGTACCAGTTTCAGCCAAAACAGGTCTTAATATTGACCTTGTTTTAGACGCTGTCATAGAACGCTTGCCTGCTCCCATAGGCGACCCTGAAGCCCCCCTAAAAGCCCTCATATTTGACTCATGGTATGACTCATATCAAGGTGTTGTTGTTCTTTTCAGAATAATGGACGGAACCCTCAAAAAAGGTGACAAAATTCACCTCATGGCTACAGGGCGAGAATTTGAAGTTATTCGCCTCGGTGTTTTTTCACCCACACAAAAAGATATGCCCACCCTTGCCGCTGGCGAAGTTGGTTTTCTTTGTGGTAATATTAAAGAGCTGGGCGATGCGAAAGTTGGTGACACTATCACTCTTTCCAATAACCCCGCAACAGAAGCTGTTCCTGGTTTCAAGGAAGTACAATCCATGGTTTTTTGTGGGCTTTATCCTACAGAATCTGCGGAATACGAAAACCTCAAAACAGCCCTTGAAAAATTACAGCTCAACGACGCCGCCTTCTCCTATGAGCCTGAAACATCACAAGCGCTCGGCTTTGGCTTCCGCTGTGGATTTCTTGGTTTATTACATATGGAAATCATACAAGAGCGCCTTGAACGTGAATTTCAAGTGGAACTTATAGCAACCGCTCCCTCTGTTATTTACAAAGTGCGCACCACTGACGGCGAAGAACTCAACATTGATAACCCATCAAAACTCCCCGACGCAGGAAGAATTGAAGTTCTTTACGAACCTTATGTAAAGATGGATATCCACGTTCCGCAAGAATACGTAGGCAATGTATTCAAACTCTGTGAAGAAAAACGTGGTATTCAAAAAAATATGGGCTACCTCACGCAATCACGTGTGGTCATCACCTACGAACTTCCCTTTGCAGAAATCGTTTACGACTTCTTTGACAGGCTCAAATCTGGCACAAAAGGCTACGCATCAATGGATTATGAACCCATTGACTATCGTCCGTCAAACCTCTGCAAGCTCGACATCATGCTCAATCAAGAGCCTGTAGATGCTCTCGCTGTTATTGTTCACAAAGATAAAGCCTATTATTACGGACGTGGTTTAGCCCTCAAGCTCAAGAAAACCATTCCAAGGCAAATGTTTGAAGTAGCAATCCAAGCCGCTATCGGACAAAAAATTATCGCTCGTGAAACGGTTTCTGCGTTTCGCAAAAACGTTATTGCAAAGTGTTACGGTGGTGACATCTCCCGTAAGCGCAAACTCTTAGAAAAACAAAAAGACGGTAAAAAGCGCATGAAGCGCATGGGTAACGTAGAGCTTCCACAAGAAGCTTTCCTCGCAGCCCTCTCTGTCGGTGATGAATAGTCAAAAAATACTCATGCCAAGACTCAGCAATGAGTGGCTCAGCCTCATAGGTGGTGAATTTGAAAAGCCGTATTACCAAAAGCTCAAGGAGTTTTTGGACAAAGAATACAATTCAAACACCATCTATCCTGAGGCGGATGATATATTTAATGCCTTTCAGTACACGCCATTACATAGCCTCAAAGTCGTCATACTAGGGCAAGACCCCTACCATAACGACAATCAAGCGCATGGGCTTTGCTTCTCCGTCAAGCCAGAGCAAAAAAAAATCCCCCCATCACTTGTAAATATTTACAAAGAGCTTGCCCTCGATTTAGCTTGCACTATCCCAAATAACGGGCACCTAAAGCACTGGGCAGATCAAGGCGTTCTCTTACTCAACACCGTACTCACCGTGAAAGCCCACAGCGCAAACTCCCACCAAAAACAAGGTTGGGAGATTTTCACAGACAATGTCATCCAAGCACTCGACACCCTCGACAGGCCCATTGTCTATCTCCTATGGGGAAAGCCTGCGCAAACAAAACAAGCAATGCTCACCAACAAAAATCACTTAATCCTACAAGCTCCACACCCAAGCCCGCTCTCCGCTCACAGAGGCTTCTTCGGCTCAAAGCACTTTAGCAAAGCAAACGCATTCCTAGAAAAACACGCCCTTAGCCCCATCGACTGGCAAATTCCGCATATTTAATAGTTTTAGGGGAGAAAATATTTTTTGGATATTTTTTTTGGGGAGCAGATAGTTTTTTGGGTATTTTTTTGGATATTTTTTTTTTTTTTTTTTATTTTTTTTTTTTTTTTTTTTGTGTTTTTTTTTTTTTTTTTTAATTAAAATGAGGTTTCCCCTCCCAAACCCTCCCCTTCCTGAAAAGGCGATAAAGTATCCTTAATACGAAACACCACAAGTAAATTCAAGTGCAGTGAGTAAATTCGAAATTAATTTTTTCATAAGTTATAGTGATAATACGTTATTCAAATTAGCTTTTTAGAGAAACACAAATATTCATTTAAGGCAGTCTGGAAAAGCATATTATTTACGTTTAACACCAATAATATTTGGCAATCTATTTTGCCCGGTAAACATAAGCAATAAGCTATTACGCCCAAACCAATATTTGGAAACACTACCCGTCGTTAGGGACATACTTGCTTGTCCGCCCCCTTCAGTATACAGCGCTCTGCTTAAATTCAACGATTCATCATCACGAATAAGATCGATAAAGCTTCGTATAGTGAGAGGGTTTTCTGCGTGCAAAAATAAAATATTCCCGTCCGTATCTTCCGCTATCGCCACTATGGAATGTTTACGATTGCTAGTCCATGCAAGGTTCGTAGAATGCTTTGCAACTTTCTTCCCGACAAATTCATTAATGACAACATTCATGCGATCTAAATTATAAAAATCACTTGTATCATATTCATATTGTGCGGAATTTTTGTCACCAAGGCGAAGCATAGATGGGAGCTCAGCAGATGTTGGATTCATGGGCACGACCTTTCGATCTGGCACTTCTAAAAGCTTGAAATTCTGCACCACCACGTTATATTTTTCAAGAATATCATCAACACCTAACTCATTATCATTGGTAAACCTCGATAATTGAGGATCATTTCGATAAATAATAGCAGCATTTGGCAAAATAAAACCGAGCTCTTTATCACCCGCACTCTTGACTTTAGGATCAGCCACAAAAAAACCACCAAGCTTAGAACCCTTTCTCTTATTATTCAAAAAAGTTCCCTTACGTAAATAACCATTACTCGTCACACCATCAGGTAAAAACATGGACGCATTAATCGCCGAGATAAGCTTGTAATTAGCACTCCACTCGCCTAGGGTGTGAAGCGTATTATTATTTTGTGAAGCGCTATATACAGAAAAATCAAATACTTTCGGACTGAACCTTATGATATCAATTGAACGCGTAATAGGCACATGTTGCAAAGAATGCGTGCCATCTTCTGATGATGGGGCATGTTTTCTATTGAGAGGTTCTTGAGAAGGCTTTTCGTCAAAAGCTGTGTCTTTACAGCAACTTTTTTTCAGTTCCATATAATGTAGGCCATTTTCAATTTCAAGCCATATATTTTCTTGCTTATCCTTTTCGACTTTAAAAAAAACAGTTTGCCCGTTGTTTATCACTTTTGATTGACCAGCACCCAACTCTTCTGTGGTATCAAAAGTGCCCATAACTTTATTTTTCGCGTAGCATACAGCAAAAGAAAAATGCACCATGATAATAACACAAAAGCTTATTATCATCGGCATTTTCTTATGGAGTAAAGTAGATATATTTTCTAATTTAAAATGAGTCATGGGATTAACATAATATATGTCTACTATAAAAAGCAAGCCAAAAGAAGCGAAAAAAAGCAGTCTAGCACTAAAACTGAGAATAACTCTCTACTTTTACTCTTAACAATATATCCTAACAATAAACTCTCTTTAATTTTAGTTTTTTTAAATTTCTTTAGATTTTTAATGAGCCTCCCCTTCAATAAAATTCCTTATGTTGACTAACTCGGTGTTTAATAATAGTATGAATTTAACACACTGTGTCAGCGTAGATTGCTTATACAATGCTCATTTTAACTAGACTTATAACAATCTAAACACGTTTTCCGTTAGTTACAACAACGTTCCCCACGCTGTTTTCGGGGAAACCGCAGATATGAGAGGGAATCATGCAAAAAGAACTCGTTGAATATATCACAAAATCACTAGTAGACAATCCAGATGATGTAAATGTACGTGAAATTGAAGGTGAACAAACTTCAGTTTTAGAATTGTCTGTTGCTAAAGAAGATCTTGGTAAAGTCATTGGTAAACAAGGACGAACAGCAAGAGCTATTAGAACATTGCTAGGCGCTGTGTCTGCTAAGGCCCGTAAACGTGTTGTACTGGAAATATTAGAATAATGTCGAATGATAATTCTTTCGTTACCGTAGGGCGTATCACACGCCCTCACGGTATTCGTGGTGAGGTTTGCGCTCAGTATTATGCTGAGTCTTTACAATATCTTGATAACGGACAGGCCTTTCTGAAAACTGAAAAATCTGTACCAAAACCTCTTTCAATTTCATCACGAAAAATGCAAGGGACTACCCTTATTTTTAAAATAAAGGGTGTCGACACAAGAACAGACGCTGAATTTTTGCGCAACTATGATATAGTTATCGATGAAAATTCTCTCGTCTACGACGCTGCTCCTACAAAAAATTCCGCAAAGCAAAATAAAATAAAAAGCAAAGAGGATTATGACACAAATAATCCCCTTAACGCCGCTCATCGCCAAGAAAATCCTAGTGATTCCTCTACTTCCCACACTCTATATACTGATGATGACGACGACTATGATGACGATTACGAAGGTGACGCACCCTTTTTGCACCATATTCTTGGAGCAAAAGCGATTTTGGTCGTTGCTCAAAGCACAGAATCAAGTCAAGCACAAAACCCATCAGATAAACAGTCCCCACAAGAATCAGGCACCGCTTCCGTACATCAATTCATCAGTACACCTGAGAATTTGGAAGAAGAAGTGGGAACTATTGAAGAAATATCTTTTCCTGCGGGGCAAGAACTGTGGACAATTATAAATGCCAAAGGGCAAGAAATTCTTTTTCCTGCTGTTTCGGAATTTATTGACCACTATGACTTAGATAATAATAAAATCTACATCAATCCACCAGAAGGTTTATTAGAGATTTATTTAAGCGAAGTTCCAGAGCCTGAAAAAGAACCAAAAGAAATGAAACGACGCCAAAACGCTCATAAAAATAAAGCGCTTTGTGGCGAAGGTAAGAAACAGCCTAAAGCACCGAAAACTCATCAAGATAAAGATAAAAGCGCAACGCAAAATCTAAATCAAGAGAAGGGTCAAGGTACAAAGAAAAATCTGAATCAAGATAAAAATAAAGAGACAGATGCTTCTAAAGTTGCGGGCAAAAATAAAGCCGATGGGGCAAATGAAAAGCCTATCCCATCAAGAAAAAACAAGAAAAAGAAATTCCGTTAATGCGTTATCATATTGTCAGTCTCTTTCCTGAATGGTTTCAGTCACCTTTACAAACCGCACTTTTTGCTAAAGCAAATAAAGCAGGCATTGTTGAAGTTGACTATATCAACCCTCGGGACTTCACCAACGACAAGCACAATAAAGTGGACGACCGCCCTTATGGGGGTGGCCCTGGCATGGTGCTCATGGCACAGCCTATTGTAGACGCTGTAAAATCTATCCCAAATCATGGCACAATTATCGCCCTCACTCCCACGGGAGAGCCACTCACACAGGAGCTGGCAAGAGAACTCGCAAAAGAAGAGGACATCACTCTTATTTGTGGGCGCTATGAGGGCTTTGACGAGCGTCTCTACGCCCTTTTACCCATAAAACGTATCTGCGTTGGCGAAGCCATCCTTAATGGCGGAGAAGTGGCCGCTCTTGCGATTATCGAGGCAACCGCGCGTTTGCAAGATGGCTATATGGGAAAAAATGAATCGGGAGAAGATGAAAGCTTTAATAATGGACTTTTAGAATATCCTCATTTTACTCGGCCTGAAAACTATCAAGATTTATCCGTTCCCGAAGTTTTGCAAGGTGGCAACCATGCAGAAATCAATAAATGGCGACATCAATCCTCTTTGGAGATGACTTTAACGCATCGTCCAGATCTCTTAAAAACAGTAGAACTTTCCCACGAAGACAGAAATCTTTTAAATTCTTTAATTACTTTAAAACGTGGAAAAAATATACATATAGCATTGTTACATCATCCTGTTCTTTTAAAAACAAAAATTGCAGGCACAAGTTCTTTGACAAATCTTGATATACACGATATAGCACGAATCTCTTGCACTTATGGCATTTCTTCTTTTAATGTGGTCACTCCGTTGGCGGACCAAAAAGAACTTTTGCATACATTGGTGTCGCATTGGACAAAAGGAGCTGGCTCAAAATCAAATCCAGATAGAGCAAAAGCCTTAAGTCTTGTACATGCTGCCGATTCTTTGGACGAAGCCATAGAAACGGTTAGAAACATAAGCGGAACACAACCTATTATTATCGGCACAAGCGCACAGCCTGAGACCGATAAGAAAGGAAGAGAAATTCGAAAAGCAAAACCTTTTTGCGAAATTCGAAAGCTTCTTGATGACAATGCCATTCTTATTGTTTTGGGCACAAGTCATGGTTTAGCACCAGAAGTTCTTCAAAGGTGTGACGCTTTATTACCTCCCCTTCGATGGGTTGGTAATTACAATCATCTCCCTGTTCGCGCAGCTTGCGCCATCATGCTTGACAGACTGCTAGGAGATACGGATTAATGCGTTCATAACGTATTGATAAGACAGAGGAAAAAAATAAGTTGCCAAAAGTAGTAAATTAGGTATAAATATCGTTTGCCAAATTGGTTGATAAGCTCAAAGAAAATGCATATGCATGACACGAGCAAAAAATAAATTGCGGAGTAGCACTACTCCACAAGAATAATGCGACAATTCCTCGCAAGGAGAGGCCTCATGAATATTATCAGAAAAATTGAAAGCGAACACTTACGTACGGACATCCCACAATTCCGTGCTGGCGACACCATCAAAGTACACTTACGTATTGTTGAAGGTGAAAAAGAACGTATACAGGTTTTCCAAGGTAACGTTATTCGCATCCAACGCGGCACAACTGGCGCTACATTTACTATCCGCAAAATTTCCGACGGCGTAGGCGTTGAACGTATCCTACCTTTACACTCTCCTTTTATTGATCACATCGAAGTTTTGGTTCGTGGTCGTGTACGTCGCTCACGCTTGTACTACCTCCGTAGTCTCCGTGGTAAAGCTGCACGTATTAAACCACTTAGCCGCTATCATAAATAATTCAGTCCACAATCCCTGTTGTATTATTTTTGGCAAATAATTATTTTCCAAGATTATAGGGTTTGTAGCTGACAAGATAGAGTTAATCTGCCCCACCCGCTCTTGCGGAGTGGGGCTTTTGTGCTTGGTGTTTTAATTCCATTAGTATACTATACACGCTCTATGAAAGGTTTATTTAAGGACAGTTATGCGTAAGAAAAAAGAAATTATCCAACACGGCCTCCTGCATAAATCAGCAGAAAGTATCATCGCTGCGGACAGCATTAGTGCTGGCCTAGACGAAGTGGGCAGGGGTTGCCTTGCTGGGCCTGTGGTCGCTGGAGCAGTGGTATTCCCTAAAGATTTTGACATACTTGGCTTAGACGATTCAAAAAAACTAAGCGAGAAAGAACGACTACGTTTAGGTGAAGAAATTAAAAGCCTCGCATGGTCTTATGGAATAGGTCTTGTGTGGATGGATAAAATCCAAGAAATAAATATTTTGCAAGCGAGTTTACTTGCCATGGCAAGGGCTTTAGCCGCCCTGAAAAAACGCATGCCAAATGCAGAGCCCAAGATTCTTTTGATTGATGGTACATTCACCATTCCTCATTTTTACCTTGAGCAATACAAACTGCACCCTGAAATACAAAAAACTATTATTTCGGGCGACTCTCTAGAACCCTCCATTTCAGCAGCGTCCATTCTTGCAAAAAATTTCCGTGATAATCTCATGGTAAAAATGGACACACGCTACCCCAATTACGGCTTTGCCTCCCACAAAGGTTATGGCACAAAAGAGCATAGAGATGCCTTAGAAAAATTAGGGCCTTGCCCATTACACCGTATGGATTTTCGTTCAGTAAAACCTGCCCAAATCCAGGGAAAACTATGCTAGAACGCTTTTTCAAAAAAACAGAAAAAGAAGCGCCTCACATAAGCACGGGAAAGCAAGGAGAGAAATGGGCTGCCGCCTATCTCAAAAAACTAGGCTATAAAATCCTAGAACAGAATTGGCGTTCACACCCTTGTGAGCTTGATATTATTTGTTTACATGAAAAAGAAATTGTTTTTGTTGAAGTCAAATCACGAAGTAGCAATGATCCCCAAGCTGCCTTGAGCGCTTTTCATAATGACAAACAAAACAATATTATAAAAGCGGCTAAAAGTTATTTAACAGCGACAGATAATTGGGATAAATCATGTCGCTTTGATCTTTTGTGTATTTCTGGTGAGAATAAAAATGTGGAGCACTTCAAAAATGTCATTGAATTACAAGACGACGGAACAAACAGAAGAAAGAGGAACTCTGCACATAGTAGCGACACCTCTTGGCAACCCTGGTGATTTATCACCACGTGCCCACACTTGCCTTGAAAGCGCCGACCTTCTTCTAGCAGAAGACAACAAGCGTGCTGGTCTTGCTTGCGCCAGATGGAATGTGAAAGTCAAAAAAATCATAAGCCTCAATGAGCATAATGAATCACAAAAAACAGAATATGTTCTCTCGCTTTTGAGAAATGGCAATAATATTGCCCTTATCTCCGATGCAGGAATGCCCATCTTATCTGACCCAGGCTATCTGCTTGTGCAAGAATGCCGAAAGCATAATATAAACGTAACCGTTATCCCTGGGCCATGCGCTCCAGTCACAGCCCTCGCTGGCAGTGGCATAGCTCCGCACCCATTCGTTTTCTTCGGTTTTCTACCCAGAAAAAAGAACGACAAAGAAAAAACCCTCACTCCATATGCACAACTCCCTGTCACTATTATCTTTTTTGAAAGAAAAGATCGCATTGCAGAAACCTTGCAAGACGTGTATAATTTACTCGGCAGACGTGAAATCTGTATAGCAAGAGAACTCACAAAAACCCACGAAGAATATATCAATTTCTATTCCGATGAGCCTCCAAAGCTTGATAATTTATTAGGAGAGATTACCGTCATCATTGGCCCTCCCCTTGAAAAAGCTCGCAGTGCTGAAGAAGAAATAATAGTACTTATCGCAAAAGAACGCCCACACGGTGGCACTTTAAAAGAAATATCAAAACGAGTTCAAATTCACAGCAAAGGTTGGAGCAACAGCGAAATCTACGCCATTGCCACCAGAGAAAAAGAGAATAGTTAATTTTTATGGGAGATTTTTTGAGGGGGAAAACCACGTTTTTTTTGAAAAAAAACGAGTTTTTCCCCCTCACCCCCTTTCCTTAAAAAAACATTTAGAAGGCATATTTCCTTACTATACAGAGAGAGAGAAAAAATTAAATCACGGTAGAGAATCATACAAAAAATTTAAAGGAGAGCGCATCAGCGCATACATATATGGCAGATAAGAAACAACACAATTCACGTATTGCGGACAACCGAAAGGCTCGCCAATATTATGAACTTATCGAATTTTTTGAAGCAGGCATAGTTCTCACAGGGCCCGAGGTCAAAAGTTTACGCCAAGGACAAATGAGTTTTGGCGACAGCTTTGTGGAATTTAAAAACGGAGAAGCCTTTATTGTAAGCATGCATATTAGCCCATACGATAAGACGAGCTATGTTGTGCAAGAACCCGATAGAGCAAGAAAACTCCTACTCCATGCTAACGAAATTAAAACTCTGACAACTAAAGTTGAGCAAAAAGGGCTGACAGTCATCCCCGTTAATTTGCACTTCAGTCATGGCAAAATAAAAGTAGAAATCGCCCTTGCAAGAGGTAGAAAAATCCACGACCAAAGAGATGAACTTAAACGTCGTGCCGAAAAACGTGACGCCGATCGTGAACTCGCCCGTAACTAATTACAGGTATTCTTTTTCAAAGACAGAATTTTTTTTAAGAGGAAGAAAATAGAAGCGAACTTTTCATAGACGAATACCCATGTTCGTAAAAGAATAATATGTACAGCATGTTATATAACATACGCCCCTACTACTTTTTTTTGTTTGAATTTCTATTCTTGTTCCACACAAGATTCTAAGGTATACAGGCAACTTTTATGCCACAAAATGCTTGCCAAGCCCTTGGTAATAGCGGTATAAGAACCTAGTTTCACAATAAAATATGAGTATATAATCTAACTTTACACACAGCATGTCAATTCCATCGAGGATATTTGACTCCTTAGCCACGTAAAGGGCAGTATGCGCTTTGAAATGCCTTTTTTTATATTTTTACACACATACCTTATGTTAAATTTTATAAGAGAAGAGACTTTTATGGAGCGTAGCAGGAAGGATTCCCCTCGAAGTTTGGATAAAATTGAAAGGATTTTTTATGCCTTATACAAATAAAAAAACACTCATTGCCTACCTTCTTTTTTCTTGCATGCTTTTCTTAAGCTCTTGCATTGGTGGACTAAAACTTCCTGACGCCCTCACAGGTGCAGATCCTGTTCAAGAATGGCTACAAACTCTTACAGGAAGATCCTCGGCGGAGCAGTCTGAAATGGCAGCGCAGGTTTGGAGTGATAATTCTCAATCAACAGAATTGCGCAACCGTGCGATTTTTATTTTGGCAACGAGATACAATAGTCAAACAAACATAGCCCTTTCTTCTCTGGCAACCCAGTACCAAGCAGCCTCCCTTGAAGGTAAAATTTATATTGAAGAAACCCTTGATTCTGACCTATTAGCTTCAACAAATGATGATATACATAAAATCCTCGGACTTATTACACCTGATTTGGAAGCTAAATTTCCCTATTCTTTAGTCATTTATTCCGCAGCAAAAAGAAATTTATTGCAGAATAGCCAGGGAGTTATGAAGATTCTTTCTTCTCATAAATATTTCCACAGCCCAAAAGTCATTGGCTTGGAAGTAGCAGAGCCTTTTGAAAAAGCAAACGGTGGTAGCCTTGCCTTGCTTTTACCGCAAAGTGGCAATATATCACCCATTACCAAGCAAATTATTGCTGGTGCTGAAGCAGCGAGAGCACACCTCAAAGCAAAAGGGATTAACTGGCAAGTCCACTACATCGATACACTAAACCCACAGTGGCTACAACTTGTCAACGCCCTACCAAAAGACTGCGTAACCATTGGCGGCCCTTTACAAACACACGACTATAATACACTAAAAGCAAACAATATTTTTCAAGATAGAACTATTTTTGCATTCTTGCCACGCCTACCAGACCCAGCCGATGAAGGCGTCTTAGCATGGCAATTTTTCACAAAACCTGAAGACCAAATCAACGCCGTTCTTAATATTTCTTCCCAAAGTTTAGGCATACAATCCTTTGGTGTCTTTGCTCCGTCAAGCCCTTACGGTAAAAGTATAGAGAACCTTTTCACTCAAATGGCAAAAAGCCGTGGATTTAGTGTGCAAAGCGCAAACTATCCTGTGGATGATTTAAAATCATGGACTAAAATCTCCAAAGACTTTCTTGATTCACGAATGTACGATGAAAAAAAACTCCCCAAAGTTAACGCTCCCTTTGATGCTATATTCTTCCCTGACGCTTGGCGCAACATAGATTTACTTATTTCCACCATGCATTATCACGGTGCTAATGAAAAAATAATGTTAGGAAATGCCCTTTGGGAACAAAGCCTCAACCAGCCTCAAAATTTCAACCCTACTACCTTTGCCCTCACGCTCTTCCCTGTCGCTTATGACCAAGAACGAGCGACCCCTTTGAACGAAGAATTTGCAGCGTCCATTAAGAGCACAGGTGTCAACCCTACGGACTGGTCTGCCCTTGGTTTTGACTTTATTATGATGATTAATGAACTTAATCTAACAAAAAAAATGAACTCTTCTAAAGTAAATTCTCGCCTAAGCACATTGCAAACTACCTACGTAAGCGCCCCTTTTCACTGGACAACACAAGGTATCGCAAGCCGTAATCTTTTTATAGACCAACCAGCAAGAAGCGGACGAGTCCCCCTCGATATTACGAAATTCCTACAGTACAGAACAGCTGGCGGCTCACTTCCTAATATAAGCAAACAAGTGCTTACAGAAGAACTTATGAAAACCCAAGAAAAACAAGCATTAGAAGAAATTGACGCATTAATTGACTCCATTATGTCAACGTCAACTATACCTAATTAGAATAAAATCCACGGAAAACAAAAAATAAGAGAACAAAAAAATCTTCTCTCATTTCTACAGATACACAAATTTCAGCACAACAAAACCCACACCAACGGGAGCTCACACATGGCAATTTCAGCATCTGAACTCAATCACCTATGTCACCTTGCAAAGCTTTCTCCAGACGAAGCAACAAAAGAGAAACTAAACAAGCAGCTTGGTGGTATTGTAAATTATATGGATAAATTAGCAGAAGTAAATACAGACGGTATTGAGCCTCTTTACTCCCCTGTTATCCATACAAGTGCGGTGCGTGAAGATATTGCAAAAGTTCGCCAAACGGCAGAAAGCATTTTAGCAAACGCACCAGAAACCGATGGTAAATATTTTATTGTGCCTCGCATTGTGGAAGGTAAATAATGAGCGATTTAATTTTTCAAAGTATAGCTTCTGCAACAAAAGCCCTCAAAAACAAAGAAATTTCAGCAACAGAACTCACAGCAGCATCCCTTGCACGGATTGACGCAACTGAAGATGCCTTAGGGGCTTTTCTCAGCGTTTACCCAGAAGATGCACTCAAACGTGCGGCAGAACTTGATGCGCAAGGCTTTGACCCAAGCAAACCTCTTTGGGGTATTCCTATTTCCGTCAAAGACGCACTCGCAACGAAGAACATGACCACAAGCGCTGCTTCTAAAATTATTGAAAATTTTATTCCTCCCTATTCTGCCTATGTTGTTGAACAACTTGAAGCAGCAGGCGCTATCATTCTAGGCAAAAATAATATGGATGAATTCGCCATGGGAAGCACCTGTGAAAATTCTGCCTATAAATCAACCCAAAACCCTTGGAATCTAAAATGTGTTCCTGGTGGTTCAAGTGGTGGTTCAGCGGCTGCCGTTGCCGCCTGTCAAAGTTTTGCATCCCTTGGTTCTGACACAGGCGGATCTATTCGCCAACCCGCCTCTTTATGCGGACTTGTTGGGCTAAAGCCAACCTATGGCAGAGTCTCTCGTTATGGTCTTTTAGCGTATGCCTCCTCCCTTGATCAAGTAGGCCCTTTTGCTAGAACAGTGGAAGATTGCGCCCTCATGCTCTCCGTGATAGCTGGGCATGATGAACGAGACAGCACATCTTCTCCCCGTGCGAATGAAATTTTCCATGACGCTTCCAACTGGAAAAAAGATTTAAAAGGCGTCACCCTTGGTTTACCAAAAGAATTTTTTGAAAACCAAAGCATGAATCCAGAAGTAGCAAAAGTTTGTCAAAACACCATTGATGAAGCCCAAAAACTAGGCGCGACCATCAAATCTGTTTCCATGCCACATCTACCATACTCCATTGCGGCTTACTATATTATTGCTTCCGCAGAAGCCAGCTCAAACCTAGCTCGTTATGACGGCGTACGCTACGGCCATCGCAGTGCGCAACCAAAAAATTTAGAAGAATTATATAATAGCTCTCGCACAGAAGGTTTTGGCGAAGAAGTGCAACGTCGTATATTATTAGGTACTTATGTACTTTCCGCAGGATATTACGATGCCTATTATAGAAAAGCCGCCCAAGTGCGACGCCTTATCCGTGAAGATTACGAGAATGCCCTCAAGGAATGTGACGCTCTCATAGCGCCCGTTTCTCCCATTGTTGCATGGAATAAAGGCAGTGTTACTGACCCATTACAAATGTACCAAATGGACATATTCACATTATCCCTCAATCTTGCAGGTCTACCAGGGCTTGCTATTCCCGTAGGTATGGCAGAAAATATGCCCGTTGGAATGCAAATTTTAGGCTCTGCCTTTGAAGAATCAAAAATTCTATCTATAGGTCAATGCATCACAGAGCATCTTGGAACCAACGGACAATACGCAAAATTATAAGCCCATCCTCAACATCTACTGACTTTTAAAAAGCTCTGCATAATAGTATAAGAATGACATATTTTATTCTCATTATGCAGAGCTTTCCACTTCATTTTCATTCCAATTTGAGAGGCTTTGCTCTTTATTTTAATTTGAGAGGCTTTGCCTCTCGCTCTGCTCTCTATTTTAATTTGAGAGGCTTTGCCTCTCGCTCTGCTCTTTATTTTAATTTGAGAGGCTTTGCCTCTCATACTCTCCACCAAAGGACATGATGTCCTTTGGAAACCTCGTATTTTAGTGCTTTCTGTAAACTTTCTTCACAGAAAACATATAATGAGGGGGCTCTCACCGCCTCAGCTCAAAGAAGTATCAAAGCGTTTTTCCTATTTTTTAACCTCATAAACTTCATAGGATTTAAAATGAGCTATCAACCATACGCCACCATGCCATTCTACCCAGGCCCCGTCACTATTCATGAAAAAGTGGCAAAAGCCATGTACGAAGATTTTGCACCTCCACGCTTTGCAATGGACTACACAAATCTTTACACAGGCTTAGCGCAAAAGGTTCAACGCATTATCGAAACAGAAAGCGAAGTTATTTTCCCTACAGGTGAAGCTATGCTTGGACTTTGGGCTGCTTTAAAAAGTTGCCTAAAAGCAGGTGACAAAGTGCTCACTGTTGGCACAGGCGTTTTTGGTGACGGCTTTGCGGATATGGCTGAAAGTCTTGGCTGTATTGTTGAAAAAGTTTCCCTTCCTTACAACAGCACTATTAACGCTGAAGCACTTGAAATAATAGATGAAGCTATTCGCCGTGTGAACCCTATTATGATAACCGCAGTTCACTGCGAAACACCATCAGGGACATTAAACCCACTAGAAGAACTCGGCAAACTCAAAAAAGATCGCAATGTCCCTCTCTTTGTAGTCGATGCCGTAGCAAGTATCGGTGGGGCGTCCATCAAAAACGATTTATGGAATTGTGATATTCTTTTAGGTGGTTCACAAAAATGCTTCTCTTGTCCGCCCTTCATGACTGTCATGGCAATAAGCGACACCGCATGGCAATATATAGAAAAAAACAACTACTCTGGCTACGACGCCCTTCTCCCCTTCCATAATGCCCACACAAACCCAGCGCAATTTCCCTACACTCCTTGCTGGATGGGAATCAAAGGACTCAACGCTGCCGTGGATATGATGCTAGAAGAAGGCATAGAAAAAACATACAACCGACACTATGACGTTGCAACCTCCTGCCGCCACGGCTTAGCAGAACTCGGCGTGCACCTATGGACAGCCGCCGACGCCGTAAACTCTCCCACCGTAACCGCTGCCATGATTCCAGAAAAATTCACCTTTGAACAATGGAAACAAGCCCTAGCGCAAAAAGGCCTCTTCATCGGCGGAAGCTTCGGACCCATGGCAGGAAAAGTCTTTCGACTCGGACACATGGGCACACAAGCCGACGAAATCCGCATGCAAAGCGCCCTTGAAGTTATCAAACAAGTTATGGATAAATAATTTTTAGTTTTTGTTTTTGTTTTTTTGGGGGAGGCTTTGCTTCCCCCAAGCCCCCATTAGTAAAGGGCATGATGCCCTTTACAATCCCCATATTAAAAGTCATAAAAAAGCTCCCAACGGGAGCTTTTTTATGACTTTTATTTTTAAACAAAGTTTGAAAATGCGATGGGGGGGTTGGGGCATCATGCCCCCAAAAAAAAGCATATTAATTTATTTCGTCAATATGGAACATCATGCCCCAAAAAAAAGAAAATTAAAACTTCAATTTCTTCGCAGCATCGAGGGTTCTATTAAAATCATCATCAGTGTGGGCAAAAGAAACCATAGCTGTTTCAAAAGCTGATGGTGAAAGAAAAATACCCATTTCACGCATTTGTTTGTAATAGGACTCAAAAATACTTGCGGACGCTTTTTCCACGTCGGCATAATTGCGTACTGGTTTGTCGGTAAAGAAAAGAGTGAACATGGATGCGATATGTGTGTACTGCACATCAAGACCCTTGCCACGCAATACTTGAGCGAGTGCATCGACAAAAGTGCCTACTTTTTTCTCAAGCCCTGCGTAGTCGGATTTTTCCAATATACCAAGAGTTGCAAGCCCAGCTTCCATGGCAAGTGGATTACCTGAAAGTGTTCCTGCTTGATAGACATCACCAGCAGGTGCTATACGCTTCATGTATTCTGCCTTGCCGCCATATGCACCAACAGGCAGACCGCCACCGATAATTTTACCAAAGGTAGTCAAATCTGGCTCAATGCCAAATCGCCCTTGCGCACCATTATAAGAAACTCGGAAACCTGTGATAACTTCATCAAAAATAAGCAATGCGCCATACTGGGTACAAATATCTCTTAGCCCTTGAAGATATCCCTCTTCAGGCAAAACAAGACCCATATTTCCAGCGACAGGCTCAATGAAAAAGGCTGCGATATCAGCGCCATGTTTTTCAAAAAGCACTCGTGTAGCTTCAAGGTCATTATAAGGCACAAGAAGAGTATCCTTCACTGTGCAAGCAGGAACTCCCGGAGTTCCTGGAATAGAGAAAGTCGCAAGTCCTGAACCTGCACTCGCTAAAAAAGCATCGCCATGTCCATGATAACCACCAAAAACTTTTACCATTTTGTCACGGCCAGTCACAGCTCGTGCAAGGCGCAAAGCGCTCATAGTTGCCTCTGTGCCAGAGTTCACCATGCGCACCATTTCAACAGCAGGCAACGCTTTACAAACTTTTTCCGCAAGTAAAACCTCAACGCCACACGGCGCTCCATAACTTGTGCCACGCCCTGCGGCTTCTGCTATAGCTTTAGTCACGTCATCATGAGCATGCCCCAAAAGCATAGGCCCCCAAGAACCAATAAAATCTATGCACTCCATACCGTCCACAGTGGTTATATGTGAACCCTTAGCAGATGCAATGAAAAGTGGGTCACAATGCACATTGCGACACGCACGCACAGGGCTATTAACGCCACCAGGGATAGTTTCACACGCACGGGTAAAAAGAACGTTAGATTTATCAGTATTCATGTTGTGCCTCTTTTTTTTATTTTTATTTTTTTGAGGGGAGTTTTTTTTTCTTTTTTGGGGGAGCTGAGCTCCCCCAACCCCCCACATCGCTTTTTCAAACTTCGTTTGAAAAAGTGTATGAGTAAAGTTTTCTTTCGAGAATATAAGAGCCTTCACATACATAATATATGGGTTTCAAAAGGGGTCACCCCTTTTGTCGCCGAAGGCATGCTTTTAAAATTGACGTAAAGTTTTCTTTTTTCGGGGGAGCTGAGCTCCCCGCCTTGGCTCTCTATTTGCGTATTTACTCATTCTTCGTAAACGCAAACGACCTTTGGTCGCCTCTGGTAGGCAAGCCCACACATCGCTTTTCCAAACTTCGTTTGAAAAAGTCTATGAGTACAGTTTCTTTGAGAATATAAGAGCCTTCACATACATAACATATGGGTTTCAAAAGGGGTCACCCCTTTTGTCGCCGAAGGCATGCTTTTAAAAATTGCCTTCAAAAAACACGTGAACGCTAAATATTATTTTCCATCAAAATAGGTCATGGAAATCTTCTTCAATTCTTTAATGCTCTCTAAAATAGCGTATTCATCAAGGCTTGTTGTTTGTCGAAGTTTTTCCACCACATCAAGGCATTCTTGATCTGTTTTTCCATGAATCATAGTGAAAAGCGTATACGGCCAATCCGCAGCAGAGCTTGGGCGATAATAGCAATGTGAAATATTCTTATTATCCGACGCAATGCGTGCCGCTTCATCAATGAGATTCTCATCAATGCGCCATGCCACCATAGCATTACTATCATATCCCGTTCGCTGATGCTTTATACTCGCACCAAAACGACGGATAGTCGTATCTTCAACAAGACCACTAAGCAATGCAATCACGACATCTTCACTCACACCAACCTCTTTTGCAATATCAGCATAAGGGGTAAGGCTATCAGGTAAATCCGCTTGCACAATACCAAGTATCGCTCTTTCTTTTTCTGTGAAATTCATAATCGCCTCGAAATATTTTTAGGGGAGCTTTTTCTTTTTTTGGGAACTTTTTTCTTTTTTTGGGGGAGCTGAGCTCCCCCAAACCCCCACATCGCTTTTTCAAGCTTCGCTTGAAAAAGTGTATGAGTAAAGTTTTCTTTGAGAACCTAAGAGCCTCACATACTTAATATATGGGTTTCAAAAGGGGTCACCCCTTTTGTCGCCGAAGGCATATTTTTAAACATTGAATAGGAAGTGCATAACATCGCCGTCTTGCACTACATATTCTTTTCCTTCGACTCTGAGAACGCCGGCATTGCGGCAGGCTGATTCTGACCTGTGTTTTATATAGTCATCGTAGCCTATTACTTCGGCACGAATAAAGCCTTTTTCAAAATCTGTGTGAATAACGGCTGCGCATTGAGGCGCTTTCCAACCAGCTTGAAAAGTCCATGCACGCACTTCTTGTACGCCTGCTGTAAAGTAGCTGCAAAGACCGAGGGCATTGTATCCTGAGCGAATAACGTTCACAAGACTGCTTTCTTCGATGCCGTAGGAATTAAGCATTTCTGTTTGTTCTTCTACGGATAGACCTTGTAATTCCGCTTCAAGATTGGCGCATACGACGACAACTTCCACGTTTTGTTTTTTTGCTAATTCACGAAGTTTTTCTAGATGTACGGATTCTTTTTCAAGCCCTTGTTCATCTACATTGGCGCAATAAATTACTTTTTTTGCAGTAAGGAGAGCTAGCTCACTCCATATTTGTTTGAAGTGTTCGTTGTGTTCTGGCACTTCAAATTTGCTCGCCATATTTCCTTGATTCAATAGATCTAGGAGTTTTTTGCATTCTTCAAGACTTTTTGCGGCTTCTTTGTCTGCTTTTATTTGTTTAGCTAATTTATCTGCACGTTTCGTAACAACTTGCATATCGGCTATAATAAGTTCTGTTTCGATGGTTTCTATATCACGTTCTGGATCGACGGTGCCATCAACGTGGGTAACATTTTCATCTTCAAAGCAGCGCACAACGTGTAGAATAGCTGAGCATTCACGGATATTGGCGAGGAATTGATTGCCAAGTCCTTCACCTTTGCTTGCGCCTCGAACGAGACCAGCGATATCAACAAATTCCACCATTGCATTTAGAATACGTTGCGGCTTTACAATTTCCGCAAGTCCGCCTAGACGTTTGTCAGGAACGGGAACCGTTGCGGTATTAGGCTCAATAGTACAAAAAGGGTAATTTGCTGCTTGAGCATTTTGAGCCTTGGTAAGAGCATTAAAAAGTGTGGATTTCCCCACATTTGGCAAACCAACAATACCTATACTTAGAGCCATGATTTCTCCTGAATTAAAATGTTCCGAGTGATATGCCCAATTTTTCATAATTATATTGAAAATTTCAGTTAGTAAAAACTCAAATACTTTCATCATTTTAGATTATGCAGGGTTTTATTTTATATAAAGCTCAAAAAAGATTAAGGGGAGTCACACTCCCCTTAAAAGTAATTGAGAAAGATAGCTTAAACTATGCAGAATAATCTTGCAATAATTTTTCCATACGTTTCAATAATTCAGGCTTAATTTTAGTGTCTTTTAAGGCAAAGAAAAGGTTTGCCGTCAAATAATCAACCCAATCACCAGCATCAAAGCGAATCCCTTTTATGGGCACTGCTAACATTTTATGTTCAAGAGCGTAGGCCTTGAGAGCATCTGTTAATTGAATTTCACCACCATGTCCAGGCTTTGTGTCATGGAGATACTTGAAAATTTCAGACGTTAATACATAGCGCCCAATAATTGCCATGCAAGAAGGCGCTGTTCCTATTGCAGGTTTTTCCACCATATCTGTTATTTCTATAATACCATCTTCTCGAGTATTCCCAGCCACAATTCCGTATTTATTGACATGTTCAGGAGCTACTTCCAAAACACCAATAACGGGCATATTTTCACGCTGAGCGACATCAATAAGTTGTTTCATGCCAGACGGTTCACCTAAGATAAGATCATCACCTACCATGACACCGAAGGCTTCGTTATCATGAATAATTGTTTCTGCACATAAAACAGCATGTCCAAGTCCAAGCCTTTCTTTTTGGCGTACGGTGATAAGATTTATCATGTTCGCCGCATTTATAACTTCACCTAAAAGGGCTTTCTTTCCAGCACGTTCAAGAGTTTCTTCGAGGGGAAAATGATGGTCAAAATGATCTTCAAGAACTGTTTTTTCTCTACCTGTCACAAAAACGACATTGGAAAGTTCTGCTTCCAAAGCTTCTTCCACAACATATTGTATAATAGGCTTATTAAAAACAGGGAGCATTTCTTTTGGAATATTTTTACTAGCAGGTAAAGAGCGTGTGCCTAAACCAGCCACAGGCATAATTACTTTAGTAATTTTTTGCATATAATAACCTCATTTTGTGATGTATTTTTGTAAAACAGGGAGTAAAAAGTCGCATCTTTTTTGCATAGCACATGAATTTTGTATGAGCATGTTCTACTTTGAATATTTAGCTAATCAAAATCAGCTTTATTCTTGAATTCGAGTAATTGCTTCTGTAACAATATCAACAAGCTCTTGAACAATACGTTTAACAAGCTTTTCATCTCGTGCTTCAACCATGACTCGGCAAACATTTTCTGTACCAGAATACCGTAGAAGCACACGCCCATAGGAGCCAAGTTCTGCTTCTGCTTTTTTCACGGCCTCTTGGATTTCAGGAACAGTGTCTAGGGGAGGTTTATGCGTAACCTTTATGCTGTGCATTTCTTGAGCATAAAGAGCCAATTGCCCTGCAAGCTCCGAAAGCTTTTTCCCTGTTTCTTTCATGATACGTAAAAGTTGTAAGGCTGCTAGTAAGCCATCACCTGTTGTACTCACATCACGAAAAATAAGGTGTCCCGATTGTTCACCACCAAGGTTTGCATCAAATTTCCTCATGGCTTCAACAACGTAGCGATCGCCCACGTTAGTGCGAAGCACGGAGCCTCCACGTTCTTGCATAAAAGAATCAAGCGCCATATTACTCATTGAAGTAGTGACAAGCATCTTATTATTGAGTTTTCCCTTAGAAAGCAAATCTTGGGCACAAATCGCCATGATTTCATCACCATCTAAAACTCTACCATTTTCATCAGCAACAATAAGTCTATCTGCATCACCATCAAGCGCAAGACCTATATCCGCACGAACTTCTCGTACTTTTGCTTGCATTTTTTCAGGATATAAAGAGCCACATTGTTCGTTGATATTAGTGCCATTAGGAGTGTTTGAAAGAGTAAAAACTTCTGCACCAAGCTCTTCAAGGGCTAAAGGAGCAATTTTATAGTTCGCACCATTAGCGCAATCAAGCACAACTCGAACGCCTTTAAGGGTATGTTCTTGTGGAAAACTATTTTTAATATAGACAATATAACGCCCTGGAGCGTCCACAATTTTGCGAGTTCTACCGACTTCGTGTGCAGGGGGATAATCCCATTCTTGATCGGAATGGATAAGCATTTCAGAAATAATATCTTCCACATCATCTGGGAGTTTAAAACCATTTTTATCAAAAAACTTAATACCATTATCATAAAAAGGATTATGGCTGGCAGAAATAACAACACCAAGATCCGCTCTCATATTTCTTGTAAGAAACGCTATGGCTGGAGTAGGCATAGGGCCCACTTGATACACGTCCATGCCCATGGCGCAAAGTCCTGCGGTAAGGGCAGATTCAAATAAATACCCAGACAATCTTGTATCTTTACCAATAATTACTTTGTGTCTATGCTTGCCGCCACGAAAATACATACCCGCCGCAAGCCCTAAGCGCAAGGCCATATCAGCCGTCATAGGATACTCATTAACCGTACCACGCATACCATCTGTTCCAAAAAGACGTTTCATCATTACCTACTTTTTCATCGTATTCTATTTTTTGGCATTCACAATTTTAACAGCAGCAGGATCCATTTCCACAAGCTGAACATTCCACGGAAGTATAACCTGTATAGGTAGCGTACTCCCTACTTTGAGATGAGAATTTCCTGTTACCGTAGCACGTATTTTCGAGCTGATTATAGGATCCAAAACATCATCGTGCACTCTAGCAAGTGGTGCTTCTAAAAGAATATTTACGGTTCTTGGTTCTATAGTATATTGTGGCGGCATATTTTCTACATGCACTGTACGACTGATTTCCACATGGGTAGTTTCTGCCACGACATCAAAACTCAGCGTTGTCACAGGTGTATTCACCGTTAAAGAATCAGGTATCATCAATTGCAAGGGGCGAGAATAATGCCCTTCTTTTATTACTTTATTAAGATCAAAAGGTACTTCCAAATAGTCTAAATCATGCAAAAGGGCAGTTGAACCTTTAATCTCAATGGCAGCTGGTGAAATCCCCACATTACTAATTTGTAAATCGTCATCCTTCATGGGGATAAATTTTATTTGCAAAGGAACAGTTTTTGTGGTGACCGTATCAACCTCTACAACAATATAAGAGGGGTCAACGCCAAGGATATCAAAGCCATTAAAAGAAACCATTTGAGCTATCTCAATAGGAACGACATTAGCTCCGCTTTCTATTTTTGATAAATCAATAGGATATGCTAAATCACGATTAGCTAAACGCTGTAGTAGTTCCGCAGAAGCTCGAACTCGAACTTTGACAACATCAATCATACCCTCAGACACAACAAGATCCGCAGGAACAGACTGGTACTCCACACGTACAGCGATAATACTTTCGATATGCGCATTACCAACAATGACATACCAAAGTCCGCATGCCAACATAAATGCCACCAGCAAGACTTTGATCTCAAAAAAATATTTGTTTTTAGCTGAGGACATTTGTTAAAATACGCTCCATTCTTTCATGATTTAATGGGTTTGATAAATGACCTTCGTGGGCGATGGTTATAGCCCCTCTCTCTTCAGAAATAACAATAGCAAGTGCATCACTGACTTCTGTCACACCAAGTGCGGCTCTGTGTCTTGTGCCATAACTCTGCCGTTCAAGCATTTTAGTAAGCGGAAGCACACAACCAGCAGCGACAATACGCCCATCACGATTAATAATTATCGCACCATCATGTAGAGCTGTATTTGGAAAAAAAATAGTTTTAATTAAATCGGCGGATAATTTCGCATCAAGGGCAACCCCTCTTTGCATATAATCTCCCAAGGCTACATTTAACTCAAGAACAATAATGGCACCTGTTTTTGTTTTTGCCAAATCAAGGCTCACGTTCACTAATTCATGGATGAGGCTATCCCGTATAGTTTCCTTTTTTCTAAATAGCGAGCGAGGGTTTATACTTGCCAAACCTTTTCGGATATCATCACTAAATAAAACAACAATAACTAAAAATAAAGAACCAAAGAAACTTTCTAAAAGCCATGAAAGTGTGAAAAAGCTAAGCATCCTTGCAACAATATAAATAAAAAGCAAAAGAACAAGACCCTGAAGCGCTGCCACTGCTCTCGTTCCCCTTACAAAACGCAAAAGGTAATAGAAGCAAATAGTTACAAGTGCGATATCAATAACATCACGCCAGCCAAGCGGAAAATGTTCAAAACTAAGCATAGCTATGCTCCAATGCTCTCAAATTATATAATTAATTTTTTTAAACTGTACCTTTTTCTTGTAAAACCGTTTGAAGAGTCAAACTCTCAACGGTAGCAAGTACATCATGCACACGGTGGTGTTGTATGCCATATTGAGCCATGAGTGCTGTGCAAACCTGTGTTATACTTTTCCTTTTTTCTGCTTTAATGCCAAACAAGTGTCCAAAAAGTGACTTGTAGGAAATACCAAGCAAAATCGGTCTACCTAGCTTAGCTAATTTTTGACTTGCTTGCAACAAAGTAATATTATGATTTACGTTTTTACCAAAACCAATGCCTGGATCAAGTATAATATGGTTTTCAGGCAAACCTTTCTGAACAAGGGTATTCATTTTTTCTTCAAAAAACCGAACCACGTCGTCCACAATATCTGTGTAGACGGGTTCATTTTGCATGCTTTGTGGTCGGCCTTGGCAGTGCATGAGCACATAACCAGGTTTATGCTCTGCCACTACATCGAGTAATTTTTCATCCCAAGAAAATGCGGATATATCATTTATAATATCTGCCCCATTTTCAAGCGCCTTGGACGCTACATCGGCACGCCAAGTATCAATGGAAATAACAGGAGATTCTCGGCGAGCATATAAAGGATTTTTAGTAAAAATACTTTCTTCACGGGTGTCTAGCATAGGAAACTTCGCTTGAGAGCTTTCCACTTTTTCTGCAAGAGAAGCATTATAAAATCCTTGAGGATTTTTGCGTATACTCTTAATAAGAGGAGAAATGCGTTTCCACTCTTCTTCTGCAGACACATCTTTTGCCCCAGGGCGAGAAGACGCCCCACCTATATCCAGAATCGCCGCCCCTTGATTCCAGAGGCTTTTCGCATGACAAAGAGCTTCTTCTTGTGCAAGATAAAGCCCACCATCATGGAAAGAATCCGGAGTCGTATTCACTATTCCCCAAACATAAAAGGGGGCAGGCACAAGTGCCTCGCCCCCAAAAAAGAAATCTTGCAACACAAGAAAATCCTTGTTTTTATTTATTATCATCAGGTTTTATATTGTCATCTTTTTCATTATTCGTTTC
>CAMQVJ010000009.1 GCA_947038175.1 uncultured Desulfovibrio sp.
TTAAATGCCTTTCCTCACGGCGTGGCGTATGCCACCCCCGAAAGCTATCGCCAAGAACGGAAGCCTTTGCCAAGCACAAAAAATATTGCAGTACACATCACCCAAAACCAAAGACAAAAAACAAAAAGGTAATCATAAAACAATCTTAAATGCCTTTCCTCACGGCGTGGCGTATGCCCCCCCCCCGAAAGCCCACGCCAAGCACTTTTGTGTCGCTGTGCCACCCCTCGTAATATGAGCCCGTCACGCAGGACACAATAAGACCCTTCGTACAGGATTACCCTTGCACAAAAAATTTAAGTCCCCATATAAAATAAAAATGAGATTACGAGTTTAATGGGCGCTCTCAAATTGACAAAAGGGCTTTGATTATATAAAACGGAAAAGCGAATGGTTTAAAGTGAACGTTTAAGAAGCACTCGGCTTTATATGTTTTTATAAGTATTAATGAGGACAGTCTCTATGTACGTGAATGGTGAAGAAATTACGCTGAAATCTACTCAAAGTTTAGAAGCGTTTCTCCTTGGTAATGCTTATGATGTTAAACGTGTTGCCGTTGAGTATAACGGTAGCGTTGTTCCTCGTGCTGATTTTGACAAAATTCAATTGTTGGAATCGGATAGCTTGGAAGTTGTGTGTTTTGTTGGTGGTGGCTAATAATAGTTGCGGTGGCTCATAATAGTTGGTCGAAGTGGAAACGTGTTTTTTTGAAGAGCAAAAAGCAAATGTGGATAACAAAAGGTTAAATATGAATTCTACTCGATCATTTTATAAGACATCAGAACAAGAAACCTATGCTTTGCTTGTGCAAAGGCATGGCGAAGAAAGACAAGAAAAGTTTGCTCAGGCTTGCGTGGGGATTGCAGGGCTTGGTGGGCTTGGCTCTCATGTGGCTATACACCTTGCTCGCCTTGGGGTTGGGCGTATTATTTTAGCTGATTTTGATGTGGTGGATGAAACCAATTTGCATCGTCAGCATTATACGAATCGTGATATTGGACAGGAAAAGAACGAGGCATTGTTACGCCAATTACGAGAAATTAATCCGTATATTGAGTACGAAGGGCATCATGTGCGCTTAGATTCAAATAATATTCCGTTTATTTTTTCCATGTGTGATATTATTTGTGAAGCTTTTGATAGTCCTACAGAAAAAGCCATGCTTACAGAATGCGTTCTTACGCAAATGGTGAAGCCTGTTTTGGTTGGTGCCAATGGCATGGCTGGAATTGGCAGCCCTAACGAAATGGTTGTGAAGCACCCTATGCAGCGCTATTATGTTTGTGGGGATGGTAAAAGTGATGTGGTTGAAATGAATACGCTTTTTGCCCCAAGGGTTGCTTTGTGCGCCGCTCAGCAAGCGACTGTTATTATGCAACTTATTCTAAAAGAGCTGAATATCGATTTTGCAAAGTAAGATTTTTCCGTGAAAATAGAGTTTAAGGTTATAAATGTAAGTATTTTATTTGTTTCATGTTTTAAAACAATGTAATGAGTTATATAGCATGTAATGATTTATATAACATGTCAACTTTATATGTAAGGCATGTCATTCCAATTTGAGAGGTTTTGCCTCTCGCATTACTCTTTGTTTTCCTTAGATTTTTTTTCAGAAGCTTAGGCAAACAAACTCGATGAGTTTACCCTTTGGGTAGGAAACTCTCCACTAAAGGACATATGTCCTTTAGAAGCCTCATGCTTTAGTATTTTTTGTGAACTTTGTTTACAAGAAATACATGATGTGGGGGAGGGGGAGTTCAACTCCCCCAAAAAAAAGTAAACAGGAATGATGCTCTCTATAAGGTAAGACAATCTAATAAAAAGGGTAGTATAATGAAAAATGAGATAAAAAAAGACCTTCTCACGCTTGGATCACACACATTTAGCTCTCGCTTTATTTTAGGGTCAGGCAAGTATTCTTTAGATTTGATTAACGCTGCTGTTGAAGAAGCGGGCGCACAAATTATTACTCTTGCTTTACGTCGTGCCAATGTGGGCGGACTTGCTAATATATTGGATTATATCCCAAAAGGCGTGACCTTATTACCAAATACTTCTGGCGCTCGCACTGCTGAAGAAGCGGTGAGAATAGCTCGTCTTGCACGGGAATGTGGTTGTGGTGATTTTGTTAAAATTGAAGTTATCCACGACGCTAAATATTTATTGCCTGACAACTATGAAACGACAAAAGCGACAGAAGTTTTGGCAAAAGAAGGCTTTGTTGTTTTACCTTATATGTACCCTGATCTAAACGCCGCTAGGGATATGGTCAACGCTGGCGCTGCGGCTATTATGCCTCTTGGTGCGCCTATTGGTACGAATAAAGGCTTAGTAACAAAGGAATTTATTAAAATTCTTATAGATGAAATTGATTTGCCGATTATTGTTGATGCTGGTATTGGTAAGCCGTCTCAAGCGTGCGAAGCTATGGAAATGGGCGTTGATGCTATTATGGCAAATACCGCCATTGCTACCGCTGGGGATATTCCTGCTATGGCAAAAGCTTTTCGTATGGCAATTGAAGCAGGGCGAGGCGCTTATAATTCTGGCCTAGGCAGAGTTCTTGACAGAGGAGCTGCGGCTTCTTCTCCTCTTACAGGTTTTTTGACTGATTCAGGAGAATAAATATGTCAATGAAATATATGCCACATATGGAACAACTTGATCACTCTATGATGGATGAACTCTTGGCGGAAGTGAATGCCGTTGATTTTACAGCGTTTACAGAGCACGATGTGCGTCACGCTTTAGATCAAGAGTATTTGAGTTTTAGCGATTTTGCGGCTCTTCTTTCACCTGCGGCCTTGCCTATGCTTGAAATAATTGCTCAAAAAGCTCAAGTTGAAACTCGTAAACGCTTTGGTAATACCATTTGCCTTTTTACGCCTCTTTACATTGCGAATCATTGCGCAAACCATTGTATATATTGTGGTTTTAATTGCCATAATGATATCCAACGTGGGCAACTCACTTTTGATGAAATTGAAAGAGAATTTAGAGCAATAGCTGAAACAGGCTTGAAAGATATTCTGATTCTCACAGGGGAGCACAGAGCAAAATCAAGCGTTGAATATATAGCGGAAGCTTGCCGTTTAGCTCGTAAGTTTTTTACTTCGGTCGGTATCGAAGTTTATCCTATGAACTCCGATGAATACGCTCTTTTACATGAAGCAGGGGTTGATTTTGTTTCTGTTTATCAAGAAACATATAATCCAGAAACCTATGATGTGAAACATTTGGCTGGCCCTAAAAAAGTCTTTCCTTATCGTTTTTATTCACAAGAGCGCGCCCTTATGGGGGGTATGCGTGGTGTTGGTTTTGGGGCTTTGCTTGGTCTTGATGATTTTCGTAAGGACGCATACGCCACTGGACTGCATGCTTTCTATATTCAAAAGAAATATCCGTCGGCTGAAATTTCCTTTTCTTGCCCACGACTTCGCCCTATTGTTAATGATGCCAGCATAAATCCAAGAGATGTGCACGAACCGCAATTATTGCAAGTTATGTGTGCGTATCGATTGCTTATGCCTTATGCAGGAGTGAATATTTCCACAAGAGAACGAGACGTTTTTCGGGATAATGTCATAAAAATATGTGCAACACGTATTTCTGCTGGCGTTAAAACAGGCGTTGGCGGACACGAAGAAGAAGAAAAAGGCGATGCGCAATTTGTTATTTCTGATGAGCGTTCCGTTGATGATGTGGTTGATGCTATCAATGCACGTGGCTTGCAAGCTGCTATGACAGATTATGTGTTTGTGTAAATAGTACAGCAGTGTAGATGGTATAGTAATGTAATGAATGTTGATGTATTTATATCAATGTATTTATATTAGTGTATTTCTATAGATGTATTTATATCAATTGTTTTATATGGATGAGAGCCTGTTGCGATGTGACAGGCTTTTATTCTTTAGAGTGTCTTGCTTTTTTGTGAGTCTATAAAAATAGATTTACGGCAGGGGGGCATTAAAAAGGTCGTGTATATGAGCGTGATTTGTGTGACACAAAAAAGTGCGGTTCAAGGGGATTTTCTTGGCAGAATAGAAGAAATTTTGAAGGCTAAACCCTATGCTCTTATTTTGCGGGAAAAAGAACTTTCAGAAGAGGACTATAGAGTGTTAGCACATAATGTTCATGCGCTTTGTCTTCAATACGAAGTTCCGCTTTTTTTGAATGCGAACCTAGAATACACCCTGCCATTGGCGAAAAAGCTTGCCTGCGGAGTGCATACTTCTTTTAGTAATTTCAAGGGAATACTTGAGAATTATAAAAGTGTTTTTGGGGAGAGAGAGAGTTTTGCTGACGGGAATATAGCTAAAGAAAATTCTGTGCAGAAGAATATAACTAAAAAAAATGTTAGTCAAAAAAGTATAATTGAAGACCGTTTCGCTCAAGAAACCGTGGGTACAGAAAAATCTGCTGAAGATGAACTTGTGGACGCTGATTATCATGTGAAAATTGGGGTCTCCATTCATAGTGTAGACGAAGCAATATTTATTGCGGAAAATTATCATTTATGCACGCCATGTGAAAAAACGTATTCTGCTTCTGCATGCGATGGGGCTGGGCAGTCTTCCTCTTGTTGTCTGTCTAGTTGTCTGGCTAGTTCTTTGGCTAATTGTCCGTCTAGTTCTTTGCCTACGCATTTGGCTCTTTCCCATGTCATAGCTGGGCATATTTTTTCAACGGATTGCAAAAAAGGCCTAGAACCTAGGGGCTTGGATTTTTTACAAAGTATAGTTGATAGTATACCGAGCACTCTTTCTCTTTTTGCCATTGGTGGGATAAACCCAGAAAGAATGCCTGCTCTTTTAAAGACAGGTGTTAAGGGTGCTGCGGTGATGAGTTCCCTTATGACATGCAAAAATCCCACTGCACTTATGAAAGAACTACATAAATAGGCAGAGGGATTTTAATATTTTCTCAAATAGAAATACGTATTTTCTTTACGCTTATCGCTTTACGGAAGAGGTATTTTAAAACTTTTTTCTAAAACTTATGGGCACGGAGAAAACAAGAGGTGAGAATTGCACCCGCTTGGGCGACGTTGAGTGAATCAAATTCTCGCAAAAATGGTATGGAAAGATTGTGGTGGCAGTGTTTTTGAACTCCCTGACGAACTCCACTTTCTTCACTTCCAAGCACAAGCAGAGCAGGCAACTGAAGAATAGTGCTTTCCGTATTATCACGAGTTATTATTTTTGAATCATCAGATTGCTGAGACTGCGGCGCATGGCTTGCCAAAGCATTAATGCCGCCAAGTTGTGCGCAATACGTGGTGAAGCCTGATTTAGCCGCAAGTTCCACAGTTCTGGCGAGATTCACCACTTCTGAAATGGGGAGTTTTTCTAAACTACCAGCAGCAGAGCGTTGCGCTCCTGGTCCTAAAAAAGCGCTATTATGTCTTGGTACAATAAGGCCTGCAACCCCTAATGCGTAGAGTGTGCGCACAAGTGTACCCACATTACCAGGATCTAAAACTTGGTCAAGGGCAACAATAAGAGGCAAAGGAGCGTCAAAGGCTTGTTCAAGTAAATCCTCCGCAGGGATATAAGACATACCCCGAAGGCGAGCCGCAACACCTTGATGCTGTACACCATCGCAAAGACGAGAAAGAGCGTCATCTTCAGATAGTGTGAAGCGCACGTGATGCTCTCTACATAAATCAAGTACAAGGTTGCTTTCTTTGTTGGATCGCCCTTTACGAAGAAAAACATGGTCGATTTTTCCCGCATCAGATTGTAAAAGTTCCAAAACAGGCTTTAGGCCTGGCAAAATATTGAGATTTTCACTCTTCCGATCTGTATGTTTTTGAGAGGAAAACTGTGGTTTGCTTTTATTGTTTGATGTATAGTTTTTTTTGTATGGTCTTTTTGTATCATACTGGAAAGATTCATCTCTCATGTTCAAGTATTCCTTGTCGCTTGTTAGAAACTAAAAAAAAATAATTTATTAACCTTGCACATTTTCTATTTTCCAAGCATACTTTATTGCTACAAGAATACAAGTATTTTTAATATGTGTTTTAAAGGGAGAATATGTTAACAATAATTAAATCTAAGAAAGTGTCTTGTAAAAAGGTTGCTCATACTTTTTTACTTGCTTTTATGTGCTTTTTCTTAGCTGCGTGTGGAGCGAAAAATGTACCCACCAACGAAAATGATAATTTAGTTTCCACAGAAGATTCTATCTATGATAATTATAATATAGCTATTGATGATGATAATATTCCTCTTCTTGATCCTGAAAAAAAAGCTCTTCTCTCTCGTGGTGAACTCGATAAAAACCTCACCGCTAGTGAACTTCGCCTCGTCGAAATTTATTATAAAAGCTACCTTCATAAATCCCGTATTACGATTAGACGTTTTATGTACAGAGCCTTGCCTTACCTTGCGTATACTCGTGAAGTTTTTCGTAGCAGAGGCTTACCTGAAGAATTAGCCTTCTTGGCGTTTATCGAAAGTGGCTATAATCCTTGGGCTATTTCTAGATCAAATGCTATGGGAATGTGGCAATTTATGGCGCCTACTGGTCGCCAATATGGATTGGTACAGGATTGGTGGATGGATGAACGCCGTAACCCGTATAAAGCTACCCATGCCGCCGCTCAATATTTAGGTGAACTCTATGATATCTTTGGCGATTGGAATCTTGCCATTGCTGCTTATAACGCAGGTCCTGGTAAAATTGGGCGCGCGTTAGAAGCTACAGGTGCTACGAATTTCTTTGATCTTGTTGCTAAAAATCATACCATGCGGTCTGGAAGGCTTCGCCTAAAAGAAGAAACAATTCAATATGTTCCTCGCTATCTTGCCATGATTAAGATTATGAGAAACTTTGAAGCTCTTGGATTTGAGCCAGAAGCCCACACCCTAAAAGGGAATAAGCCGATGATTACGGTTCCAGGGGTTGAGGTAAAAGCGAAACCTGGTACAGATCTTGCCTCTATTGCGAAAGAACTTGGCATGACGTGGACGCAGTTTTCCGCTTATAACCCAGCGTTTCGCCGTTATATAACTCCGCCTGATCGTGAAACAAGTTTTTATGTTCCTTATAATTTACAACAGAAAGCGATACTTGCAAGTAAATCAACCCCTAATGTTGGTTGGTCAACGTATAAAGTTGTGCGAGGGGATACCCTCTCTAAAATAAGCAGAAAAACAGGTGTTCCTGTTTCTGTTTTACGCACGAGCAATATAAAAAGTGAACCCCTAAAAGTAGGGTCTCAACTTCGTATTCCTGGGCGTGCTGGTGCGGTCAATTCTTATGTGGCGTCAAGTAATGAACCTGAAGAAGTTTCAAGAAGTCAAGGCTATACCTATAAAGTGCGCCGTGGTGATACCTTTAGTACTATCGCTAGTCGTCATAAATTAACAACTAAGCAATTAGCTGCAGCAAACCCATCTGTTAAAAATGTTCGTAACATAAAATCAGGACAACGACTCTTTATTCCTCGTACTCAAGTTGCTCAAAATACAACACGCCAAAAACAAGCAAATACGAGGCAAGCAAAAGTAGCCAGCGGTTCACAAGTAAATAAATCCGCAAGTTTCCATACCGTTAAAAGTGGCGATACTCTGTATTCTATTTCAAGAAAATACGGCATCTCAAGCACTGACCTACGCAATGCAAATAAACAACTAAATGCAAATAACCTTAGATTAGGGCAACGTGTTAATCTTCACGCTGACAGCGCAACCGCTTATGCGACGTACACAGTGAAAAAGGGGGATTCCTTTACCGCTATCGCTCGTAAACACGGTATGAGCGTTGCCAGCCTTGCAGAAGCAAATCCAAACTTGCGCTCTCGTTCAAATCTTGCGTTAGGGCAAAAATTGAATGTTCCTAATTCTGGCACGCTAGTTGCGCAAGTCAATTCAAACGAAGTGACCCAAAAACCAAAAGCAAAATCATCTGAGCCTACAAAGATTTATAGTGTCAAGAAAGGGGATTCCTTCCACTCCATTGCTCGTGATCATGGGCTTACTCAAGATGAACTAGCCGACGTGAATCCAAATATTGTTTCTCGTACACGCATTAGTATTGGGCAAAGAATAAATGTGCCTAGCTCTTCTTTGCTTACTATTTCACCGCAAAGGCAAGCAGCTACACAAGCTACACAATCCTATACTGTGAGAAAAGGTGATACCTATTGGAGTATTTCTCAGCGCTTTGGAATGAGCTCAAACGAACTTTTAGCTCTTAATAAACGCACAAAGTCCGATATTCTTTCCATAGGCTCAAAAATAAAAGTTCATGTGAATTAGAATAATATAATAAATATAAATAGCTTATGTGGGTGTTTGGACTTTGTTTCAAACACCCCTTTACTTTATATGAAATTAGACTTATCTTTCTTTTGTGGAACTCTCCCATTATTTGGGGGCGCATTGGCTTCGACGTGGACGAAGAAGCCAAGGTTGCAGGTCGAGGCGCCGCTGGCCTCGTAAAAAGCGGCAACAATGTAATTGCAAACAATAACGATTACGCTTACTCTTACGCTGCTTAATTGACGCGATAGAGTAAACACTGATCTCCTCGGAGGTCACGTCTAACCGGTAGATGCCTAATATATCGGTGCGGCGCAAAATTATTGGGCTGGCAGTACTTTTTGTCTTACGGGAGTGCTGTGAGAACTTACATAGGGCTAACTAAACACAACCTGTTCAAGGGTCAAGTGTTTGGTGATATTATACTTGAACTAAACCTGTAGAAGCTTTGTGTGGACCGTTTGCGGACGGGGGTTCAATTCCCCCCGCCTCCACCATCTAGTGATTCAATGAGAGTCAAAGAAATTCAAAATACCCATGATAGTCAAGCTATTATGGGTATTTTTTTGTCCTTTTTCGTCCTATAAAATCCGCCTAGGTTCGGTGTGTAGTTCGTGAACCAGCTTGTAACAAAAATAAAAATGTGGTAAAATTCAATATTGGTTCACGACTAATTCTTTTTTATATAGAATAATCAGTCGGATAGGTATCTAATGAACGAAAATAATCAAGGACGAATCTATGAGACTTACTACAGTAATGGTTAAAGATTTAGCGATTAAGGAAAAACGCTATTTAGTGTCAGATGAAAATGGGCTGTGTCTTGAAGTTATGCCCTCAGGTAAAAAGATATGGCGATATAGATACTCGTTCACCTATAAAGAGTATAGAATGCTTATAGGTTCATTTCCTGAAATAAGTATTGCCGAAGCTCGAAAGAAACGAGATGAATTGAGAGTTTATGTGGCTAAAGGCATAAACCCAGCAGAAAAGAAAAAAGAAGAAAAAGCGCTAACCGATGGAAAATATCATTTTGAAAAAATTGCAAGAGAATGGGTACAAAAGTTTTCAATCAAGTGGAGTCAAGGGCACGCTGAACTTACTCTAACACGTCTTGAGCAAAACATATTTCCTTACCTTGGCAAAGAACCAATTAGCCAAATTACAGCACCCAAATTGCTAGAAGTGTTAAGATTGATTGAAAAGCGTGGGGCTCTTGAAACGGCAAAGCGTGTGCGTGGAATATGCTCAATGGTGTTTCGATATGCAATTGCTTCGGGATTAGCAGAACGAGATCCCGCTATAGATTTACAAGGAGCACTCACGCCACCACCTAAAAAGCATTTTGCAACCATCACCGACCCCAAAAAGGTAGGGCAACTTCTTCGAGATATGGAAAATTGCAAAGCATATTTTCCCGTTCATTGTGCATTGCAATTAGCCCCCCTCTTTTTTGTTCGTCCAGGGGAATTACGTCATGCAGAATGGGAAGAATTTGACTTTGATAAAAAAGAATGGCGCATTCCTGCCCATAAAATGAAAATGCGAACAACGCACATTGTGCCATTATCAAGCCAAGCTATTGCAATCCTAAACACACTCAAACCGCTCACAGGTGTTGGACAATATGTTTTTCCTTCGGTTCGCACACAAAGCCGTCCCATGTCAGAAAACACCATCACGGTAGCCCTGAGACGCATTGGTTATGCACAAGGGGAAATGACAGGGCATGGCTTCCGCTCAATGGCTTCTACCTTACTAAATGAACAAGGCTGGAATAGAGACGCCATCGAACGCCAACTAGGGCACTCTGAACGTGACAGCGTTAGAGCTGCTTATAACTATGCAGAATTTTTGCCCGAACGTAGAGAGATGATGCAAGCATGGGCAGATTATTTGGAAAATCTAAAGAACCCTAAACATGAATTGGAGGAATAAATATGGATATTGTAGAAACTGTTAAGCTTGCTGCAACTAAGTTTTATAAAGAATTAAATGAAGATCCAAATGGAAGTTCTCGTTCATGGGAGCATTGCTATTCTGTATTCTATAAAGCACGGCAAAAACAAATTTCAGATGATGATATTGATTTTCTTTCTTTGCATTTAGCATTTTATCTTGCAAGTTGGGGTATGTATCGTGGTTCATCATTCTTATTACAAAAAGATTATCAAACACATAAACCTGTTGTTAGGGAAATATTACTTAAAAAATATGACCCTCTATTTGGCATTAAATGTAGCGAATTTAAAGACCTTAAAAATAGAGAATTACTCAAAGATATAGAAATATATCTAAAAGATTTTTTTAATCCCATTAGAGCTTCAGTAAAGAAAAAAACAATTCATAATGATATATCAGAAATACTTATTACTAAAATTCTAATAGGAACATTAGGATGTGTTCCTGCCTATGATAGGTATTTTGTTGAAAGTATAAGAAAACATAAAATTACATCAGGCACATATAGTGTCGAATCAATCCGCAAGTTAGCAGCGTTCTACGAAGAGAATGAGAAAGAATTTGAAGCTATACGTGTGAATATGAAAGTCGGTGATATGCCTTACCCACAAATGAAAGTATTGGATATGGGCTTTTGGAATATGGCGTTTGATGCTGAGAAGATAGTTTGAATTTATATTTTTGTCCGAACGCAGAGAGATGATGCAAACATGGGCAGATTATTTGGAGGAATTAAAAAGGAGCTAGTTGTGTATAAATTTAAAATTAGTGGGTTTGAGTTTATCCCCCTTTATTTAGAATCGAGTAAACTCATTGGAATTTTTGACTTAATGTTGCGATGGAAATGTGACTCAGCATTGAAAATTGCATATTTAGCCCATAACAAAAAAGCAACAGCTTTATTTCATACTGGTCGTGTAGGAAAAGACCAAAATGATTTAGAAACGATTGAATGCTTTCAATTGTTAAGCTATGGAAGAAATTATGAAGGATATATCGAAGAATTTAATCAGATTTTTTTCTTTAAAAGTGATGTTTTTAAAGCTGAAAAAGAAGATGCATGGTTAACATTTATAGATAATGGTGCAAGCATTAAAAATGAGCGCATATCTACTGACAATAATGCTCATTTTCTTGCTAGAAATGTAATTTATGCTTTATGTAGCTATACAAAAGAAATATACGATATTCGCCACCATATGGGTACGAACCACGCCTATTCTCAAGACGATTGGTTTCAAGAGATAGAAGAAAAAAGTAAAACCTTACCTGTTATTGGAAAGAATTTTTTAAAAGTTGACTATTTAAAAGGTTATCAAGGCGATGATTTTTCGGTTATAGGGAATTTTGAAGAAGCCAAAAAATATGTGGCTAGTCATCCACCCAAAAATCGTGCTGAATTAAAGATGATAATAATTAAACTAAAGCATGAATACAATCTTATGTACAAAGAAATTGCACAGCTTGTTTATATAGATTGGAAAAATGCTGAGGCAGAAACTCTAGAGAAACGCATTGGCAGAGCGCTCCAAGGATATTCAAAATATTTTCCTGAATAGTTGTCCCTTTTTGTCCCTTGACTGTCCTCGTGCGGACAAGTCCATAATAATCCCTAGAAGTCCAACTAGGGATTATTTTGTTTTTTAACGACCTGTAAACAAGGAGGGACTATGTCTCAAAAAATTCAAAAAGAAAAAGGCAGTTTACCACAAGAAGGTTTTGTCAGATTACCACAAGTGCTTGCGGTGATTCCAGTTAGCAAGACTCGATTTTGGCAAGGGATAAAAGATGGACGCTTTCCGGCACCTGTAAAACTTGGCACGAGAACAAGTGCATGGCGTGTAGAGGATATTAGAGCCCTCATAGCAAAGATTAATGCAGGAGAGTTAATATGAATAGCTCTCAAGGGCAAAATCAAAATACACTTGGAGCAATGCATCAGGCAAGGCTTTCTCAATTAATACCAGAACTGGTGGTGATTAACATGGCGGATTTTTTATCGATGGAATTGCCCGAGCGTGGGTTTTTATTACATCCTGTTATCCCAACGCAGGGAATTGTTATTTTGTATGCTCCAAGAGGGATTGGCAAAACCTTTGCGGCGTTAAGTATGTCTTTAGCGGTTGCAGGCGGTTTGTCGCTTTATAATTGGAGAGCGAGCAAAGGGAATAAGGTTCTGTATGTTGACGGTGAAATGCCTGCAATCGCTATGCAAGAACGTCTAAACGCTCTTGCTTGTGGAATGGCTGCACCCGAGCTTGCCATGCAAAACCTATCCATACTCACCCCAGATATGCAGGCACGTTCTATGCCCGATTTATCGACCACGGATGGGCAAAGAAGCCTTGAGCCATTTCTTGATGGGGTAAACTTACTTGTGCTTGATAATATAGCAACCCTTTGCAGGACAGGTAAGGAGAACGAATCTCAATCGTGGCAATCTATGCAGAGTTGGCTTTTAGACCTTCGTAGACGAGGTATGGCGGTTCTGCTTGTGCATCACGCAGGGAAATCAGGCGATCAGAGGGGCACGTCCGCACGGGAAGATATTATGGATACTGTAATCAGTTTACGTCGTCCAAAGATTTATAGTATGGCAGAAGGAGCACGCTTTCAAGTTCATCTCACAAAAGCACGAGGCATCACGGGCAAAGATGCTTCACCTTTTGAGGTTCACTTACAGGCAAAAGATAATCTCTTGCATTGGGATATTTTGGAAATAGCAGAAGCGGAAATGGAACAAGTTAAGAAGCTACTCGAAGAGGGATATAGCGTCCGAGAATGTGCCGAAGAAATGGGCATCTCAAAATCGAGCGCCCATCGATTTAAACAGCGAATAGAAGAAAATGGCTAGGGCATATAAGTCTTATTTCTGACTGTCCCAGCGTCCCTTTGCCTAGCACGGGGACAGTGGGACAAAATAAGTTTACGAGAAAAACATCCCTATTCTATGCAAAAAACATCCACATTCTGTCAAAAGTGCTCATATTCTGTCAAAAATATCTGCATTCTGTCAAAAGCGCCCACATTATGATTCTATTATGGAGTAAAAATTCTTTTTACATCCCATCATAAAATATCATATGTGGTTAGTAGCAAGCCATGTTTTCGCTTCACTCAAACTGCTCGCTCCCCGCACTTTGTTTGGGGAGATTATGGAAAAAACCAAATGGTATCGACTGCACAAGTGGTCTCACATTTAAAGAATTTAAACTCCAAAAAAGAGGAGATGCGTTTATGGATTTACTAGAAAATACACAGCATCAAAATATAGAATCAGAAACACCAGAAAGACGAAAAAGGCATAGAAAAGGAGGACGCCCTTGCACCGATATTTTACAGGTACGCCATAAAACCATAGGCGTTCGAGTTAACCAAGGCGAATGGGAAGAACTACGAAGAAAAGCAAATGCCATGCATCTTACGCCCTCCCATTGGCTTCGCTTGACAGGTTTGCAAAAGCGTTTGCCACCCGCTCCAGTGCCAGCAATAAACCGCCTTGCATACGCAAACTTATTGCGCTTATCGGTCAATCTTAACCAGTTGGTGAAAAACGTGCATATGGGAAAATCAGATGCTCCCATGCCTTTTTTATTGGAGCTAAAACAATCCGTATCAACGGTTCAAAATCAGCTCATGGGTTTAGGTGATGCCGTTGCTATCGATATTGCAAAGGACAATAAGACAGCTCCCCATGATAGCTAAAGCCATAAAAGGCAAAGGCTTTCGAGGTGCGATAGCCTATGACTTGCAAGAAGGTAAAAGCGTTTTACTTGAAACTAACATGGCAGCAGGCGAAAAGGGATGCGTGCAAGCTTTTTCAAAAGAATTTGGTGTAGTCCGTGCATTGCGTCCTAATTTGGAAAAAGCCGTTTGCCATGTGAGTTTAAGCTTGCACCCAAATGAAAAGTTGAACGATGACGACTGGTGCAAGGTTGCTCAAACGTGGCTAGAGGATATGGGATATAACAATAATCAATATATTGTGAGTCGCCATACAGACACCGAACACCCCCATATTCATATTTTGGTAAATCGTATTTCCCTTGATGGTTCTGTCGTGAGCGATTCTTATGACTACAAACGGCAAGAGGTGGTCATGCGAAAACTGGAAAAAGAACATGGACTGGTGCAAGTGCTGTCTAGCCATGAGGTTGGGCGAAAAGCCACAACAAAAGGCGAAGTAGAACACGCCTTACGCACCAATGAGCCTTCAGCACGAATGAAATTGCAAAATATTATAGACACAGCCCTTGCCCGTAATGCAAACACAAGCTTTCATGAATTTGCAGAAAATTTGCTAGTACAAGGGGTGGAAACAAAACTCAATAAAGCCAGTACAGAAACGGTGAGCGGGATTAGTTTTTCTTTGAATGGGGTTTCTTTCAAAGGGAGCAAACTTGGCAAAGCCTACACTTGGAACTCATTAAAAAATAGAGGTCTAATATATGAAAATGGACATATTACGAGATATGAGCAGAACAAATCAAACACCAACAAAGAACAGTCAAACACAGAATACACAAATGGAGAACAACCAAATGCAATCACAAGCACCACTCAGCGAACAGGAAACCTTGGAAATGCGCCTTTCCCTTTTGAATCAACAAGAAAACCTGAAGCTGAAAAACAACGCCGAATTACTGAAAGCTTTGAGCGACTTGAACAAGAACATCAAAGAAGCGAGCAAAGAAGTACAGAGAAGCGCCCACGAAGTCCGCAATTATCCCGTTGAGGTCATAGCCAAAAACACAACTCGCATGGAACAATGCTTAATGCGATGCGAAGAATCGGCAAAAAAGGCGAGTATAGCATATGATAACGCAAGCGAACTTATAACGGATTATGAAAACTCTCTCACAAAAAATATCCTCTTTGGCGTACTTACGAGTTCCATTTTTGCAAGCCTTATGACTGGTATTATAGTGATATGGAGATTGAAAGGCTAAACTCACTTCCCTAGAAATACAAAAATAAAAAGCCAATGCTACGGCGATGTAGTGTTGGCTTTCTTGGGATATACTGAATGGCGAAATTTTACCAATATAATTGAGAAATCTAAAATAGTGTGTGAGTAAGGCAAACTAAACATTTCGGACGATTTTGTTGACGTCAACAAAACGATAGCAATGCCTAAAAGCACAAGTAAAGAAATAGACGACATCATACTTTCACATTACGCCTGTTATTTGATTGTTATGAATGGCGACCCTCGCAAAGAAGTCATTGCACTCGGTCAAACTTATTTTGCTATCAAAACAAGGCAACGAGAGCGTGTTGAAAATTATGACGAACTGTTCAACTTTTCCTAAAGATCCACAAGTTTCTAAGCATTTCTATCTAAATGCTCTCCTTAACCAAAGAAGTTGACATATTCTATAACTATATATAGGCTAGTGTATATTATTTATAGCAATGCTTATGGTTCATGTGTGATTTATGATAATGAGGTCAATCATGCAAAATTCACCATTCAGTTTAAGTAATGAGAACTTAGAAGGAACTATAATTGCTAGCAAAGCTTCTTTTGAAGAGGAGGCGGTGCGTACAGCCTTAGGCAAATATACTCCTAATTATTATATTTCTTTTGTTCCCTGCAATGAATCAGATCTAAAAATTACGATTTCATGTAAAAAGTCAAATTCTCTACACATAAATTTTCTAAAAGAAATAATGAATGAATTGTTAGACCAACAAATTCGTCTAGATTTGCAAAATAAATTTGGCCATTTACGAGAATCTATTGTTAAGCATGCTTTTGAGCCTGTAAGATTATAGGACTGTTATGTATACCTTATTACCTTTTCAGTTTGCACGACATGGGCAAGATGTTCTTTTAGTTAATGAGTGTGGAGACTTTCTCTTTTTATCTGAGATAGATTTTGACAATCTTATCCAGTACAAACTAAGTGAAGATACCCCTGTCTTTCCAAATTTAAAGGCTAAATTATTCTTAGCTCAAGGCAATGAAGATATTGCCATACGCAAAACATCTGCAAAGTATCGTTCTCGCAAGTCTTTTTTGCGAGATTTCACAGTTTTGCATATGATGGTTATAACATTGCGCTGCAACCAAAAGTGCGAATATTGTCAGGTTTCTTGTGCTGATGAAGACTCCCATAAATATGACATGGATATACGCACAGCCCAAAAAGTAATTGACAGAATCCTTGAGTCGCCTCCCAAAAACATAAAGATAGAATTTCAAGGTGGAGAACCATTACTAAACTGGAAAACATTGGAACACAGTGTCCTTTACGCCAAAAACAAAAACACCACACTCGATAAAAGCAAGCAAAAGGAAATAGGGTTTGTTATTTGCACAAACCTCATCACTATTACCAAAGAACAATTACTTTTTTGCAAAGAACATGGCATTGAAATTTCAACGTCCCTCGATGGCACAGAGTTTATACACGATTCTTGCCGAAAATTACGCACAGGTGGTGGCACATATAAGCTGTTCTTAGAGAAATTAGAGCTCACCCGATCAATTGTTGGTGAGTGTGGCGTTGATGCCCTAATGACCACTTCAAGCTTTGCGTTAGAACACCTTGAAGAGGTTGTTGATGAATACATACGGCTTGGTATGAACGGGATATTTATACGCTCGCTCAATCCTTATGGTTTTGCTGCTGAACATGCGCAAACCTTGGATTATAGTATGAAGGACTTTGCCACACGCTACCTTGAAACGTTGAGATATATTCTTGAAATAAATAAAAAGCAATTTTTCCCTGAACATTTTGCTAGTCTTCTTTTTTCACGCATATTAACACCGTTCTCTACGGGCTTTGTTGATTTGCAATCTCCATCAGGAGCAGGGATTTCTGGTGCCATTTATGACTTTGACGGTTCAGTATTCCCAGCTGATGAGGCAAGAATGCTAGCACGTATGGGAGATAATCATTTTTGTTTAGGAAATGTTCACGAGCAAAGTTTTAGTGAAATTTTTAATAGTCAAAAAATGAGAGATTTAACCAAGGGAGCGTGTGTTGAAACCACACCAACGTGCGCATATTGCGCATACCAATCGTACTGTGGCACTGACCCCATTCGTAATTATTTAGAATGTGGGCAAGAGGTGCGTAATATGTCTGAAACAGCCTTTTGTATAAAGCATAAAACCATATTTGATGAACTTTTCACGATGCTCAAGGTCGCTAGCGAATCAGACATGGCGATTATCTGGAGTTGGATAACACGCAATTCTCATTTGGTGAAATATCATGAAGAAAATTAGATATACAAATCAAGACACATCTAAATTAAGTAGTGTGAATACAGTTCTTGGGATTATAACGAGAACATCACAACCATTTTATAAGCGCAGTAAATATATACTCATCACCAACACACCAAGTTTAGATTGTATGGGATATAAAGCATGTATAGGGCTTGGAACAAGCAATAATCCCCTTTTGCCCATATTTATTAATATAGAAGAAAGCGAATTGAACAGCCTTGTTGACGGCGATATTATTCGCTTAGGTAAAAATAGCTTGCGCACCGTTTGGTCACTGACTACCAACGATAACGCCCTCATGCTTACAGAGTCGTGTAATTGCAAATGTGTTATGTGCCCACAGCCGTATAGGGAACATGACCCTCAACAATCAAAAGAATGCCATGAGATTCTAGACCTTTTAAAAGGACAAAGCGTAGGTAGTATATGTATTACGGGTGGGGAACCTAGTCTTTTGAAAAAAGATTTTCTCAATATACTAAAGCGTTGTACACAGGAACACCCAGAAAGTGATATTAGTATTCTAACAAATGGAAAAACATTTTCTGACATAGGTTATGCGAAGCAAACAGCGCAAGTCTCCAATAGAAAAACCATTTTTTGCGTGTCTTTACACAGTGATGTGGATAATATTCATGACGCAACCGCTGGCGGAAAGAATAGCCATTCAGCAACGGAAAATGGCATATATAATCTTGCGCAATTTGGATTAAATGTTGAAATTAGGCATGTCATTACAAAATATAATTATAAGCGATTGGGCGACTTTGCAGAGTATCTATATAGTTATTTCCCCTTCTGTAGACATTACGCCTTTATGGGGATGGAATTATACGGGTACGCCGCAAAAAATGAAGAAGAAATATACATAAGCCCTTATGAGTATAGAGAAGAATTGCGTCATGCTATTACAAAACTTTATCATCGAGGTTTGCCAGTTTCTATTTATAATATTCCTTTCTGCTTGTGCCATAAAGATATACACGATTTTGCACGCCAATCAATTTCACAATGGAAAAATACATTTTTAGAAACTTGTACTATTTGTGAAGAAAAACCGAACTGCGCAGGATTTTTTGCCACGTCAAAAAGCTTGCCAGTGGAATATATTCAACCTTTAACCGAAAAGAGGAGTAAATGATTATGAGAAAACTCATCTATTGTTTATTTATGTTAGCAGGTTTTATACCTTCTATTCTGTCGAATTCCGCACAAGCAAGTGTGGCACTCCCATCAGAAAAACTAGATGCATCTAATCCGTCTGAATTACAAATTAATGAAAACAATTTCATGTATTTTGGAGACATCTTAGACAATCAAGAAAATAGTAACTTTGTAGCCGCTCACTATAGCCACCGTAGCCACAGCAGTCATGTTAGTCACGCTAGTCACACATCTAGCAGATACTAAATCGATTATGTGCACACAGTCTCACAAGAGTCTATGATTCGTGCCACTGTGTGCACATCTCTGAATGATAAAGAAAATTTATACTACTATCAGAAAAGCATAGTGTATCTAGTGCCTATAATCAAAAAAATAAGTAAACAATCACAGAGCTACTTGATTCAAAACAAGAAAAATACTGGTTGGTTACAAACTCACCGCTGTCATATCAAAATTTATACGCATCAAGCATGCTCTTATTATGATATAATACAATATTATGAATATTTTTTTAAGGCAGAAGAAATTCCAATTTATATGGAAATAGGCAACACAAAATACCTTGCAGAAAGGCATGGCTTGAATATAAATTGATCAGCATGGGAACATGTCCTCAAGCTTCAAAGCGGAAAGAACTTATATAAGTACGTGTAAGCCCAGCAGGAATGAGCGCTATAAAGTATTTATATCATATAATATTAATAAAGAATTATCGATAAACAAACATTATTCCCCATCCCTATTCCAAATATATTGCGTATAACGCCCCCCACCAATTTTGACGATGCGTTTGTTTTTTATAAGGTCGTTTAATGTTCTTTGGACAGTTACCAAGCTAATGTCGGGGCATTTTTCTGCAATTTGAGTTTTGCTTATTTTACCTAGTGAGCTTTGTATAATTTCTGCCACTCTATCAGACTTAGACATATTTCTTGTAATCAACACATCAATACGGCTTTGAAATTCACGATAGGCATTAATAATGATACCAAGCATATATTGTATAAATGGTTCATAACTGTTTTTGTTTTCATGCCAGTGGGTGCTACTATGCTGTAGTGCTTCGTAATATGTTTCTTTTGTTTGCTCTATAATTTTTTCGATACTCATATACTTCCCAACAATATACCCTGCACGGTAGAGCAGAAGCAGGGTGAGTAGTCGGCTCATGCGTCCGTTTCCATCATTGAATGGGTGTATGCACAAAAAATCTAAAATAAACATGGGAATTATAATAAGTGGGCTTGCCTTGCCTTCGCTCATGATGTCGTCATACGCTTTGCACAGGTTTTCTACAGCTTCCTTAGTCTCCCATGCTGTAACTGGTTGAAATCGAACAACTTTGTTACCGTGCTTATCGATTTCAGCAATAATATTATCAGCATTCTTATAATTTCCGCCTATTGGCAGGCTCGTGTATTTATATAAATCTCTGTGAAGCTGTAAAATCCAAGAAGCTTTTACGGGAATATATTCGTGGCTGTCATGTATGGTTGCAAGGGCATCACGGTAGCCTGCGATTTCTTGCTCGTCACGAGATTGTGGCATCGTTTTGTCAAGGGCAATGAGCTTGAGGCGTTCGTCAGAGGTGTAAATGCCCTCAATCTTGTTTGATGCTTCCGTACTCTGGATTTTTGCAATCTCAACTAAACTTGTGAGAATGTCCGTTTTTGAGTCCATGAATAAAAACTGATTGCCCTTGTATTCATGTATTTGCACCATCGAGGCTACAATCTCAGGCGTGAGAAGTTCTTTCCACCGTGGGGTATAATCATAGTTTTTCATTTTAATCATTGCCTCTTTCAATTTAATCATCTTTACTGTTTATGATGTAATTGAATTGTACTTTGATGTAAATGAAAGTCAAGTAGTATTAGAAATACAATTCTATAATTTTATTATTGTCCCAAGTATTGACATCCTGTCCCTGATGTATTACTCTTTGCTCTACCAAATAAGGATAGATAAATGAAAAAGAAAAATGTACTAAATTTAATAAAATACCACGCAGAAAATAATGACAGTGCCTTCAAAAGTGAAGCGTATGAGATTGCACGTTATTTTGATGAGACAGGCAACTACCAATTAGCTGAATATATTATGTCTCTGCTTTCTGATGCGAATACATTTGTGCCTCAAATAAATGACAGCTATTCATCTTTCTTTAAAAAAGTTGATAATAATTCTGATCCATTACCGCTTCCAGACGTAATAAAAGATGATATTGTAGGCATCGTAAATGCTATTTCTAAGAATATAGGAACACATAAATTTCTATTTGAGGGAGCTCCTGGTACAGGAAAGACAGAAACAGTAAAACAATTAGCACGAATTTTGGAACGTGAACTTTTTATAATAGAATTTGAATCACTTATAGATAGTAAATTGGGAAAAACAGCAAAGAATATAGCAGCCTTGTTTGAGGAAATTCACCAGATTCCACATCCACAGAAAATAATTATTTTGTTCGATGAAATTGATGCAATAGCTGTTGATAGAATAAATTCAAATGATTTGCGTGAAATGGGAAGAGCGACGTCGGCTATATTAAAGGGATTAGATAGCCTCAATGATAAAATTGTTCTTATTGCGACAACAAATTTATTTAACGCTTTTGATAAAGCATTGGTGAGAAGGTTTGACTTTGTCATTAATTTTAATAGGTATACTCAGGAAGATTTAGTGGACATTGCTGAATCAATCTTAAATAATTTCTTGATGAAATATAAAACTGGCGCACGGAATATGAGATTGTTTAGAAAAATCATTAAACTTATGGAAGTTATCCCAAATCCAGGGGAACTTAAAAATATCATAAAAACCTCTATCGCTTTTAGTGATTCAGCTAATGAATATGATTACCTAAGGAAATTAATGACAGCCATCGGGCAAGATTCGAGCATAACAAACTTGAAAGAGCTGCAGCACAGAGGATTTACTTTGAGAGAAATAGAAACGCTGACAGGTGTGTCTAAGAGCCAAGTGTCACGTGAATTGAAGGGAGAGCAAGATGAATAATCTTTTACAATTGAAAGGAACATTTGAACAAAAAGCGAACAAATCCACGCCTGGTAGCTCAAATTTACCTACCAATAGTTCCTTGTCAGTGCTTCACTTAGAACAACTTAAAAAAGATTTAGATGTTCTCTATAATTTTTGGGAAAATGATCAAATTCTAAACGGTGCTTTAGTTAGTGTTTATTATAAAAATGTTGTCGCAAAAAGTAGAAGAATTTCAGCTACGTTTGCATGCGGGAAGGCTACAACTAATAGCACGATAGTTGGAGCCAAATTTTCAAAATTTGGTGATGACGTTTTTAAAAATGATACATTGAAGCATATTATTACTCATTATATAAGCAGACAAGTTTTGGCTGAGACGATTAAAAAGTATGAAATATGTATTTCTCTTATAAGAAACCATTATAGTGGCGCGATTAGTCATGATGATATTTCCATCATAAATACACAAAAAACTATTCCATCAACAGAAATCGCAAGAACAACATTTATACAAATAATTGTGGATGCATACTATGTTGAACAATTCTCTCTTGATCTGGAGACCGAAGACTTTAAAAAGAATGCAATTATTTCTATATATAAAACAGATGTCAACACACGGGAGTTGATGAACAAAATTGGTATCCCTTTACTTGCACCAAGGTTGCTTGATGAAACGACAATGTTGTTGACTCCTGACCAACTTCTCTTGCTAAAACAAAAAGCCCCATACCTCATATCTATGGGTGTAAGTGATGTATCTCAACTTACAAAATCTGACTTTGATATTCAAATGTCAGAAGATGTCTTGAGAATTCCTAGCCCAACAACGGAACCCACTATTGGCGTGATTGATACACTTTTTGATGAGCGTGTATATTTTTCAGAATGGGTAACATACAAAGTGATGGTTGATCCGGATATTCCTACGTCAAGCGACGATGCCTTTCATGGCACGGCTGTTTCATCAATCATCGTGGATGGGGTGAGAAATAACCCTCATTTAGAAGATGGATGTGGACGATTTAGGGTGCGACATTTTGGAGTTGCAGCTACTGGTTCTTTCAGTTCATTTTCTATTTTACGAGCAATTAATGAAATAATCACAACTAATCGAGATATTAAAGTATGGAATTTATCTTTAGGGGCGGAATCAGAAGTTCACCCTAACTTTATTTCCCCTGAGGGTGCTATTTTAGATAAAATTCAACACGAAAATGACGTGATTTTTGTTATTGCAGGAACTAATAAACGAACCACTGATCCTGAAAAAATGAAAATAGGTTCACCCGCAGACTCCATAAATTCACTCGTGGTAAATGCAGTTAATGATAAAAATGAACCCGCACGTTATTCGCGTAGTGGGCCAGTCTTATCTTTTTTTACAAAGCCTGATATTGCATGTTTTGGTGGTGATGGTAAGCAAAGGATTAAGGTTTGCACTCCTACAGGTGAAGCATTTGTTAGCGGAACATCTTTTGCTGCACCGTGGGTAGCACGTAAATTGTCTTATTTGATTGATGTGTTGGGATTAAGTCGAGAAATTGCCAAGGCTCTTATTCTACACTCTGCACTTGGTTGGAGTTCTAAGTCTGAGGAAACTGCCTTGTTGATTGGGCATGGTATCGTTCCTCAGCATATTAATGATATTATAAAGTCGTCAGATGACGAAATACGCTTTATATTGTCAGGAGTGTCTGAAAAGCACGATACATATACGTATAACCTGCCCGTCCCTACTTATAATGAAAAGCATCCATTTATTGCAAAAGCGACAATGTGTTATTTTCCCTCATGTTCACGAAGCCAAGGGGTCGACTATACTAATACAGAATTTAATTTTGCGTTTGGACGCATTGATAACAATAGTACAATAAAATCGATTAATAGAAACTTGGATTCTAGCACCGCAGGTTATCTTTATGAAGGTAACGCAAGAAGGCTGTTTAGAAAGTGGGATAATGTTAAACATCTTTTAGAATTCGATTCAGAAAGAAATAAAGCTCGAAAGGCTTACGATAAAGGTCTTTGGGGCATAAGCATCAAAACATTTGAAAGGCTTGAAGAAAAACATGGTGTAGGACTAAACTTTGGACTTGTTATTACACTAAAGCATATAACAGGTGCGAACAAAATCGAAGATTTCATTCAGCAATGTCAGCTAAAAGGTTGGCTTGTAAATCAAATTAACGTTCAAAATAGAATTGATATTCATAACATTGCAGAAGAAACCATTGAGTTTGATGATAACTAGATTTGTCTTTGGCAGATATTGTGTCGCTCAATTAATTGATAAAAAAGATTGAATAAAAATTCATATCAATGACTCTGAGAAAAGTAAAACAATACGATAAAAATACACACAATAAAAACTCATAACACTTACTGCTCCTATGTATATTTTTTATATGTTTGGTATGCAATATTGAATATGCGGAATAAATGTTCGGAAGGAGGATAAAATAGGTATGAGTAATGCAACAACTAACCAAAATGATTTTATAGGAATTATGGGGGATATGATGGAAAGCATATTAAACGTTCTAAACTTGTTGCCCTGGTATACGTATTTTTTACTAACGATCATTTTTATTATTAGTAAAATTATTTTTGGCAAGCCAGTTAAGTCTTCACAGCAAAACAGTATTGTTAACAAAAACATAAAAAATAGTTCAATTAGTAACAATATATCATCATCAGCACCTCAAAAATCTGGTTTGGGGGTATTTTTTGATATCTTATCGATTGTTTCTATTATTATGACAATTGTCTTAGGATGGAAGCCTTTCTTAACGTTGTTTGGTTTTGGAGACTAAAATGCTAAAAACAATAAAATCAGTATTCAAGGAAAAGAAACAAAAAAAAGAACCTGTCGTGCTGGTAGAAAATAAGAATATTCAGAACTCGACAGTTAATAATACAATAGGTTATAGATGGTCGTTGTTTTCCTTTAATTTTTCAAAGACCCCTCCACCAGTTGCAACTTCCTCCGTTCAAGTTACAACTTCCTTCGTAGAAGGTGATGTTGCAATTTTTTTAGAAGACAGTCTGAATAAAGCAATTAAAAGTTATAATGACAATGACCCTTTAAAAACAATTGAAATTCTTGAGAATTGCAGAAGTTTAAAACGTAGTGGTAATTCCGTTCAACAATATAATTTTAATAAATATTTAGCTAAATCATATGTTGCTATTGAAGAGCCTAGCAAGTCTATTTTTTTCTATCAAGCGGCATATAATGGTAGAGTAGAAGATGTTGAGGAAGAAGCTTCTATCGATAATATGTTTGCACTGCTTTTAGATGAAGATTACGATGGAGCATGGGCTTTTGGTGTTCATAAAATAAAAGAGTATCCTCAAAATGTTGAACTTGCCGCATATCTTATTATTGCCTCACAGGGAGACAGCTCTAAAGACCCACGTAAATTTATAGCGGAAGAGTTATACAATACCCAAGAGGTTATTCTTGGACAAATTCGTTTAGCACAGAAAACGAACGGTAACTGGCAAGAGTTATCGTATGAAAATTATGCGAAATTCCCAGATAATATCTTAATAAAGGAGTGTTATGCTCAAGCAATTTGTACTCAAATAGCTGATGATTTAAACTCACTGGGAACAATGTATGTTACCCCTGAGCAGTTACAACAAATTAAAGAAATTTTACCTATATTTAATGAGCTATGGACTAAACGCCCTAAAATGGACAATATCCCTATTTCATTTTTAAATATTTTTGTTTCACTAATTGAGTTAAATTATTTAGCAGGCGATAAGGATAAAGTTATAAGTCTTGTACGTGAAGTTTACAAAAATGCAAATTTACCCGAACATGTTGTTATGTGTTCAATCCACAAACTGATTGACTACGGGGAATTTGAAATTATAAAAGAATTTGCTTATGACATTACGCAAACCCCAGACCTTTATTTTTATTGTTTGGTGAACCAAAAAGATGAGCACTTAGCAGATTTAACAGACGAAAGTATAGGGAAAATGTCACTGGCGGAGCAGAATGGCGCGAAGGTTAGCAGGTTTTTTGCTCTGCATAAAAAAGAGAATAAAGCTCCACAAGAAAAAGATGTTTTAGATTTATTTGCAATTGCGGCAAATAATCCTATGGTTTCTTTATTGCTCGCTTATCGCTGTAATGACTATGAGCTATGGGACTTAGTCGATAAAGCTCTTGAACTTGCGGTCTCTTTGCTTAAAAATGATACCCCCTTAAAAATACGTGAAATGATTGCGGAATTTGCAACAGAAAAAATAAGATATGATATTGTAATCCAGTCTTTAGCTAGCATTTCACCTCGTAATATATCGGAAGTCAGTATTTATAAATTATGTTATGCATATTCGAGAAAACTCCCTGTTAGCCATGAGGCAATTAGCTATGTAGAAAACTTGCCACGTCAACTTTATGATAAATTAAATTTTCAAAATATATTAGCAGTAATTTACTTAAATTGTGGTGATTGTTTGAAAGCAGAAAAATTGTTAGAAAAAGTATCTGCTGATTCTTTGCATGATTCTAGTTTGCTCATATTGTATGCAGTATGCTTAGGAAAACAATATAAAGAAAAAGAATTAGAAGAATTGTTTGAAAGAGTGCAAATAGTTGAAATTAATACAAATAATGAAACATATGCTATTCAGCTTGCAATGCTACTTATCAAATACAGAAAGTCACTAGAGGCATTTGCATTTTGCTACAAATTATTACATCTCTATCCTAATAACGTTGAAATTCAACGTGTATTCATTTTTAGTATATTATCAGACAATTCTAATCTTTTTGAGATGAGCCATATATCGAAAGACTCTTATTTTAGACTACGCAATCAAGAGGGAGGTGAAATAGACTGTTTAGCATGTAATGACAATGATGTTCTACCTGAATTTAATGTGCTCACGTCTGGTGAACTCATTGAATTAGCATTAGGCAAGGGTAAAAATGATAAATTTATTCAGGAAAGAATGGACAGGTTCTCTTTTGAGTGGACTATTATCGACATAAAACACAAGTTTATTTATGCTTTTGAATGCTTATCAAATACTATTGAAAAAAAATTTGGAAAAGAAGCAGGTATGATGCAGTTAAGTGTAGACTTGAGTGATCCTACAAGTTTTATACAAATGTTAGAGGGATATGGTAAATCAAACAAAGAAAAGCAAAAACAATTTGAGAAAAACCTCATAAGTTTTTATAGTAAGGACAAAATACCTTTATGTATTTTACCACAACTTGCAAAAACAAGTATGAGTAAAATAATGAAAATATTAATTCAGTCAAGCGTTATACATTCCTCTCTCTCACAATCGTATGACAAGCAACAAACCCTACTAGAGGCTTATAATCAAAAAAATGTTGTCATTGATGCTTATACTTTATTTATAGCAAGCACTTCTGGAATATTACAAGACCTAGCAGGATACTTTAAAGAAATCATTATTTCACATAACACACTTTATCATGTTGCTGATATGCTCATGCAACCGAATTTACTTAGTGATGCTAATTTTTCTTATTCAATTGAAGGTGGAGAGTTGTTGCCTAAAGAAAAACAAAAGAATGCTCATGAAATATTTAATCGTGCATTTGATGATGTCAAAAAATATTGCACAATCAAACCTATTATTCAAAACAATGAATTTATTAATGATGAAGAACAAATTTTTGGAATGATAGGGACAGATTATTTTGAATTTCGATGGTTAGTAGAACAACATGATGCGTTACTTCTATCGGAAGATGGTAATTATTCCATGTTACACCCACATTTGCACAATGCAACTCTCTCAACAGCAGTTTCTTATTTATTTAATCAAAAAAATATTGATGAAGATTCCTATTTAAACAGTATTGATTTTTTTGTATATAATAGTCATAAAACAATGTTGTTCGACTCAAAAACAGCATATTTATTTTACCAGTATGATAATGGAAGTCTGTCTCGATTTTCAGCATATATTAAGCATTTGCTTTTTTGTGTACCGAACGATGTTAATAGTATATTGAACTTTCTTTATTCTCTTTTCGATATGATATGGAGCATTCCCCCAATCCGCACGGAAGATGAGCAAAAAATAGTGACAGTATGTGTTTTAGACATTTGTTTTTCTGTATATAAAAATGATATGGGAAATATTATAGCATGGTTTCTTATTAGATCTCATGCAAAAAAAGGATTATCATCCTGTATTGAAGATTGGTATTATGAAAATATAGGTGATGAAGAGTCGTTACAGCAAAAAAAAACGAAACCTGTTTATTAATTTTGTATGGATTATTTTAAAACCTTAATAGTCATCGGCAAAAATACCAAACTTTTATGTATTGCAGGAATATGTTACTATTTTTATACCGTAGAAACCCGCTCTTTTATAATAAAGAAACCCGCTAAAATCTTTATTATAAATAATCATAGTAAAGAAAATTGCCAAAATCTTTATTATGGGGGTAAATACACGGATAGAACTTATAGCATTTTCAATTGGATAGCCCGTAAGGGCTTTTTTCTATGGTAAGCAATAATGACGCTTATAATGCCCATGACACAAATTATTAATGCCATAATCAAGCTTGATGTCCACGTGAGCAGGCTTATTCCAAAAAATATAAGGCTAGTCCCACGTTTTCCAAATTTATAGGTGGCGTAAGCTGTCAGGTTTAGCCAAACAATCACTGCAATAAATAGGTGCATGTCGATAATTCTCTTCAGTAATTTTCTTCACTAACTCGTTTAGTAACTCAATATTTTTCTTAGCTCTCGTAATAAAGCTTGCCCAGAGTATTTAACGGAAAGTAGGTTGATTGCGTCGTGCTTTCTTATATTGCACGTTGAACAGAGCGCTTGTAGGTTTGTGATAGCGTTAGTACCGCCAACTTTCTGCGGTATGATGTGGTCGATATGAACCTCACGAGGTTTTTTCCTGCTAATGACTTTTCCGCAAGCTTTGCACTTATAGCGAGTAGCAGGATAACGCTTGATATATACAGCACGATAATCTTTTCCTACAAAATAATTTATTAGGTCTTGTAAATCCTTGTATACTCCCATTTTATCTCCCCCCCCACTGCTTATTATAGAGATAGGGGGATATATCCCCTTATCATATGGGGGTTATAACCCCCATACTTAGTAAAAGTCAAGATGGGGAAATATATGATTATTTTTGATAAATTATGGGAAGTATTACAGAAAAGAGAAATGAGTATATACCAGCTTCGTGAAAAGTGTGGTATAGATTCAAAAACCATTCGCAGGCTCAAAGCAAATGATAATACTGAAACAAAAACTTTAAATAAACTCTGCAAAGCACTAAATTGCAAATTAGAAGATATTGCTACATATGTTCATGAAGAAGACAATTCAATATAATTGTAGCCAGTTGATTTTGTATATTTATAATATGATTGCTTTCGATAAGTGAAGGAACACATAATAGCTCTTACTACAGCCAAGTAGACTAAATCCACTACGAGGCTATAGGTGTGACTGGGTAGAATCTCAGTTAGTACATAATGAGAAAGCGGAGTTCGAGCAATCTACAATTGTGCAGAATATTTGCCCGAACGTAGAACAATACTACAAGAATATGCTGATTATTTAGATAGTTTGAATATAATCCTATGCTTTATTTATATAGCACAGATAAAGATGAAAAAGTAATTTCTCCTGATGATGTTCACACAAAATTTGCTGATATTGAAAAATACATTTAAACTGGAGAAACAGATGAAAACATTAGACTTACAACCTACAACAGACAATATAATGAATACGTTTGTTAAAGATATATTAGAACGAAACGATGATATCTATGCTTTTATTGGACTGTTAAATATTATCGAACAGAATTACTCTTTAGCTTTAGATGGTGCGTGGGGTTCTGGTAAAACTTTTTTTGTAAATCAAACAGTTATGGTGCTTGATGCTTTATATGGCAGTACTGGTTCAGAATATCAAAAAAGTTATGAAACAATTTTAGGAAGAGTTCCTAATGAACTAGAACCAAATAACTTTGCTATTTATTTTGACGCATGGGCTAATGATAATGACGATGACCCACTGCTCTCAATTTTATATACCATTGTAAAAAAATATCGTATGAGTTTTCCAAATGATACTGATTTGGAAAAGGTATTTTGTGGCGTTGCTGACCTTGTCATTGATAACCCACTCACAGCAGGAGTAACCTTGGGTTTTAATAAAGTTGTAAAGAAAACAGCCAACAAAGTAAGTGATATTTCAAGCAACATTGTTGGGAAAAATATATTAGAAGAATTGGAAAAAGTAAAAAATATTGAGAAACGGATACATGATTTTTTTGAAAAAATACTTGAAAAAAGAGGCAGTGAACGCATTGTTATCTTTATAGATGAGCTTGATAGATGTAAGCCAAGCTATTCAGTTAAACTACTTGAAAGAATAAAACATTACATGGTACATGAAAATATTACCTTTGTTTTCTCTACAAATATTAGCGAACTTTCACATACTATTAGCCACTGTTATGGAACTTGATTTGATGGTTATAAGTATCTTGAAAAGTTTTTTTCTGAAATATATACATTAGCCGAATTAGAAGGGGAGCAGCTAGAAAAAGTTCTCCAGTTGGACTTAAGAAAATCGTTGCATGATAAATTACTGAAACTATTTATTCTCAATAACAATGTTCCCTTACGTACAAGTTTAAAAATAAGTAAAAAGATTAAACAATTTACTCCTATTATTTCGGAAAAAGATTTAAACTTTGATGGCTATCGTTCCTTTAGAGGGTTTGCACAATACCTTTTTATTCCTTATTTAATTTGTCTTAAACTGCATAATAATGTAAGTTATAATGAGTTTATACAAGGAAATGACGCAGGACAACTCTCTTTTTTGCTCGAAGTAATGAAAGGTACATATTTACATGAATCATTCTATCAAAACAGCAACTATGAAGCTACAGAAGAAAATAATAGGGAACATTTAGAGCAGCTGTATAAAAACATTTTTTCTCGTGCTATAATCGGGGAAAATATAGAGTTAGTTGCTGTTCCAAATAATGCAAAACAACAGATACTAAAAAGGCTATAAAATATATTTTTTCCATCCCCCAACCCCACTCCGTACACAAGACCGTAACAAAAAACGAAAATACTTTTTTACTCCAATAATTCCGTAGGTTTGGTGGTTGATTTCAATTCCCCCCGCCTCCACCATCTAGTGATTCAATGAGAGTCAAGGAAATTCAAAATACCCATGATAGCCAAGCTGTTATGGGTATTTTTTTGTCCTTTTTCGTCCTATATAATCCGACTAGGTTCGGTATCCTAACCGTACACACTACTGGACACAACCCTAATTTTCTGTATGATCAGAGGTATTGTGTACGGTTTATAGTGATATTTCTTTTTATATCAATATTATATGAGAGTATCAGGTGAGAGCAATATTAAAAAAATGTGTACAGTGGGTTGTAAACGTAAAAATGTATTTACAATGTATTTTTAATTGTATATTTGTATTCTATACATTTAATGTCTTAGAACTTGAAGGAGTTTTTTGTGGACTATATTAAAGAAATTGCTAAACTGGCTCAAATAGGTTTAGAACATTCCATTTTGTCGAGTGATACCAGTAATAAAAAAATATTTTTAGATATTTTAGTAAAAACAGAGCTATTAATCCAAAACAAACAAACGTGTACAGAAGAACGTTCAGTAATGCCTAAACTCCCAACTGGGCGAACATATATCAGAACAAAAAATAAAACAAAAAATGATATGCACGTGATTGCTTTTTGTTTTAGTTATTTTGAGCATACGTCACTCTATCCTGATTATAATCAGAATGACGCTTTTTCTATTGCATCGCAAATTCTTGGGGTAAAACTAGCATCTCTCCGCAATATACGGGATTATTTTGATGGGCATAACTCAAGTTCTAGAAAAGGCTGGTGGCAGTCGGACTTACCCAACTCAATGCAACAGTTCAAAGAACTTTATGAAAAAAAAGAAAAAGTGGCTATTATTACGGAAGCTAAGCAAATTCTGGGGTTAGGCTAATTCCCTTTATGTTTTGTAGGTAATCTTATTTTGAAGATAATAATAAAGTGACCTAAAAGGATTTTTTATGAAAACATTAATAAGTCTAGTAGTAATGCTGAGTTTTGCACTTCCTCTTTTTGCCAGTAGTTCATGCAATGGACTCAATGAGATAAAAGTTAAAAAAATAGGCAATGCGCACGTACGATTGGTATGCATCGAGGGGGTAGTATATATATTTTCAAAAGCTTTTGGTGGGAGCACTGTTGAGCTACAAGTGCTATACAGTAAAGAAGCGTCGGAGTCTGGCAAACAGCTTCCTAAAGTCTGCGATGGTAATCATGTGGAGTAATAAATTGGAATGATAAGAATTGTTTTGAATTGCCTACAATATTGCATGTTACCTGAGTAAAAGCCCTTGTTTTTTGATGGCTTTCTTAGAATGGCGCATTCCTGCCCATAAAATGAAAATGCGAACAACGCACATTGTGCCATTATCAAGCTAAGCGCATGGATTTATGAATATAATACTGAGTATCTGCATATGGCACTGAATTGGAATACACCACAATCGGTACATGAAACTGATAACAAAACTTTAAGGAAAACTCTCTTAAATGTAGCTTGACTTAGAGGGGGTCATTACAGCATTACCCGTAAAACAAGAGTTTTTGGGTAATGCTTTTATCATTAGAAAGAGAGCTTTTTATATAAAAAGCTCTCTTTCTTTTTTGAGGGAATTCTTGGTCTAAACTTCTGTGTGCTGCTTGAAGAATACACTCGCCCCGTACATTCAAGCAGTACGCAGAAGTTGTTTGGTGAAGTCTTTCTTATAATGCTGCTTTGAAGATTGCGGAAACGTCTTCATCGCGCATCTTACGAGGATTAGTAAGGCCACATGCGTCTTTTTGCGCATTAGCAGTCATGGTAGGAATATCTTTTTCTTGCACTTCTTTACCATAACGCTTGCCAAGAGCGATAAGCCCATCAGGAATGCCAACTTCTTTAGAAAGTAAACGGATAGCGTAAATAGCTTTATTCGCAGCATCGGTAGCGCTCATGTTCTCGGTGTGCTCACCAAGTAAGCGTGCAATTTTTGAAAAACGGCGACGGTGTGCAATGAGGTTATGTTCGCAAACATAAGGCAATAATATTGCATTACATTCACCGTGAGGTAAGTCATAGAAACCGCCAAGTTGGTGCGCCATAGCGTGAACATGTCCAAGGCTTGCATTGTTGAACGCCATACCGCCAAGGTATTGCGCATAACACATGCCATTACGAGCGAGCATATCGTCACCATTAGCAACGGCACGGCGTAAATAGCGATTGATAAGCTCAATAGATTTTTCAGCACAAGCATCTGTCATAGGAGTTGCAGCAGTAGAAACGTAAGCTTCGATTGCGTGAGTGAGGGCATCCATACCAGTGGCAGCAGTCAGAGCTGGAGGCATGCCTTTCATTAAAATTGGATCGTCAATGGCAACGTTAGGAGTACAGCGCCAATCAACAATAGCCATTTTAACTTTACGGGCTGTATCTGTAATAATACAAAAACGTGTCATTTCAGAGGCAGTACCTGCAGTGGTATTTACGGCAACGTAAGGAGGGAAACGTGTGTCGGATTTGTCAACGCCTTCGTAATCTTGAATTTTACCACCGTTTGCGATAACAAAACCTGCGCCTTTACCGCAGTCATGTGAGCTACCACCACCCAACGTAATAAGGCTGTCGCATTTATTTGCCTTGTATGCCTCTATTGCTTCTAGTACGTTTTTGTCGGTTGGGTTGGGAATAGTGCCATCATAGATAGCATACTCCATGCCTGCTTTTTTTAAAATTTCTTCAATTTGGGCAAGGATACCTGTTGCAACGATACCTTTATCCGTTACGACTAACGGTTTTGTTCCACCAACCATTTTTAAGCGAGTAGGAATTTCTTGGGCAGCGTTTTCGCCTACTAAAGTTGTGCGGGGAATGAAAAAAGAATTGATTTGGGGTGTACTCATCTGGAACTCCTTTTGATTACATGATTAATAAAAAACTAGGTAATAACGAGGAGCATTAAAATGCTACGTATGTGGATAATAACATAAAATTTTATCATTACAACAACAAAATGCGAAAATTGTCAAGGCATTTTTTTCACAAGAAATTTAATCAAAAATTATAAAGGAATACATCTCTAAAATGTGAAATAAACTCATAATCTTTCAATGTGCTGTAAGTTTTAGTTGAGTTTAGCTGGCTTGTGTCGTTTAACTACCATAAATAACAGAGTTTACTTCCGTTTGTATTTGAGTGATACATAAGAAATACCACTCAAATTGGAACAATCTTCTGCTCAATATAAAATACAACTTGAGAAAGATACTAATACGCAGTCTACCCCTGATATCAAAGCAAATGCTGTGCAAAATATAGCAGGAAAAAACCTTCAAGAAATTTCAAGTGCATTAGAAGACACCAGTATGCTCTTTATTATGGCTGGCATGGGAGGTACTGCGGGTAGTGGTTTTGCTCCTCTCATTGCTTGCCGAAGCGTTACCTAGTGCGCCCCTGGCGCTGTAGGTTTTTTGGGCAGAGGGGTATATAAACGGCGCAGGGTATCACTACGGGCAAAATTCACGTCGACGCTAGATTGCTATGAATTCTGGAGAATGAATTCATTGGAATAAAATATAGGAATGAAATTAATAGACGGAAAGGAATGAAATTAAGGTGCCTATTAATTATTTTCTTTGACTGCTTTTATAGTTGCGGAAACAATATAATCTTCTAATTTGCTTTTAGGTATCCAGTTTTTGATGAAGTTTTTACTTTCAACGTTTGTTCTAATTTCTATTTTTGTAAAACCAGATTTTGTGAGCATTTCTTCTATTTCATAAATAAATTGTGCTCCTGCAATGCATCGAGCGTTCATATTCATGTTGTTTCTAAATTCTTCTGGCAGGGTGGCTATGGCAATAATATCTGATATTGCCAAACGCCCACCTTGTTTAAGCACCCTAAAAACTTCATTAAAAACATGTTCTTTCTCTGGAGAAAGGTTGATAACGCAATTGGAAATAATGACATCGATTGAGTTATCTGCCACAGGCAAGCATTCTATTTCTCCAAGAAGAAATTCCACATTTTTATATGCAGCTTTTTCTGCATTTTCGCGAGCTTTGTTTATCATTTCTGGTGTCATATCAACACCTATTACGTGGCCTGATTCCCCAACTTCTTGTCTTGCAAGAAAGCAGTCAAAACCAGCTCCGCTACCTAAATCAAGAACGGTTTCGCCAGGTTTTAGAGACGCCAACGCTGTTGGGCTTCCACAACCAAGCCCCATATAAGCACCTTCTGGAATTTTATCTCCATTGATACGTGTCCCATCTTTTTCCGTAATGTCTTCTTTTAAATGAGCTTGTGTGCTAACACAGCAGGGTGAGACATTGTAATGACCGCAATGCCCAAAATCATTGAGTATCACTAGTTTACGATACTGTTCACGGATAGCATTACGTATATTGTCGTTTGTGGAGGATGTCATATAGGACAAACCTCATAATTCATAATTTGAAAATAATGTGTTATATCAAATATGTTAAGGCAGGCATAATCTTGAGTTATGCTTTGTACTTTTGTTAATGGTATGCCAAGTATCTGCGCTAAAATAACTCGATTCACTGCTTGATGTGCTATTATCATTGAACAACTATGCTTCTTTGCTTGTGCACAAATATCAAAAAATGCGGGTATTACTCTATTTTGTAAATCCGCAAAATTTTCGCCACGGGGCGGGGCGATGCATTCCATGTTTTCGCCACGTTCCATCCACCGTTGAGCGTCATTTTCTTGTACCCAAGCTTTGCTTTTTCCTTCCCATGAACCGAGGGATATCTCTGTAAAAGCGGGAACAGTTTGAATGAAATTCTTTTGTGTGTTGGTATTTTTTGTGTTAGTGTTTTGTGTGGCTTTTTCGGTACTGTAAGAAATAGTATTTTCCAGGATTATATTTGCTGTTTCCACAGCTCTTTGTAAGGGGCTTACCCAAACAGCGTCAAAGTGGATGTTTTGCAGTTTTTTGTGCCAATATTGCGCTTGTTTTTTTCCTTTATCTGAAAGGGAAATATCTGTTTGACCAATGAGCGCTCCCTTTGAATCGATATGGGCATGGCGTAATAAATAGAGTGTATTTTTCATAATTTTATAATTTTATAATTAATTTAATTAACATATGGGTTAAGGGCACTCGGTTTTTTTGATGGATACTGTGTGGAGCAGAGCCTCGCATAAAGCATTAAAAATTACCTCAATTCTCTAAACTATCGCAATTCTCTCTTGAATTACCTCAATTGCTTTCTTGCAAGCGCATAAAGCTTGCAGTTGGACTTCCAGCTCATGATTACTGTTTATTTGCACACATTTTTCTGCTTGGATCTTGGTTTTGGAATAAAACCAATCGCACACGGCAATGGCCACTTGTTCTCGTTTATCAATGGCTTGTAAGGCTTCTGGAGATTCTTTAAAACGCTCTTTTACTTTTACGAAGCGATTTTCCAAGCTTACAAAATTTGCTCCTGAATAGAATTTATCAGCAAGATAGACACATATGCAAGCGTAAAGACAGGCAGGGTTATTGTGCAAAGGTTCTTCGCAGGGTGCTATGGAAATATCTTCAATGGATTCTTGCAAATGAATATCCATTGCTTGCAAAATGGTTCTTGGCAAAACCGTGTGAGAGCCTACTATGCAGGCAAGGTCTTTCCAACCCATTTCTTGCAAAAAGGCTTCACCAACTGATGCATGATTTTTTTGTAGGCGGCAAATATCATGCAATAACCCCCCGCAGATAAGATAGAGAGGATTAATTTCTTCTTGTTGCAATACTAATCCTAGGCGCAAAGCCCCTATAGCCACATGGTATGAGTGTGTGGCTATTCTTTCTGGTAATTGCGCTTCTTGCAAAAGATGCCAGCTTTCCTCGAGTGAAGCTGTGCGACGATTTTGGGTGGCGCGCAAAAAATCTTGCGCGTTTTTATAATCATCCAAAGTATCTATATCCGATAAAATGCCTTCATCTGTTATATGGATAAAGTTTATAATACTAGATACTTGCTGTGAATCACGGAGTGTATCAGATATGGCATCATTGCGTGTAGCCCTATCTGCCTTCTTATCTTTATTATTATCTGTGCTGGTATTTGCATTAGCATCTGTATTAGTATGTGTATTCGTATCTGTACTGGCGCTTACGTTACATGCAGGACTATTCCCGTCTAGAAATAAATCCTTCGCATTAGGAGTTAAATAGGAGGCAAAATAATCACGTAAGCCACCTTCTTCTCTGCATTGATAATGCTCGATAATTTTTGCAAAATGTTCTTTGCCTACAAGTGGTGGATGTCCGCATTTTTTTAGAAAAGATGGTATAAGAATAGTATCAAATTTGTTAAATTCTTGCCATGCAGACATCATTATACGCAGGGTACTGGCCTTAATAAGGGCAGCGTCCACCGGCAAAATAAAACTTGCTTTAGTCGTGTTTTTATTCAAAACAGATTGTATACCAGTATAAATAGAGCTATACATACCCTTAGCAAAATCAGGATTATAGACGACGCAACACCCTAAATCTTCTATTATTTTTCTAATGCTTTCGTGCTCATGCCCAAGCACAATGTGTATATCTTGCACGCCAGCAGATTTAAAACGGTCAATGACCATGTGTAAAAGATGGGGGAATGATTCCAAAGGCAAGAGTGCCTTTAGTTTTCCATTCATTCTTGATGAATAGCCCGCAGCCAAAATGATTGCAGAAAATTGATTAGAATTGTTTGAAGGTGTAATATGCATACGTTATATCGGCTGGATATGCTTAGAGCGCCATTGTATCAATTCTGCTGTTATACTGATGGCGATTTCTTCTGGTGTTTGCGCACCGATGGATAAGCCAATGGGTGAATGTATTTTTGCAAAATCTTCTTTACTATAGCCATTGTTTAATAAAAAATCATAGGTTGTTTGTCTTTTACTTTTGCTACCAATCATGCCTAGGTAGCCTGCCTTTGTTTGCAAAGATGCGGCGAGTACATCTCTATCTTTGGCATGGCCTCTTGTCACAATGACAATTCCATCATGAGAATCAATAGTATGGGTGCTGAAATAGTTTTCAATGCATGCTTGATCAAGTGATGGAAGAACCAGCGAAACAGCATCTGGAAAACGTTCTGCATTGGCAAATTCGGCCCTGTCATCCATTACTATGGTTTTAAAATTGAGATAATGGGTAATTTTTGCCAATTCGCATGATACGTGCCCCGCACCGAAAATATGTATTGTGTAAGGTTTATGTAATGTTTCAAAAATATATTCATACTCATCTAACACAATATTACTCATCTTTTTTTGTGCGTTTTCAGTAAGATGTATTATAATAGTGTCTTGTTGTTGTGTTGTTTTAAGAGGTGTAGACTTTGATGCATCAAATGTATTATTATAAAAGAGTGTTTTGTCTGTGTGAACTTTATAGATATCAGGAATTTCTAGTGGCAGTATTTTGAACGAGGTCATAAGCGTACATGCTTGTCCTAATGTTTCAGCTTGCACAAGAGATTTATATAAACAAGTTTTTTCTTCTGTGACAGGGATATATTCCACTAACAACCGTAACTCGCCTCCACACACCATATCCATATCACTGGGGAAGTTTTTACCACGCAAATCAAAAGAAAGAATTAAAGATAAAGGTTTTTGTTCCGTACTATTCTCATATTTCGTAAATAAATCTTTGGCAAAGTCCATGGCTTTAGCCTCGTAAAGACCGCCGCCAACCGTTCCTTTTATATTTATTTCCTTAGTGCTTGCATTTTGCAAAACAAGCATTTTTGTTCCAGCCGCACGTGGGGCAGAACCATTTTGTTCAATAATGGTTACTTCAACAATGGGCTGACCTTGTTGTAAACTTTCGAGAATGCACGCATATAATGTTTTCATACGGTTGACCTTTATATAGTTTTATATAAATGGGACAAAGAGCCCTGTAAATATCGGATGTATTTTTTAGAACTAGGGGTTTTGGGCATAGGTTTTAGAGGGGATAATTCAGAAATATTTTCAGGAATGCTTTCAGGTGTATTTTGTGCAATGAAATTTTTATAGGCATTCATTGAACAAATATAAAAATCCATTATGCCTGTATTTGTATTTTCTTTCAAGGCTATTTTTGGTAAATTTTCTTTGCGTATGTCGCATAAATTATGAGTAGGCAAGTTGTTGCCGTCTAAGTTATCAGTCAGTAAATTGAGAACAGACATATCAAAGGTTTTTGCAAAAGATTTTCGTAAAATATCAAGTTCGCCAGAATCAGCTTCGCCAGAATCAAGGTTTTCAGAGGTCAGTTCGCCAGAATTTTTTTTATGAGAATCACGTTTGCCAAAGTCATGGAATGTATTGAAAGACACACCTATAATCAAGCAAGAATGAGTAGAAATTTCATCGGTAAAAACACAGATATCAAAATCACTAAGGCCAGAATGTGCATAAAAAAAGTCTTGAAAACTTGTCATATGCACAGATTTTTTATTTCGCAATAAAATGGATTGTTGTATACGACCCTGCACTTGTAAACGCTGCAAAGCAGAACCGCAAGCACATTTTTCGTGTATAAGTTTACCCGCATCACCCGTGCGATAGCGAATAAGCGGCATTGCTTGGCGTGTAAGTGTTGTAATAACAATTTCTCCCTCCACGCCATCGTCTACCGCTTGTAAATGCTCATCTAAAATTTCCACGTATAAATCGAGTTGTCGCATATGTAAACCAGCATGCTGCTTGCATTCCACGGCACCGCCAAGCCCTGTTTCTGTCAAACCATAGTGCACAAAAACATCACAATCCAAATTTTCTGCCATATGTTTGCGCATGTGAGGGCTTAAAGAATCGCCACTTAAAAGAACACAAGTGACGGTGTCTTTTAGTTTTGTGCTTTGTGCATAATGGGAGAGGGATAAAATATGCCACGGCACACCAATAAGGCAGCTTGGCTCATATTCTAATAACGCTTTTGTTACTTCTTCCATATCAGTAGAAAAACCAAAAACCATACAGTCTACGCCAAGCGCATCCATGGCTTCTTTGAGTAGATGCCCAACACTGCCTTGCCTTGAACCTGACATAAGAAGGGCAACTTTGTTTCCATCTTTGCCAAGCATATATTGCATGCCATAAAAAAAGAAATCCACTGTACTTTGAAGGTCGCTAGCAGAACAATACACACGTTTTGAAGAAAGAGAAGGACTATGCGCCGCCGCATCTTTTTGCAACATATTTTGCGATTGTGCTTGCGCTTGTGCTTGTGATTGTGCCTGCGATTGTGCTTGCGATTGTGCTTGCGATTGTGCTTGCGATTGTGCTTGCGATTGTGCTTGCGCTTGCGATTGTGCTTGCGATTGTGCTTGCGATTGCGATTGTGCTTGTGCTTGTAATTGTGATTGCGATTGCGTTTGTGCCTGCGATTGTGCTGTCGTGCCTGATGTTTCCACACTTATAAGCCCGTGCACATCATCGTGTTTCACCGCTAAATAGGCATCGGAATGTGCGGCGATATCCTGTCCCGTGGTGCAGGGTATATGCTCAAGAAGTTGTTTGCACCGCAAGCGTATTTCATTGTTTTTAAGGCATTTATTGGTAAATTGTTCACGAAAGTCTTCTAATAATTTTTGGCAGGCTATGCTTGAAAGTTGTTCTTTGTAAGCAAAAGAATGCTGCTGTGCATGCCAAATGCTATGAATTAATGCTTCATAGTTCCAGATATTTATGTGTAAATCTAAGGCATGGGCAGAATTAATGGGGATTTGATAATACTTGGAAAGAAATTCTTGAGCTTGCCTATCAAGTGCACATGTATCAAGTACATATGTGTTAAGCGCATAACTATTTTGAATATAATTATTTTGCTCTGAATCCTTTGAAATAGGACAATCACCCAAGCAAAAAGGCAGGGGAATACGAGTTATACTTTGATTTATTTCAATAATTCTTTCAAAAAAATCGTTGGGCATATATATCCTTCTTGAAAGTGCAAAGCCTTTTTTCACAAATACAGGGAGCCTTTGGACTGTAGAATTAGTTGGAATATGTTATAACCGGTTTGTAATTAGGCACTGTTATAACTGGTAAATGTTACAGTTAGGACTTTCGATATAAAGAAACACCGTCTAGTGATGTTAGATTATAAGCACAAAAAGGTATGAGTTTGTTTTGTCTATCATACACATGCACGCAACATCTTTGCAATCGTTTTAAATCAAGCGTGTGCACATCTTGAAACGCCATGCACGTTACGCTAAAAGTTTGATTTCTTGCTCGATTAATAAATGCATCAAATGCATCGGGTGCACCGGGTGCATCGGGTTCATTCTGTTCATCTTTTCTGATATTTTCATCTATGGTATTTGGATTGTTTTCGCTATCAAGCTTTTCGCTATCAAACTTTTTGCTAGGCATCTCTTTTTGAGGTGATCCTTGCCAAGAACGTATTATGGATTCTATGGATCTTTCTGGTGCATCATCAAATCTGTCATCACTGATAGTCGCATAATTGCCATTATTTTTAGTAGTGGCTTCAGTATCTTTTTCTGTGCCTGTTTTGGTATTTAGCGTGCTATTTAGTGTGGTATTTAGTTGGGCATTAACCTGTTTTTTCTTCACAGGCATGTCACAGGCGCAATCCGCTTCTGCTCGTATATACTGCAATGTTCCGTCAGCAGTTACATAATATCGACAGTGAAAAGAGCACAGCGTGTGTTCGCAACTAGATGGCAAAGCATGCTCCACTTTAATCATTCCATTACTTTGTTGTGATAATTTTGTTATGACTTCTGGTAAAGTGATATGTGTTCTTTTTCCATGAAAAATATTGCGCCCTGAAAGGGTCATGGGTTGAAAATGCACTCCACGCACGGTTGGGAAAAATGAAAGCCCAAATCGCAACATATCACCAAGTTTATCATCATTCACATCGGCTGCTACTACGGAAACTAAAACCACAGAAAGGCCTGCTTTTTTGCAATTTTCTATGGCTTTGATTTTTGTTTCAAGAAGCGCTTGTCCGCGCAATTGTATATGAATGGCATCTGTATCGCCGTCACATTGCAGAAAAACCCAAGATAACCCTGCTTCTTTGAGTTTTTTTGCTAAATTTTCATCTTGAGCCAATAGCAATCCATTAGAATTTAGTTGCACTGCACCAAAAAGTTGGCTAGCCGTTTGCACTACTTCTATGAGATAAGGGTAAAGGGTTGGTTCTCCGCCCGATAATTGCAAAACAATAGAACCCGCTTGTTTATGTATCCATGCTAATTGTTCACGCACTTCATCAAGAGAAAGAAAATCCGTGTTTGTGTTTGTTTTTTCTGTGCTTTTATTGTCATTTATATTTGTGGCGTTAGCAAAACAAACAGGGCAATGCAAATTACAAGCATGCGTAAGTTCAAGTAAAACAGTGCATGTTCGTTGCCCGTGCTGAGCGCATAAACCACAATTGTGTGGGCACTCTTTAGGTAATGCATTAACAAATTGGTTAGAAAATGATTCGGAAAATGTAGGTGACAATGCATCAATAAGAGGGTTTTTTGCGTAAGATTCTAAGGCTTCCAAACTTTTTGTGGATTGACTTGATGTCGCCGCTGTCCATGTTTCAAAATCAGGTCCACCACGCCAAACAACCGCTTCAAATTTTCCATGTTCTTCACATACTTTTGATAAAATAATTTCGCTATTGGAAAGATTGTTTTCAGCATTTGACGAACTGCTTTTAAGAGGATAATTTCGTAAATTTTCCTGCGCTAAATCCGTGCGTGCTGAATTTTCCTGTGCTAAATCCGTGCGTGCTGAATTTTCCTGTGCTAAATCCGTGCGTGCTGAATCTATTTGTATTAAATTTGCATTGATACTTTTAAGGCAAACAGGGCAAACACTTTTTGTTTTACGCAAAATTTTCATGCATTCCTTTACAATCAATATATAAACAAAATTTTTAGTTTCGTCCTTCGCTGGGGTTGATATTGTATTCTTGTAGTAATTGTAAACATTTATCCCATGTTTTAGCAATGAGAGAGCCACAGCGTTCTTGGTTCATACTGCGTATTGGTGCAGATGGATTTCCTGTACCCTTTAGGTCTGCATTCAAGTCAGTCAAACCCAAAATAGAATCACAAGTATTATCACAGCCAACACAGACTTCTTTATCAAACCATGTAAGCAAAGCCTCCATGAGCAAAGCTTCTTCTTGCATAGCTTGTTCATAATCATTGCCCTTAGCGCTATACATAGATAAAAGGCATAATCCACCCGAAAGCGCACCGCAGATTTGTCCAGAATTACCCACACCTTGCGCTAATGCACTCATAGCGCGCACTAACGGCTCGCTTTCTTCCCCCTCTTTACCCATTAGGCGCAGTGCACCTATTATCAATATTTGCGCGCAAGTGTAGCCTTTGCTACCAAGCTCAAGCACCATAATTTGTGTTTCATTCATAGTTACCTCAATAGTTTTACCACAAAGCTCTTATTATATTATATGGGGTTCCACTCCACGTTCCCTGTCCCTGACTTTGGGGCATGATGCTCGTGACCTCTATTTAATTAAAAAGTTTTGAAAGGGTTGGGGGTTTGGGGGAAGGGAAAATTTCTTCAGAAGTTTCCCTTTCCCCCAAGAAAAACAAAATTTTATATTCTTCCAAACCAAACCAAACCAAACCAAACCAAAACAAAATTCTATTTTATTTATCTTCCAGTATTTTTTCCACTTCACGCATTTTACCTAGAGCGAGTTCTGGTGGAATAAAAGTAAAGCCACATTTCACACATCGCGGTAGTTCCACCTGAAAATTACTTCCCATATAGCTTATATCTACAGGCATGCGTTGTAAGGTAGATTGACAATTTTGACATTGCCACCCTTCGCCCGTAATTTCTTTTAGTTCCGCTCTCATGCTTTTCCTTCCTGTTTACCTTGTTGGCAACATGGCATTTCAAAGTTTGGCAAAGCGCCTTCACCGTCTACCCCAGGCACAATCATGCGGTGGCAATAGGCATCGAAAATATGATAAGAGCCATCATTTTCTTTTTTGTATTCCACCCAATAACTTACTTGTCGAGGACGGAATGAGGCAAGGTGATGCCCTGTTTGTGAATTATAAAAAGATGCGCCTTTTTTTTCAGCTTCGGCCAATACTGCAACAAGGTCAGAGCGCAGTATGCGTCGTTCATTCAATATATTTTCCACTTCTGCGCTGATGTGTAATTGCATGCTGTCTGCTTGTTGCAAAGTGTGTTTTTTCTGCATATTATTAAAACTCTCTCCCCATATTTGCTTTAATATGGTGCTTCTAAACGTTAAACGCCTGTCTTGTCGTTCAAAAAGACTTAAAAAAGATGTTTCTATGGATTTTTCGAGTGAAATATCTTGGCTTGTCGGAAAAGCAATTTCTAAAACATGCAAACAGTTTTTATGCATTTTTTGCATGCGTTCTCTACAAATAGCGCAATATACTAATAAAGCATCATCCGTATCTGCTTGTCTTTCTTGCACAAAACATTCTGTGTTTTGAGGGTGCGCTTCAGAAGCTAAGCCACCAAAACCACAGCATCTTGTCATTTCTTTACCAAATTCTAATTCCGCATAATTTTGCTTCAGATTTGATAAAAATTTTCGTAAACCAGTTTGCATGGCAGGGGCGTCCCTAGAAGAACAAGGGTCGTGTATGGATAAAACATGCTGAAATGGGTTTTTGAATTTTTCGGGTAAGGGCATATCAGCCAAAATTTCCCATAAACTTATTTGAGGGATTTCTGGGCAATGGGTATGGAAAAATTCAGAACAAGAAGCGCAGGCAAATATATAGCGAGGTTTTCCTGCTTCTTCCCAATTGTTTTTGAATGTGTTGATAGTTGCTTGCATATATTCATCTTTTCTTGCCCATGCAGCAGGAATGCCACAGCAGGCAAAATGAAATCCTACGCCACCCGTTAAATGCTTTTGAATATGCTCGTAGGCTGAGATAACTTGGTCTGGTAATACGGCAGGTAATTGGCAACCAGGAAAAAACATATAGGCACTTATGTTGTGGTTAACTTGGTGTTTGTAAAACTGCACGGCATCGGAATTGCTGGAAAACATATCTTCTAACGCAAATTCATGGGCCGAGGGGGGCATGCGTTTTGTTTCTACCATTTCACGCCGTGCAAGGGCGAAAAATTCTCCCATATCAAGTTTTTGTGGGCAAATTTTTGCACAAAGTCCGCATTGTGTACAGGAATTAATCATAGTATTTGCTTGGCGTAATCCGTGCACAACAGAAAGATTATTATAAACTTCACGTAAGTATTTTTTGGGATATGCTTTATATCGTGCAAGAAATGAGCATTGCTTCACGCACTCAAGGCATGTGCATTGTATGCAGCGCAAGGCTTCTTTTTGTGCTTCGTCCACTTCGGGGAATAAAGGTTTTTCGGGTGCGATATAGGGCGATGGGCTTATATTATCTAAATTTGTGTAGAGTTTTGTTTCATAGGTTGCTTCTTTTTCTCTTGCTACTTCTGGCGCAACCCCTTGTAATATTCTATCAATTGAGCCAGCAGCTTTTTTTCCATCTGCCATACTTTGTATAAAACTAAAATCTTTTTCTACCCAGCCACCCGCTAAAATTTTGGGGTTTTCTGTCACTAAGGTTAAGGGCTTATCTGTATAGGAGCCATTTTTTTTGTCAAGATTAAACGAAGACGCCGTAACCGTGCTATCATCCAAGCCGAGATATACGGCATCAAAGTCTGTTAAAGCATTATGTATCCAATTATCATCAAATTTATTGCATTTAGAAAATTCCACACGTACAATTTTTAGTTGAGAAATCGCGGTTTCCATAGCACTTTTCAGGGTGGATTCAGAATCGCCTGTGCGTAATTGGTTTGTATGTAAAGATTGGTTCGACAATTGGTTTGGTGACAAATTCGTGCTATTATTTATGATATCATTGCCTATTTCTTGCGTATGGCAAAGATGCACCAAGTGACCTTTTTTTCCTAATTCCCATGCTAGAACTAAACTTGAAAGACCAGCACCAGCCACACATATTTTTTTACCCGATTCAGGTAAGGGCATAACTTTGGTGGGTTCACTATTTAAAATACATGCCCGCTCAAGAAGAGGCATATTAATGCCATCATCAATAGAAGCTCTTTTACATGCATTTTGGCAAGGGCCTTCACATAGGTATGCCGTAATACAAGAAAGAGGTAAAACCCTATCTAATTGTTGGCGGGCTTTAGTTATTTTGCCTTCCGCCATTAATTGTATGAATGTTTTTGCCTCCACATGCAAAGGGCAAGAGCTCTGACAGGCAGGGGCTTCTTCTTGTACACACAAAGCTTCAAAATCACGTAATACTTGCTGATCCATAGCGTTACCTATTTTTTCTTATTCTTTTCTTGTTTTTTCTTATTCTTTTCTTATTTTTTTTATTTTTTATTTTTTATTTTTTAATATATTTGATTATGATTTTTATGTGGGGTTCCACCCCACACCCGCAAGGGGCATGATGCCCCTTGACCCCGCACTAATTGCAATAATTCTTTAGTATACTATTTTTTCAGAAAAATGGGCTTTTCTTTTCGAAAAAAATACTCTTGCCGAAGGCTATTTATGCATGACATATTCAAAAATACCCCGATACAATGCATAATATATTTGATTATGATTTTTATGTGGGGTTCCACCCCATACCCGCAAGGGGCATGATGCCCCTTGACCCCGCACTAATTGCAATAATTCTTTATTATACTATTTTTTCAGAAAAATGGGCTTTTCTCTTCGAAAAAAATACTCTTGCCGAAGGCTATTTATGCATGACATATTCAAAAATACCCCGATACAATGCATAATACACTGCATCGGGGTATATTAATATACCTAAAATGTATGGGTTATTTTTTCTTTAATGCTTCTAAAACCGCTTCAGGACGTGCAGGGATTCGTGTTAAACGTGCTCCACAAGCATTATTGATAGCATTCAATATTGCAGGGTGTCCTGAGGTAAGTGGAAGTTCACCAACACCAGCAGCACCAAATGGACCAAATTCACGTTCTTCTTCAAAATACTGCAGTTCGATATTATCAGGAATATCTTTAACTGTAGGTATTCCTGCTCCAATCATGGTAGAATGCTTGCTGATATCTTCAAAGTCTTCGCTGAGTGCTAGACCGATACATTGAGCAATACCACCGTATAATTGGCCATCAACCACAAGACGGTTGTTGATTTTACCAACGTCAGCCATCAAAGTCATTTTGTTTACTGCTGTTTTACCAGTGGACAATTCAACAGTAACTTCGGCCATAAATACGCCGTACATGTATACTTTGAAAGGCTCGCCTTGCCCCTTGTCATCGCAGTGTGTACCAGGAATGGTATAAGTACCATCATATCTAGTTGGCTTTTTAGCTGCCACTAATTCATCATAGCTCATGTAACCGCCAGATTTTTTGCATCCTTCTAGCATATTTTCACAAGCTACACGAATAGCATTACCCGTCACAACTTGTGAGCGAGAACCACCAGCAGGCCCTGAGTTAGGAGTTTTTTCTGAGTCAGGCCATGTAAAGCGAAGCTTAGTAGCGTCTACTTTCATTGGGCGTAAAGCTTCATGAGCGGTACCAATAGCACCAGAATCAGCGCCTTGACCATGATCTTCCCATGCTGTTCCGACTGTAATTGTACCATCGGCATGCATTTCTACATAAGCAGAGGAGGAGTCAGGACCATCAAGACCGCAACCATATACGCCAATTGCGATGCCAGCACCTTTTTTATGTGTAGCTGTTGATTGAGCCTTTGCAGTTTCAAGGGCAGTTTTATATTTAGGACGCATAGCATCAAGCATAGCAGGCAATGAATAAGAGTCAGGAGCTTGTCCACTATTATTTTTGCTGCCCTTTCTGTATACGTTTTTATAACGCAACTCTAATGGATCCATGCCTAATTTCTCTGCAAGTCTGTCCATCAACAATTCTGAAGATAGGTAACATTGAGGAGAACCAAAACCACGAAATGCAGAACCCCATGCATGGTTTGTACAAACAGTACGGCCTTGACCGCGCATGTTTGGAATATCATAACCAGCACCGATGAATTGCACACCACGCAAGGTGAGCAAATCGCCAAATTCTGAATATGGACCGTGGTCTACGTCATAATCTGTTTCCATAGCCAACAGTTTACCAGCTTTATCAGCAGCAAAACGAGTGGTGATATAGAAAGGAGAACGCTTACCTGTGTATTGCTGTTGTTGGCGATAGGTATAGCGTAGGAACGTAGGACGTCCTGTTGCTATGGTTGCAACACCAACGAGAGCTTCCATGGTAGGACTAAATTTGTAACCAAATGTTCCGCCCATAGGGTTAGCAGTGATAACCAAGTTTTCAGGTTCAACACCTAAGCCTGGTGCAATCATGTACACATGTAAATGAACGCCAATGGATTTTGAGTGAATATGTAATTTACCATCATCAGAATAGTATGCAAAACCTACATCAGGCTCTATTGGCATATGAGGTTGACGACTGGAAATAACGCTTTCTTCAACCACAACATCAGCTTTAGCAAAAATTGGCGCAGTATCATCACCTTTTGCTAAATCTTGGGTGAAGTATGTGTTTGGTGTTCCTGGATGAATTTCAATAGCATCAGGGGCTTTAGCCGCTAGCAAGTTCATGTATGCTGGTAATGGCTCAAGATCCACTTTTACTTTTTCTGCAGCAGCAACAGCTTCTTCATAGGTGTTTGCGCATACCATGGCAAGAGTATCACCATATTGAAAAACTTTAGTATCACAAAGTATAGGTCTGTCCCAACCGTCGCCTTTATTGCTAGGGAAGGTAATAAGGCCAGTAATACGGTTTTTACCTTTAACATCTTTATGGGTAATAACCTTAACAACACCAGACATTCTTTCAGCTTCTGAGGTGTCAATTTTTTTGATATTTGCATGAGATACTTTGGCTTGTACCAACGCAATATGCAAAGCATCTTTTGGTAATTTTAAACCAAGGTCAGCACCATATTCAAGAAGGCCAGTTACTTTTGCTACAGCTGTTGGTCTAGGGAATTTGCTACCCCAAATACGGCCATCAGCAGGCATAACGAAGTCGAGATCTGTTGCTGGAATTTCACCGCGTAAAACTTGGGCTGCTGCCATAACTGCATCGGTTAATGGAACATAACCAGTACAGCGACAGATATTACGGTGTTTTTGAAACCATTCACGAACATCATCACGAGTTGGGCTTTTGTTTGCATCAAGTAAAGCTTTCGCAGAAACGATAAAACCAGGAGAACAGAAACCACATTGCGCTCCGCCGTATTTAATCCATGCGCGTTGAATCGGATGTAAATTTTCTGGTGTGCCAATGCCTTCAATGGTAGTAACCTGTGCATGCTCAGGAACTTTACTCATTTTTACGATACAGGCTCTAACAACTTTGCCGTCCATAATAACAGAACAGGCTCCACATTGCCCTTCACCACAACCAACCTTTGTGCCCGTTAAGCCTAATTGCTCACGCAGAACCGTTGATAAAGTAGCTGAGGACTTTGCAAAAACGTTACGTTCAACACCATTCACGCAAAAAATTTTCTGAATCATTTCAAACTCCTTGAAAAAAGTTTACAATACAGTAAGGCGTTAGGATATTTTATGGATATTCATAAAAAATGTTAGCGTATCTTCCTCGTTCTGTGCTCTGCTGGATTAAATTTATTTTTTGTTAAATTTATTTTCCAAATGAACAGGAAGGATAACGACATTCTGGACAATTTTCACACAGTCCACCATGTGCAAGGCTGAGAATATCATGTTTTGTGATACGAATCCCAGCCAAAATACGAGGCATTATAAGGTCAAATACACTCGCTTTATTGTACATAACGCATCCAGGAAGCCCAACAATGGGTATAGTTCCTTTATACGCTAGCATAAACATGGCACCAGGAAAAACGGGTACTCCGTAGGTAATTACTTCACTAGCAACATCACGGATGGCGGCAGGTGTTTTATCATCTGGATCAACACTCATCCCGCCAGTTAAGGCTATAAAATCAGCACCTGAAGCCAAAGCTTCTTCTATGGCTTGCACTGTTTTGGCGGTTCCATCAGGTACCACCGTAGTAGAATGCACTGTGCATTGCCAATGAGAGAATTTTTTTTCTAAAACAGGGGTGAAAGCGTCTTTGATGCGCCCAGAAAAAACCTCGCTCCCTGTAACAACGATGCCTACTTTGTAGTCTTTAAAAGGAAGAATGCTAAATAATGGATCCGTACCCTTACAGCATTCCTCAACAGCACATAGCGTGCTTTCTTCTACAACAAGCGGGATAACTCGTGTCCCCCCAACCATTTTTCCCTGCGCCACTTCTTGTAAAGAATGTGCAGTAGCAATGGCAACATTAGGAATGCTATTTAAGCGATTAAGGAGAGGTAAATTTATTTTTAGCAAGCCTTGCTTTTGTGAGGTGAAATTTATTCTTCCCTCTTCTGGTTTAGTATATTCAATATTTAAACCGCTTGCTGCTTTTGCAATGCGTAAAGCCGCATCATCTTCATGAACAAAACCTTCTGCATTTTCCCAAACATAGAGATGCTCTTTTCCTAAGCGCAAAAGATATTCAACATCTTTTTCTTCAACGAAGTGTCCCCGTGAAAAAGCAACTTTTTTACACTTACCAGGGCGAATTTCGGTAATATCATGACATAAAGTCATGCCCACGGCTTTTTGGACAGGAATACTTTTCATATCAATAGCCTTTCAAAGTAATTGTTATATCGACTATGTAAGCAAGATGGGTTGATTACTTAAATTAGATATCTTTGTCCTCAATATAAACTTTCAGCCTAGCTATAAAAACATATCGTGCTATCAACGCCCTACTTTAAATAATATCTTCTAAACAGGTTGGGCAAAAATATTAAACTATATCATCGAATAATTTAGAAAAAGGTAGCGGCGAACACAATATATAAAACTAAGAACTCTTAACTAGAACACGTTGTATACTAGCTAGTTTATAACCTATTAGCATACAATATTGGATGAGTCAAGAGACTTATACTGAGCCCCATTAACAAATTTTAAAAGTTAAGAGACTCTCTATGACGGGAGGGTACAAAATGAACATAAGACGTAAGTGGGACAGCAAACAAAGGCAACTATAATTATTGTAAAGTGAGTATAGCTCAATGATAATACCTTTTTGTGAAATTTGTGTGGAAACTTAATTCTACATAAAGGTATGTCTTTGGGCTACTTTTTTTTGTACCCCTTAATGGTGCAATTCAGTTTACAATTAACTTAGAATAAAATATTTGAATTTTTAAAATGAGCTTAACAAATCCATTCTAAGTAATTTTTCATACTAAAACTGCCTCATATGGGTTTCTATTAAAAGTCTAAGTTTCTTGGTTATTTATTTTTTGTGGTAATTAAAAAATACACAAAGAAATAATTGTATTTTGTTTCATATTCGTATATAAAGCAGTTAGCTACTGTTAGTAAGGCATGCATCTGTGCTTTAATAATTGTCTTACAACATTTT
>CAMQVJ010000010.1 GCA_947038175.1 uncultured Desulfovibrio sp.
TTCCTGTTTTTCGTCTTTTATTTGGCTCGCCAAATCCGATTGCAAGCTTGTTGCTATAAGTTCTCGGAGTTGGCGAGCTTCTTGTATTTGCATGGCTGCTAATTGATTTCCTGATTGCAGGGCTTCCATGCGTCCTTCGGGTGTATTGAGTAATTCGTTGATATAGCTTTCTGTTTCCCCTGACATTTCTAAATCTTTGAGTTGTGCTCCTGAAACTTGAAAGGTGGCTTGTGTGGCTTCATCCACACGCTTAGACATCACGTCCAAATTAGCCCGAATGGTCATATTTCTACCGCTTGCCATTTCTCGTGGCATATTGGCTAATTTTCCAAAATCCTCTTGAGTTTGGTATAGCGTATCAAAAACATTTTCTAAGCCCATAATGTCTGCTCTCATCGTGTTTACAGAGTTTGTTATCTGTGCAAAACGGGTGAGTTCTTTTGATATTTTAGCAATCATGTTCTTCGGTATGGCTACTGTATTTCTCACCATATTCGTGTACTGTTCAACATTTTGTTGAACCATTTGTATTTGTGATGCGGTCTGCTGAATGGATTCGGCATATTGCGCATAAAGTGATTTTAGTTGCTCTACGTTGGTTACTCTTTCCATTATTTGCACAAACTTGTCAGAACAGTTTGTGCAAAATGCGGTCACGGCATGGGCGTTATTCACTGGAAATAGTGAGTATGTTAAGAGAAATGCGATTATAATAATTTTTTTATTCATGGATTGTCTCCTTGATTTTTTGAGGTTATTGATTATCTTATAATTGTTCGTGTGTAATTATGAAACAAAACGAGGTTGATAATGTCTGAAAAAATTTCTAAAGCATATTGCGTTGAACATAAAAGGATAATGGATATTGACGACGCCAAAGAAGCGTATTTTGCACAAGCAGAACCAAGAAAACGCTTTACTTTTTTGTGTAGTGATGAACAATGTCGTAACCTTACTATTCCGTCTGAAATTACAGGAGTTAATTACTCTTCTGAAGGGTCTAAAAGAGAGGCTCATTTTAGAAGAAACCCTAAATGTAATCATGCCGATACTTGCTATTGGGGAATCTATCATGCCATGGAGAGTGATATTCTTTCGAATAGAGGACGATACGAGCAAGAAATTAAAGATGGGGGTAAAAATCTTTTCCGACCATTTAAAAATATTGACACAAGGGACATTGACGATGAACTTTATATTCCTCAAATTAATGACCTCCCCGAGTCGATTCCTCATATAGTTCGAGAAGAACATGGTAATATTCGTCAAAAGATTAGAAATCAGATTTTGTATGAACATAAACGTACCCGTGACCTTACAAAAGTTGTTGACAATTTTAGAGAATTGGACGACGCAGGAAAAAAAGAAGCTAAACTTACTCTTCCCACATTGCCACGTAAATCAACTGGAGAAATTCTTCAAGCAACACCTCGCACCTCATATAATACAGCATTTAAACATGCTAAATATATCGAAAGCGTACACCTTTGGACTCACATATATTATGGAGAAGTAAGAGTGTTTAGGTGTCATAAAGAGTTCTCAGGTTATAAAATATATTTTCAAAACTCTTGTGACTACTATCGGGATAAAACTCTTTACAGGGTTATGATAGTCATCAAGGATAGTGAAATTAAAAATACCCATCAGCATTATGCTTTGCAAAAAATGCTTCAGTACTATTCGCAGACAGAAAAAAAATGTTGTTGTTATAGCCTTGCTAACGCTACTTGTCTCCAAAAAGCAAAATCATCAACAGAAGACCAAGCAGAAGCCGCATCAATAGTTCTCATTGATGCATTCGATACTGTTCTCAGGGAAACAACATCGTATTGCAGATAAGATAGGAGCTCTTTTACAAAGTTACCCATTTGAGAGATTGAAACGGAGAGATTACTATAAATATGATAGCTATTTCTGTGTCCACTTGAGTCCACAAACACCATCTCGCGAACAATATTCGTATAGTCAGTCACACAAGTAACCGAAACAAGAAATATTGTCCGCTGACTTAGCTCTGCGTCATATGTCCCTGACATATGACTCTCAAGCTCAAGGTATATCTTTAATCCATCTAGCTTAGTTATATAAGAAGAAACGGAATACCCACGACCTAAAATCCCCTCAGGTAAAAAAATATACAAACTAGGAGTATTGCCACAGCAATGAGAACCTCGTATTTTTTTACCAATTGCATCGCATAGAAGTTGTGCCGGTGTTCTTTGTTTGTTTTTCATACTCTCGTTCCCCCTACTCAACTTTTTCAGCAAGCCAAGTTTCTTGCCATTTGTTTTCACCATGTTCATTTATGAGAAACTTGATACGTTTAATGCTTTCTTTGTCTGATGAGCCGACAAAGGCGAGAGCCTTTGCCCCTAGTGCCAATTGAACGAGTCGTTTGCCTATTGATGTGCTTATGTAATAATCACGCTTAGGAGTGGCTTCACGAGCGATAATGTCAATTTCCCTATCATTGAGACCAATACCCTTATAAAGTTCGTATTGATCTTCTTGTCTTGCGTTGGAGTTAGCCAATAGAATCTTCGTTGAGCAGGATTCCACAAGCACGTCCATTATTCCGCTATTTTTAGCGTCTGAAAGGCTTTGGGTGGCAAGCACAACAGCACAATTTGCCTTACGTAGTACTTTGAGCCATTCTCTGATTTTTGCCCTAAAAACAGGGTGTCCAAGCATTACCCATGCTTCGTCAAGAATGAGAAGTGTGGGTTGCCCCGTGAGGGCTTTTTCAATGCGATGAAAGATATAAGTAAGAACAGGAATGAGATTTTTATCCCCCATATTCATGAGTTCTTCCATTTCAAAAACAACAAAGGGAGAGAGGCTTAGTGTATCTTCTTCTGCATCGAGTAATTTACCCATGACTCCCGATGCGGTGTAATGCGCGATGGCTTCCTTGATTTCTCTACTTTGCACAACATGGCTAAAATGCGTGAGGGAGCGCATATTTTCGGGGTTGCTTTTTATTTTCAGCATCGCTTCATGTATTTCATTGCGATGAACAGGAAGCACAATGAGATTTTGCAACGTAAGTAAAGAAGCAATCCATTCTTCGGCAAAAGCAAGCTCACTATTGCTTTCATGAATCCTTTGTAATGGAGCAAAGGCAAGTTCATCGCCCACCCCAATTTCAAAATGCGCACCACCGACTCCCTTGCAGAGTGGAAATAAACTCATGCCCTTATCGAATGCAAAAACTTGAGCGTTTTTATAGCAAGGAAATTGCGCCGCAATAAGCGCTAATAATGTTGATTTACCGCTACCAGTCGGACCGAAAATAAGCGTATGCCCGACATCTGCCACATGAAGATTGAGCCAAAAAGGTGTTGCACCGTTATCCGTTGTTAAGACCGATAATGGACGAGAAGCCTTTGGAAAGAATGGTGATGGGCAAATGGCTTGCCCTGTGTATACCGTTGAAAGTGGCAATAAATCCGCTAGGTTCAATGTATTTACTAAAGGTCTGCGAATATTTGCATAGGAGTTACCAGGTAATGAGCCAAGATACGCTTCTAAAGTATTAATGCTCTCAATTCGGCATGTAAATCCAATACCCTGTAAAAGCTTACGTATTTCTCTCGCTTGATTTTTGAGTTGTTCAATGTCTTCATCGAGCATAACAACCATTGAAGACATATAACCTGCACCAACAACACCTGCTTGCACTTCTGTTTTAGCGACTTCCGCATCTTCTTTCATGAGCAGGGCATCACGGTTAGCTTTTGCATTCGGGTTATTGAAAAATTGATCCATTACGCTGAATATTTGTTGATTCCAACCTTTGACATAATTATTAATTTCACGTTCCGCATCGTATTGGTCGAGGCAAATAAAACGAGTAGAATAACGCAATTTGAACGGCACAGAATCAAGGGATTTAAGCATGACAGGATAGGATTCTTGAGGAAGTCCATCAATGGCAATTACCATAATATGCTTATTACCTATTTGAGGAACAATACCACCTAGCAAATCTTCTCCACCCAAAAGAGCGTCTAAATACATGGGAGTTTGAGGCACGCAAAAAGGTTGTAAATCCCCCGTGATGCAGTGCTGAAGATGAGCCAATAAATCGGAATGCAAAAAGGAATTCTCGTCGAGTTCCTTCACTGGCAAGGGTAATTCATATTCTGTAAGGCGTGATAAATTAAGAACAGAAGAAAGGGAATCTTCAAGCATTCTGATAGAATCCTTGAACAATTCTATACCCTTTGAAAGGGCAAGGGAATTCTTTCCCTTTTTTGTCAGGCTATAGCTTGGCAAGTATGTTAAAGATAAAGTCGTCATCGTGCTAAAACACACATCAGAGCCAAAGAAATCACGTCTTTCGTCATCAATAAGCTTGGTAATTTTATCGGGAAAAAAAGCTTGCTCGTCTTTAGGGTAGGCTTTTTTAGGCGAGCGTATGGCGTCAACATGGAGCATGAAACCAGTCCCCAAGCTTTGTAACGCCCTAGATACTTGATTACTGACAAAGGCAAGCTCGTTATGGGTTGCACTCGCAGTATCAAGCCCTGTAAACTCCCAGGCGCAGAGCAAAGAACCATCTTTTTGCAAGATTATTCCTGCTTCGATAAGTGCCGCATACGGGAGCAAGTCGGGCATGCCCTTTGCTTGGCTTCTGAATGTTTTTAGTTTCAGCATTATTTTACCTTGTATCCTTCGCTTTTTCTCCAACGAGAGCTTCTTGCACTATAGAAATCTTGATATTTTATATGGCGTAGATAAACCTTTGACATAAGAGGGTCTATTTTTGCCATTTTGCGAAGCCCGATGAGGGCAAATACCCACACGAGGAAGACTATCAGTGAACCAACCATTGACATGCTTGATAGTCCTGCGAGAAAGCAAAAAAGAACCGTAAACATGACAAGTTCACGCTCTGCGCCAAGCACAAGCGTATGACGATGCAAGGCTTTGTGTATTTCTATGTATCTTCTGTCATTCATAAAATCACCTATACGCTTGCTATATAATTGCACCACTAAAAGAAAACAGGCCACTCACGATACCGCCTGCAAAAGCGATAAATGAAATCCCAAAAACTACTCCTAATAAAAGCTTAAATCCGCCAGTAATATCATCCTTGTTCATTATAAAAACAACACCACAAAGTGCCATTGCTGCAACAGATACAGCCTTACCGACATCTCCAGTCAATGTGTTCACCACTTTCTCAAGAGGTGCTGCAAATTCATCAATGCCACCACTTGCAAACGCAAGTTCGGGAAAAAAGACACTACAAACAATGAATAAGGGTAAATAATTTATAAGACGCTTCATTTTTTCCTCAATTTTTCTATTTTCTACAATTTATAGATGATATTTGTTATATAGTTTTGGGCGAATGTGTCGTATTTTTCAACGCTTATCACTTTGGAAAGTCGGCGTGTATTGTCCGATCGTTTTTCCATATAAACAATGAAATCCACAGCCCTCCCAATAAGTTTTCGCTTTTCGCCGTTCCCTGCTTCTTCCACCAATTCTTCAAGGCGTTCAAGAGCTTCTTCAGCTCCATCCGCATGGAATGTGCCAATTCCGCCAGGGTGTCCCGTGTTCCATAATTTCAATAAATCAAGTGCTGCACTGTCTCGAACTTCGCCCACCAATATTCGCTTTGGTGCATAACGCATACAAATTTTGGTCAAACTTTGCATGCTAATATGTGAAACGTCGGACGTTTGAAAAAATACACTGTTTGGGCTTTTTGACTGTAATTCGGGAGTATCTTCCAAAATGAGCAATCTATCATGAGGGCAGAGCTTATAAAGCTCGTTAATCACTGCGTTTACAAAAGTTGTTTTGCCCGAAGATGTTCCGCCAACAACCATAATGTTTTTGCGGTCAACTATGGCAGATTGAATAATGGGAATAATTTCAGCACTTATAATTCCACTCTCAAGATACTCCTCCAAACTTATGATTCTTGAAGCTTTTTTACGCAAAGAAAAGGACGGTTTAGGAACAATAGGAGGATACGTACCTTCAAAACGAGAACCATCAAGGGGAAAAATACCCTCTACCACAGGATTTAGCGTGTTTACCGTGATGTCTAAAGATGAAGCCACAAGGCTCAATATAAGCTTTGCTTGCTCTTCGTTGATATCTCCTGCATATTCTTGGTCTTGCCCATACTTTTCTATCCAGAGCTTGCCATCAGGGTTGAGCATTATCTCAATGACGTTTGGATCACGGATAGCGTCCATGATAAGTTCACCACAATTATGTTCTAAGCTTTTTATTAAACGGTCATCTGCTAACATGAAATTCTATTTCCTATTTATGGAAGTTAAAAAAGGCAACGAACATAAACACAATGACATTTAGCACTGCGGAACAAGCAATAATTATACATGCCCACTTCATATTATTTTCAAGGTTATTTATCCGTGCTGTACTTTTCTCGTGGATTTTTTGAAGCCCTTCTATGGACACTGTTTCCAAGGACTCTTTCACCACATTCGTGCTTTGCTGCACTTGCTTGAGAAAATCTTTAACTTGCTCTGAATAGACATTTTTCAATGCGATAAGATATTTATTTTGGAGTTTTCTGTCCTCTTCCAAAAATGCATTAAGAATAGTCACCGTTAGTAAAATGGGGTCGTCTTTTGCAACAAATGTTTCATTGTGCTTACTAATAAGCGCTTGCACATTTTCAATGCTTAATCCTATTCCATCGGGAAAAAGGCTTTGTATAGCATTTTCGTCATTTACTTCTTGTGCGTCATCAGCGTTGTCTGCGCCACCTGGATAATCTGATGTGTCGTTGTCTGTGTATGCATCCGTATCATTGTAGTTATCGTCCGTATCATGTGTCATTTTCATTCTCCCTATTATTTTCCCTTAGCAAATATTGGCTTGATCAACGAAGCTAACAACTTGTTTCCAGTATTTTTTTAGGCGAGAACGAACCGCAATATTATTTGAACTATTTATGCCAACGTTAAAAGATTGGCGTTTAGCAAAAAGTTGTTCCAAATCTTTGCCAAGCAAATCCTTGTTCCCAATAGGTAAATTGATAACAGCATGTATGCTTTTTTGATTTTCTTTGAAGCACTTAAAGTCCGTAAAGGTCTTTCCATCAACCTCAACAGCACCAAAGAATGAATTAATCCATACAACCACTTTTGAGTCTGGAAAGTTAAATGTAAGGTTGACAAAACCATCAATTGTATCACCAATTGCTTGCCCACCAGTAATGATTGTATGAAAAAATACGGTATGCCCTAACTCGGCTAATGCCTCTAACATATCATTTTCTTTGATATATGTCATAAGAGCAATAAACGAACTTGCACCGTTATCAACAATCATATGTGTTTCAGGAGGTGCTTCAGCAAGGTCTTGTAAGAGCTGATCAAATTGACGAGTATCAATATTTCCATCAGAACCTAATAATTTTATGAGATTTACATTAAATTCCTGATAGCTTGCCAACGTCGCATTAATAGGGTCTGTATCGTATGCAAAAACCTTATAACCGAGTTCTTGCAAGGCTTGAAGGAGAGAGGAAGAAATCATTGATTTGCCCACTCCACCTTTTCCCTGTAATACTATATGAATATTTGCCATTTTAATTCTTATCCTCTTTTTCTATTGTGCTTGAATTCGTTTCTAATTCTCTACTGAAGTTGTTGCTTGATTGAATAAACGTATTTGTTGAAGCACCAATCATTTTCGGACCTTTTGGTCTGTCTGCGTTGTCAGAGCTTTGGTTTTGGATATTTTGAGAATATGTTCCTTCATGCTGTGTAGGCAAAATCTCCATTCTATCACCTTTTAATTCACAGCTCTTATAGACCCTGTTTCCTCTGAGAATGCCGCTTAACGTCTTGTATGACATTGTTATTTTACCGTCACCTGTGAGCTGTTCATGGATACTCATAAGGGTGTAGCCTTGAGATAAAAGTTCATTAATTGTTATTTTATGGGCTAAGTATTCCACTCGCCCTTGTCCTGTTCTGATACGAGTTTTTCCTTCCACTCTAACCTCTTTCTTTAGTATGATTCTTGCTGAATAATTCCAAGATTGCATGCGCACTAAGAGACGTTATGGACGTAAATAAAATCTTTCCTATGGTGTCGTTTATTGATAAAAGCGATATGGGGATATTGAGAGATTGGGCATAGTCAAGTTCAGCTTGAACACCTACAGATGTTTTAAAGCCGTCAATGGAGAGTAGAAAAATGTCGGTTGCCCAATGTTCAATGATTGAAAGGTCAGTCTCTTTCCATGCGTCAAAGCCATGCTCTATACCATATTGACATATAGCGTGACCTTGAGTTATTGGGCTAAAAATGCTATGACCTTCTTGCATGAGGACGGCTGCGACGTGAGTGACTAGATTAAAACGATCTGTGCGTTTTTGTGGATCAGGATGGGTATATGGGCAAGCAAGATAAATTCTTTTTCTTGCTGAAATTTGAGTATTAACCATAAAAAAGTCCCTTTAGTTTCCTAAAGGGACTTTTTTATTTACTGTTATAATAGTAAATTTATATTGGTGGCGGGGGCAGGATTTGAACCTACGGCCTTCGGGTTATGAGCCCGACGAGCTACCGTGCTGCTCCACCCCGCGTCAATGTCTAGGAAATATAGGGGGAAACCCTGACCTTGTCAAGCGGTATTTTCATAAATAATTAAAGTATTTTATTTATGTAGTTAACATACTGTATTTTATGATTAATTAATTTTAACAATCCTATACTTGTACCTGCAAAAGTCCTAGTTTATACGGGAACATCAAAAAATATGCGCTAAATTTCATACAAAGTACAAACATATCCAAATAAAAGTAGCCGGCAAGTGGAAATACTAAGACTTTGATAATAGCAAAAAGAAGATATAAAACATTCTCATTATTTGATTCAAAAAGAATTGCAAAAAAAAGCGGCTAAGAAATCACTGCACCTTGCCTCTCATTTAAATGAAAAAATGCCACTTTCATATAAAGAATAGGAAAGTGGCATCTCAAAAAGTATTTTAATAAAAAAACTTCTAAATAAAAATATATCTAAATTTAACCTTCAGCTTTATGCGCATAATGGGCAGCCTTTTCCACATCACGAGAAACAACATAACCATCTTGATAATACTCTGCTAAAAGCGCAAAGACCCCAGGATCACTTTCTGCTGTGCGTTCCGCCTGCAATACAAAAGAGCCCGCTTTGCGACGATTATGCTCAACCCCTGCCCCTTCGTAGTACATGCCTGCAAGTATGAGGCATGCCCGTGGATGAGCCACGTACTCAAGGGCTTTATTGGCGTATTCAAAAGCCACATCAGGGCTACGCTCCACAACCTTCCCTTGTAAGGCATAAGCCGCCATAAGATAGCAGGCTTCAGGGTGTCCAGCATCGGCAAGTTTTTTCAACAAAACTATTGATTCCGTCATTTTCTCGTCATCAAACAGTTTATAGGATTTTTCGAGTAACTTATTCATAGGTTCTATTTTATTAACAATAAAACTCCATGTGATAGCACCCACATAATTAGTTTGTTCATCTGTCAGCTCTGTAGGAATTTTTTTGAGAAAAGTTTCCCCAAAAACCTCTGCAAAGGGAAGAAATTCTTTTGCCTTTGTTCTGTCACGTTCTTGGCGAAAAATGTCAAGACACACTTCTTCACTTGGCGTAATATCACCAAAAAGTTTTTGTGTTATGGTACTAAAAGGGCTTTCTTTCAGCCATTTCTTATAAATTTTTTCTTCATTTTGAGAAACAAAAGGCATTTTTCACTCCCAGTAAATATATGAATCAGCTAAAAAAACAAATAAGTAGAAAATTATAAAATATAATTTTCTCTGTCACTCTCAAGCTAGTCTTTTTCTTCAACATTAAGTCCAAACGCTTCACACAAAGCATTTTCTTTATAACCAATAATCACTTTACCATCAGGAAAAACAAGAGTAGGAAAAGAGGCGTTAGGATTGTACGCACGCAAGGTAGCCACAACTTTTGTCCTTGCTTCCCCACCAAAATGGTCAACAGTTACGTCATGATGAGCTATACCATGTTTATTGAGAAAATCATGAACTCGCACACAGTGCCTGCATGTTGTCAGGTTGTACATGAGAGGTTTACCGTCAGAACCAGGGGCAATAGCCATTTGATATTGCTCTTCCATGCCCTCAGGGATACCACTGTGCCCATAGTGTTTAAAGTCTCTATACTTAGTTAAAAGCATAAACCCAACTGGAGCCAAAACAAGTATTCCCATAATTAGAAAAAATCCAGAAGACATAGTTCCCCCTTGGAATAAATAGAAGAAATAAATTTCAAACCATAAATTTCAAACCGTAAATTTCATAATAATCACGCTATAAGTAACACATATGGAGAGAAAAGTATAGCAAAAACAATCAAACAAGTCGTATAACTGCACTAACTATCCGTTATTTCTCATAACTTTTCAATGCATTTTCTTTTGCTGCCACATAATCAAATTTCCCAGAACCCAAGATAGGTACTTGCTTTACACTGAGAATTCTCTTTGGCACCCATAAAGGAGAAATTCCACGTGACGCAAAATAGGCAGCAATTTGGCTTGCTGTGACGTCTTCTTTTTCTATAATAAGAACCAATTGCTCCCCTTTCTTATCGTCAGGAATACTAACAATACCAAGTGCAATGTCACCCCAAAGCCCTCCCAGGGCTGTTTCCACTGCAACAAGGGAAACCATTTCACCACCAAGCTTTGCAAAACGCTTCGCTCTGCCTTTTATATAGACAAAGCCCTCATCATCGAGTTCAACAATGTCACCCGTATCATACCAACCTTCACCATCACCATCGCTAAAATCTTCCCTTGGACTTTCTAAAACACCAGGAGTACCGGCACGCATATACCCAAGCATAATATTACCACCCTTAAGGCATAATGACGAACCCTCTTTAATTTCATCAACCGCTTTCAGGCGATGCTCCATACAAGGAAGGATGCGCCCGACACTGCCGTATCGTTTATTCGCAGGAGTATTCACAGAAATAACAGGTGATGTTTCCGTTGCTCCATAACCTTCAGAGATCTCAACCCCGTATTTTTCTTTCCATATTTGTGCTGTAGAATCTCGCAATTTTTCTGCCCCTGCGATGACAAGGCGTGCATGAGAAAAATCATATGGTCGACCATAACGAGCATAGCCCGCAAAAAAGGTATCTGTTCCACAAATAATAGTGGATAAACTTTCATAAAATAATTGAGGAACGATACGATAATGCAAGGGAGAGGGATACATAAAAAGCTTTATTCCCATAGCTAAAGGCAAAATAGTTCCCACGCTGAGCCCAAAGGTATGGAACATGGGCAGTGAATTAAAAAGCCTATCTCCAGAGTGGATATCCACCACAGCAAGCATTTGTTCTTTGTTCGTTATTATATTGGAATGACTAGCAAAAACAGCCTTTGGAAAACCTTCTGTGCCTGAGGTAAAAAGAATAGCTAAAGGGTCGCTCGCAGGGGTTTTTGGGGCTTGTAGGAATTGCGAAGCAAAAGCACCTCTTATTTTATTGACTAAAGATATATTCGCAGCGATATCTTCCAAATAAAGAACACGAATACCTGCCTGCACAAGGGCTTGTTCCAAATGATCAAGTTCGGCGAGTTTGATAAATCGTCTTGAACTGACAACGGTTTTCAACTCTACCGTCTTGCAAGCAGAAAGAACAGGTGATGCACCTGCGGTGAAATTTATCATAGCCGGTACTTTTTTCGCAACATGAAGCGAAAGAAAGCAAACAAGACCAGCCAAAGACGTTGGTAACATAAAACCAACACGCTCTTCACCTGAAAGCTTTTTAGCAAGCACACGCCCAAGCACATGAGACTTTAAAAGCATAGTGCCATATGTCATGGTTTTTCTTTCATGATCTTCTGCAATAATATACTTTCGCCCATGTGTTGCTACTGCATCAACAAAAACTTGCATAATATTCAGATTCACATTAGTCGATTCCACCATGAGCTCTGTAATAATTTTATAAAGTCTTGTTGCCGTTTTTCTTCGAAAAACTCTTGGTGATCTATGCTCAAGTGCATTTTCAAACCCAAGGGATTGCGGAGGCAGAATAGTTAAAGAAATCTTTGGAAAATAGCGTAAACGCTGCTGATGGCGAAAATAAGAAAAATGAGAATAAGCTGCACCATCAATACGAATAGGCAAAAGATACGCTTGCGCTTTTTCCGCAATAAGAGCAGTCGCTTCTAATAATTTCATAAAAAATTGATCATGGTTGAAGCGCTTTGCATGAAAAACCATACAACGCTGATGCGTTTTAATCGCACGCACTACTTTCAAAGTCGCCGTAGGAGAAGAAAAATCAACCTCAATGACATTTGAACACGACAAAACAGGGCGCATCCACCATTTTTTTGCAATCCGCCTATCCACAACGACACTAACTTTATCAGGAAGAAATGTCGATACAAGCAGGGTATCTAATAAAGAGCCCGCATTAATCACAAGTAAGACGCGCTTGCCGGCATCTATATAATTATTCTGCCCTTGCACTTCAACTCGAAAAAGCAATTTCAGAATCCATTTTACTAAGCACTTCAACATACAACACCATCTTTTAGCTCTACAAAATCCAAAGCTATTCCCATTTTATGCAAGGAGAAAAGTATTTATTTTTGCATATATAAATCACGAAAAACACGAGAGACTTCTTTTCCAAATTGATCAACTAAGGAAGCATACGCTTGAACATACTGCGAATATGTTTCCCCTGCACTGACAGTATTTTCATAATTTGCTTGCCAAATTCGTTGCTTCTTATCACGCAAAGACCAGAGCACACTCAAACTCAACGAACCATTAAGTTTACCTTCAAAATGACGAATATCGACTTGTAGGGTATAATCAGGTGAAATACCCACCCGTAAAGGAATCGCTGAAATTTTTAATGTTTCTAAATTTACAGTAAGGGAATCACTAAGAACACGAGCTATCCCTACAGGCAAACCTTCGCCCCAGCGTTGTGATTCATTAATCGAAAGCCCAACATCACCAGTGCGTGTGACAAGTTGAGGGCGATTCAAATAACTTGGAATACTCACAGGGGAAATAGCTATAAGAGGCCCTGCAAGGTTGTCCTTATTAAGTACAGTGTTTCCTTTTTGATTTTCTAGAGCTGACTTGTTTTGTTGACTATCTCGATTGCCTTGCTTTTGAAGCCCTGTGTTTTTCTGTAAAAAGGCGCTAGAATCTAGCGAATTTGTTTCAAGTATATAATAACGGGTGGGAGATGACGCCGCAGAACATGCCGCAAGCATCAAGAGAAGAGATAAAGAAAAAAATTTAGATATCATTTTATTGCTTCGTAAATATTTCATATTTAGTTACCCTTTCCGAAAATAAGTGCGTCTGGTTTTTTCTCAAGTAATCTTGCTAAATACGAAACAGAGAGCGCTGCCTCTTGGATAGCGGTCATTGTTTGTGATAGTTGATACATGGTTGCAGAGTTATCTTGTAAAATAGCACTTCCATTTTTTGCCATACTATCAACAGAATTAAGAGTTGCGCTGGTCTTTGCGAGCAACGAATCCATATTAGAATTAAGAGCAGCCGCAAGTTTGGAATATTCCAACAACGTTGTATCTAATGTACTTGTAACATCTTGTAAATTGCCCGATAATTTTTCAAGTTGCATATCTGCTAACGTTTTATTAATATTGATTAATGTCGTGAGCATTTCAGCCGCTATATTTTTTATAGGTAACTTTGAAAACTCGGTAAACATAGACTCAATGCCTGAGGGTATAGTCGGAATTTGTGGTATTTGACCAAACGGCTCAAGAGACGCTGGGTCAACAGGAGGAGCATTAGGTTCCATCGCCAAATCGATAACAAGAAGCCCTGTAATAAAACTCGAGGTGGTTAGTTTGGCACGTAAGCCATTGCGTATGAGTTTTCGTATCATTTTAGGATCACTCATATAATCAACAAGATTCGGTACATTTTTTGATATATTAGCATTGAGTGGTTGCTTATCAAGTTCAATAATAACAGGTGTGCGAAAGGTCATATGATCACCATCGGGTGAAATCTCCATAGACGCCACCTTACCAACACGCACGCCATTGAAATAAACAGAGGCACCCGCTGTAAGCCCACGCACAGAGCTATTAAAATAAAGCACAAAAGACGCGGTCGACTTATGCAAAGAGCCCGATCCAAGAATGATAGTAGCAGCGCAAATAAGCCCGATAGCACCAAGGACAAAAATCCCGATGATGGTTTTATTTTTTTTTGATGTCATATCTTTCCCATATATTATAACGCTAAAATTCAAACATTATTGTAAGTCAAAAGCATCCGCTTGTCGATAGATATCAGTAGAATATATCACAAACATTCTAGCGGATCCGTTCCCTCACCCTTTTTTTTGCCTCGTCGTAAAAAGGTTTGCACCTCTTCATTTTCAGAACCTAATAAATCACAAGGGCTTCCCTTAGCGATAAACGTCTTTGTTTTCGCATCGAGTAAAATAGAATTATTAGCAATGCTAAAAATACTCGCAAGTTCATGGCTCACAATAAGCATAGTCATACCAAGGCTATCACGCAATTGCAAGATAAGTTCATCTAGTTGCGCTGCGCTTATAGGATCAAGACCAGCAGACGGTTCATCAAAAAAAACATATTGAGGGTCAAGCGCCATGGCTCTTGCAATACCTGCTCGTTTTCTCATACCTCCGCTGATTTCGGACGGATAATAGTCACCAAAATCACTAAGCCCAACTTGCGCAAGCTTATAACGAGAGACATCAACAATTTGCTTAGGAGTCAAATTAGTATAATGTTCAAGGGGAATAGCAATATTTTCCGCTAAAGTGCGAGACGTCCACAAAGCTCCACCTTGAAACATCACGCCGATATTACGCAAAAGTTTCTTTTGATTATTCTCATCTTGCGCCCAAAAGTTCACACCATTATAAGAAACAGAGCCTTGCGCAGGAGCAAGAAGCCCCATAAGCACACGTAACAAAGAACTTTTTCCACATCCACTCGCGCCCATAATCACAAAAATATCTTGCTCTTGCACGGTGAAATTTAAATTCTCTTGAATAATATTAGATCCATACGCAAGCGTTAAATCTTTTATTTCAATGACGTTTTTTTTATTATTTTTCATATTCATATAAGCTCTACATGTCATTAATACTAAGTATTATAGTAATAATTGAAGTAGCCACAATAATGCCTACTATGGAATTAACAACCGCAGACGTTGTTGCTTTTCCCACAGCTTCAGCACTACGCCCACAAATCAAACCTTGATAACAACCTGCAAGGGAAATAAGAAAACCAAAAACCAAGGAGTGCAACAAACCAATCCATAAAGAGTCAATATGAGCCATAAGCTGTACATTTTCTACAAATGCCGCAGGTGATATTCCCATACCAAAAACAGTGACTAAAAACCCTCCAAGAACTCCCATAAAATTCGCATACATAGTAAGAAAAGGCATCATTATAGTGAGAGCAATGAGCCTTGGCAAAACCAAAAATTCAATAGGTGAAATACCAAAAGTATTAAGTGCATCCACTTCTTCGTTAACCTGCATAGTACCAATAGTTGCGGCATAGCTTGCGCCTGTTTTACCCGCTACAACAATCCCCGTAAGAACCGGCCCCATAACACGCACCATGGAAATACTCACAAGGGACGCAACATACAATTCCGCCCCCAAAACCTTCAGTTGTAAGGCACTTACAAAAGCAAGGATAAGTCCAAGCAAAAGACTTACCAAGGAAATTATAGGCAAAGACGCCGCACTACATGAATAAATTTCCTGCCAAATATCACGGGAAGAACAAGCCGCTTTCCCACGAAAAAAATGCCATAATGCAAGGGTTATTTCACCTAAAAAATCTAATGCCTTGAGAGAACTTTTTGAAACATTTATGGTTGATTCACCGATATTTTCTAAAAAAGAATTTTCTACTTGCTTTACCTTATTCGAAGGTAAAAGCTCAACATGCAGAAGATTAATCATTTTTTCGGGTAATTGAGAATAATCAATCGTGATACGTGCACTTTTGGCATTCTCAATAATAATAGCAAAAAACGCCAGTAACAAACTATCCCAAGTTTCTAGGGACGAAGGGTTTATATTTTTCTCATTCTTTTTTGAAAAAAACTTTTTTTTCGTATCAACTTGCGGTCTTGTAGAGGTATTTGAATAATTTAAAATAATTTTTGAACACTGTTCTGATTGAACAATTTGTATTATTTTTTCTTGCTCTTTGCCATTGCTCTTATGATTTTTCTCAGTCCCTTCTGTTAAACGCCAAATATCACTCGCCTGTACAGACAAAACGCTATTTTGTAAGGTATAAGAAAGTGTGGCAAACATTAGAGTAATCCCGTCCGAGCGAGATCTGCAATCTTATGAGCAAGTGCAGTAGTAGAAAAACCTTCAATCAAAGGCAATGAATGCACCGTGCCACCATGAGATTCTACACAATCCTTACCCACCACCTTAGAAACATCCCAATCACCGCCCTTTACAAGCACGGCAGGAATTATATCCTCAATGAGTTCCAGAGGGGTGTCCTCATCAAAACACACAACAAAATCAATGCTTTCAAGATGTGACAAAACAAAAGCTCTTGCAATATAGGGATTAAAAGGTCGCCCTATTCCCTTCCCTTGGCGTTGAACAGAAGCATCACTATTAAGACCAAGGACTAAAATATCCCCAAGTCCCTTCGCTCTTGCCAACAAATCAACATGCCCAGGATGAAGAATATCATAGCACCCATTTGTGAAAACAATCTTTTTATTCTCTTGTTTTAACAGGTGAAGTTTTTCTATAAGAATCTCTTTTGATACTATTTTTTCGTGTTCTAACATAATTTTCCCAAGACAATATCTTCACGTCAAATGTTTCAAAAACAAAGTCTCAAAAGGTAAGGTTTTTAAAAAAATGTATACTTCCAATGCTTCCTACGCAAAACATAAAGCAACTATGCGAGATGCATCGCAGTTCTGACTCTTTGCATTGTTTCTTCTGCCGCTTTTGCAGCTTTCTCATTTCCATAAGCAAGTACCTCACGGATATGGGCTTGCGTAATTTGCGCACGACGCTCTTGGAAAGGAGCGAGAAAATCTTCAAGGCCCTTCATGAAAATCTTTTTACAGTCAACACAACCAAGCGTTGCCTTTGTGCAACCTTCTCTAATTTCGGACTGAGTCGCTTCATCGGTTAGCAATATATGGTAAGGAAATAAATTACAGACATCAGGGTTACCCACATCTGTTTTTCTTAAACGTGCAGGATCAGTAAACATAGAGCGAACTTTTGGAGAGATTTCTTCAATACTATCGCTTAAATAAATACCGTTACCATAACTTTTACTCATTTTACGCCCGTCAAGTCCAGGGCATTTTGCAGAAGGGGTTAACCGTGCTTGTGGCTCTGGAAATGTTTCCCCATAAAGAAAATTAAAACGACGAGCAATTTCCCTAGTGAGTTCCATGTGCGGCAATTGGTCTTGCCCAACGGGGACCCAAGACGGACGATAAAGTAAAATATCAGAAGCCATAAGCACAGGATAACCAAGAAAACCATAATTACCTAGGTCTTTAGTGGTAATTTCCTGCTGCTGTTCCTTATAGGTTGGATTTCTTTCTAGCCAGCTATTAGGTGTTATCATAGAAAGCAGTAAATGAAGTTCTGCGTGTTGCTTTACACTGGATTGACGAAAAATAGTACAAGATTCAGGGTCAAGTCCTACACTCAGCCAATCAAGAACCATGGCTTCCACAAATTCACCCACCCTTGAAGTGTCGGCATAATCACTGGTTAGGGCATGCCAATCAGCGACAAAGAAAAATGCCTCACTATCGTGTTGCATACTAACAAAGTTTTTGAGTGCACCAAAATAATGGCCAATATGTAAAGGACCTGTAGGGCGCATGCCAGAAACCGTGCGACTGCATTGAGCCTGTAAGGATACTTGAATTTGATCTTCTGCTGTAGACATAAAAACTCTCCTGCGTATTAAATACCAAAAATAGTGACTAATAAATTAACAGATAAAGCAATAAAAGGAAGAAGTATTTTTCCTAAAATACCCGTAAACAGGAGTATTATAAGAATAATCATACCATAACGCTCAAGAGATGCGTATTGATACGCCAAATGATTTGGCAAAACACCCATAACAATTTTGCTCCCATCAAGGGGAGGTATAGGCACAAGATTAATAAAAGCAAGCCCCAAATTAGCTATAATACCAACCCTAAACATGCTGAAGAGAAACTCCAAAACACCAGGGGATTGTAATAGTAACGGTGCGCAAATAATAAGGATTTTATAAAAAAGAGCGAATATCATTGCTAAAAGAATATTCGACAAAGGTCCTGCGGCAGCAATCCACATCATATCTTTTTTCGGGTCACGTAAATTACGTGCATTAACAGGTACAGGTTTTGCCCAGCCAAAAATAAAAGGACTGGTCAATGCCGTTAAAACACAAGTAAATAGACCAAGGGGGTCAATATGAGGCACAGGGTTCAGGGTAAGACGCCCAAGCATAAATGCAGTGGAGTCCCCTTTTTTATAAGCCATATAACCGTGCGCAACCTCATGCACAATAATCCCAAGCAAAACAGGAATCAGTGAATAAGACAAGACTTGAAGCGTATTTTGTATTGAAAAATTTTCTATCATAATTCGGTGAATTTACCACGTTATCCGCACAATCGCAAGTAAATACATCTTACAAATTAAGGGAATATTACGTAATTATCAATTTTCTTTTTTTGGGGGAGTTGAACTCCCCCAAACCCCCACATTTCGTGTTTTTTGTAAACACGTTTACAAAAAACACGAAGATATGAGGTTTTCAGCTAAACAAAGGGTTCGGTAGCTGTTTATGTTTACGAGCATAATGAGTACTTATGTAAAGAGACAGCAAGAACAACATGCCCCTTGGTGGAGAATTTCCTACTCAACGGGTAAAAAAAAGCCCACGATGTCATTTTAACAACATGAGGGCAAAATATTTATAGTATTCACTCATTCTTACAAGCTTCAATAGTTTTCGTAATCATCTATGGTAATTTTGTGCCCGTTGTAGGTGCAAGCGGCGGAACTTCCGTTCCATTTTCCACAAGCAAAGGAACAATCTCCCTATAAACAGGAACCGTTGACGTCGCCATCGCAATAACCTCTGTACTATTCATATGGAGAAGTCGAATATTAAAACGCACGCCACGCTTTGAAATAGTATACGTACCGACTAAAAGGAGTTCCGTTTGCACATCTTCCTTAGAAAGCTTAGCGGTATCACGAGTCAAAAAAAGTTCGCCAACTCCAGGGGTCATAACAATTTCTGTACCTTTTCGTATTTCAACTATTCGATAGCCTTTTGTTTTAAAACCTCGTGCAAGTTCTTCGCTCATTTGCCGAGCAAGGGTATTTGTTTTTTGTAAATCATTGAGATTTGCAGGCACGGTGAATGCTATACGTAAAGCACTACGAGGGTGAACTTCTCCAAGCAAAATCAGAAGTTGCTTATCAAGGTCGTTTACGGCGGCATTGGCAGCTTTAGGTATATAACCTCCTCGAATAAGAAAGTTCATGGCATTCTCCACGTCGGAAGTAAACGCATTAGCTGCAGCCGTAAGAGGCATTAGTAATGTTAAAATCAGTAAAATAATAATGCCGATGCGGTTTTTCATGGTGGAAACCCAATCCTATTTATAAAAAATCAAATATTTATTGACTAATAATGCACAGACAAGAAATTAGCGAACCGATTTTATTACTCGTTGCATATCTTCCATTTCCTTCTTCAACTGAACAATACCTGCTTCAGATGTAGCAGAAGAAAGAGCAATGCTATAATAATGATACGCAAGTTCATAACGTTCAGAATTTCGCATTTCCACAGCTTGTTTCCAATTTTGCAAAGTGTGAGAGTCTTCTGCCACAGTAACATTCGTCCTGCAAGCACTCATCATAAGCAAACAAATTATCAGTATTTTCTTCATTTTTATACCATATTCTGTTAATAGTTATTGCAGCGGCTTTCCCTGAACAATAGGCAATCCACCAACAGAAAGAGGCGGTGGTATAACTGCTTTTGGGCGATAACTACGTTCAGTCATACGTCCCACCAAAGGCGTTACAGGAAAAATAGTTTGAGCTGTTCTAAGCACCATTCCATCATAACCACGAATAAGGCGAACATTCATAAAAAGATAATCTTCATCTCGATAAAACGTGCCTGTTATAATAGCGGCATCCTTAGAAACAACAGGTACTTTATACGTACCATCGCTTATTCCAAAGGCAAAGCCACCTTCATTAATAATTAAATCCCTTGCGCTATAATCTCGAACAGGAAAGCCACGATTGTTAAACTCATAAGTAAACGCATCACGCAAATATTGCCCAAATGGTGTTGGCAATGTGAGATCGTGTTGCGGAGTAAATGTCGTAATATAAGCAACCATGCCCTTCACACCTGAAAAAGCCCACGTTTCTAAAAGCTGTGAAGTTAACTCACGCACCTTTAAACGTAGCTCATGAGCATCAAGGTAAGTAGCAGAAGGGTTCAAAGTATTTTCAATAGGAATGCGAACAAAATCATCGCCTTTAGCATTTGGGACAATAATCTCAGACGGCACCCCCTTTGTGGAATAGCTCGTATAAGAACCACCAGGAAGTCTTACCTTCCCGTCCCTATCACCTTGTAAAACCGTCGCAGGATTAAAGCATTCTAGCGGATCATTCGCCTGATATTCTCTAGCTGTCAACATCTCATCACTAGCCCCAGTGCGGGCATGCGCAGGAAAAACACAAAGAGCAAAGACGAAATAGACGCATATTATATAAATTCTATTCATAGGGAAAACTCCAAAAATAACTAAAAAAGACGAAATTTATCAAAACATGAGTATTAAAAAAACACAGCACTAATATTTTTCTCTCTATATCCTTTTCGGTAATTTCTAAAAAAAGTTTAGACTAATGCCAAAGCTCTGTATAATTGGTTTTCTGGGAGAACAAACAGGAAAAATATTCCCCTATAAAGATACACTCCCACCCTCAAGAATTTTCCGTACAAAGAAACATAGTTCACATAAAAATTATTTATCTTCCATGGAAAAATCAACCCGTATTTTATATAATTTCTTTGCTGGTAAGTTCAAAATCTCAACACCTGTTCTCTCACTAATCCCTGCAAGGGTTTCACATACTGTGTCCCAAGAAGACGCTATAAGTGTAAACCACACATTATATTCATGTTTACGTAAATAATTATGCGTAACACCCTTTTGAGAATTCACGTCAGCAATAAACGTTTGCAAATTCTCCTCCGATACTTTAGCAGCGCACAAGGTAGAGCGAAAACCTAATTTTTGAGATTGAAAATTGGCACCTAAGCGTCTAATAATACCAACTTTTTTTAAGTTTCTCACATGTTCAAACGCTTCAACTTCACTCACACCAACCATATCACCAATGACCGCATATGGTCTTGGAGCTAGAGGGAATTTGGTTTGAATGATATCCAAAATCTTCTTGTCAACTAAATTCAACTCATATGAGTTTTCTGAAGCATTATTGTTTTTCATAATATTACCTAGGATGTGTTTCAAAATTCAATACTATTCGTACCTTGCAGATTTTACCTAGTAAAACTTATTTACTTACAATTCTATACTATCTGCAAATACCAAGCCATATTCAAAAATATTCAAAAGTAAAAAGAATATTAGGGGCTTCTCTTCTCGGAAAATCATGAGAATATATATTCTATATAAAAAAAAGAAGCGTTTAATCATAGCGTGCAGACAAAATTTTAGCAAGCATTATAGTAAGCCCTTAACCGACACCCACGTCAGTGTATTTTGCTTTTTTTTGGGGGAGTTCAACTCCCCATCTGAGCTCTCTATTTACGTATTTACGAGGCACGAGTAAATACGCAAATAGACAGCTTATATACAAAGGACAATGCGAGAGTTCAATAGTTTTGTATATTAATAACTTTATATATTATCGATATTAATACTCTATAAATTGAATACACTCATATTTTTTTCAGGAAGGGGGCGAGGGGGAAACCTCATTTTTTAAAAAAATGGGGTTTCCCCCTCAAAAAAAATAAACACTCAAAAAAATAAACACTCAAAAAATAATCCTCTCAAGGAATAAACTTGCTATTTCAAGTGACAACTCCTAAACTACGCCCATGAAAAGAAATTACCATTACTACTCCTTCGACACATGGCTTAAAGCGGTGCATGGAGAAAAAGTTCAAAAAATATCCCTCGATGCAAATTCAGGCTGTCCAAACAGAGACGGCACCATTAGCAAAAAAGGCTGCACTTTCTGCGATGCTCAAGGTTCAGGATCTGGCCTTATGAGCACAGGGCTTAGCCTTCTTGAGCAGTGGCAATTCTGGCGTGAAAAATTTGCCATATCCGACAGACTAAAACACACGCATTTATTCCTAGCCTATATGCAGTCCTTTAGTAACACCTACGGCAGTGCAAGACGCCTCAGGCTTATAACAAATGAACTGCAAACACTCAAAAATATCGTAGGACTCGCCATCGGTACAAGACCCGATTGCATCGATGATGAAAAACTCGCCATACTCTCAAAACTCCCATGGGACAACACATGGCTTGAATTTGGCGTGCAATCCATGCATGACAAAACACTTCAGCGTATCTCAAGAGGCCACGATGCAGAATGCTCTAAACAAGCCATCATAAAAGCACACGAGCACGGACTAAAAGTCTGTGTGCACCTCATGGCTGCCCTGCCTGGAGAAACCGAGGACGACTTCATAGAGACAGTGAAAAGAGTCTGCGAACTACCCATTAGCGGAATAAAACTACACGGCCTCTACGTTTGCAAAGGCACAGAAATGGAAAATGAGTTTCGCAACAAAACCTACGTCCCTATGGAAAAGCAAAGATACGCAGAGCTCATCGTAAAAGCTCTCACAATTATACCATCACACATAGTGATTCACAGGCTTTGCGCCGATTTCACAGGCGACGCCCTCGTTGCACCCGAATGGGCGTCTCAAAAAGGATCTGTCCTTAGGCAAATCGACGAACTACTCCATATTCAAGGTTTATGGCAAGGCTGTAATGCCGATGTGCCAAACAAAAACCCCTTCAATGAAGCACACGAAACAAGTAGTTTGGATTAATTTGTTTATTTTTGATTTTTGATTTTTGATTTTTGATTTTTGATTTTTTTCTTTCTTTTTTCTTTCTTTTTTCTTTCTTTTTCTGGGGGCATGATGCCCCCAGACCCCCCAAATTAAAGTACCAAGGGTGTTTATCCCTTAATAATACATTTATCTCATAAATAATTTTGACTATTAAACAAAAAAAATTCCTCAAACAAAAGTTTTTGGAAAGATGGGGGTCTGGGGGAAGAAAACTTTTTTTCAAAAAAGTTTTCTTCCCCCAGATAATATTTTACAAACTAGATTCTTTTAGTCAATCCCAAACGCACGATAGCTCGTTTCAAGGCCAACTCTGCACGCATATGATCTACTTCATTTTTATGAAGAGGTAAAAGACGTTCTTCTGCTCGCTTTAAAGCAGCTTCTGCTCTTTTAACATCAATATTGTCTGCTATTTCAGCAGATTGTGCCAAGATAGAAATCTTATTTTCAGCAACTTCTGCGAAGCCACCAGAAATAAAGACTTGCGTTTCTTTACCATCAATGCGGTAATAAAGCAGACCGATTTGAAGCGCTGTAAGCAATGGAATGTGACCAGCAAGAACACCAAATTCCCCGTCTACGCCAGGAGCGCCTACATAATCGACATATGTGTCGAGAACAATTTGGTCAGGGGTTACTATCTCAAGGTGAAGCAATGCCATGCTAACTCTCCTATGCTCATCTGTGTTCACAGAAATATTCTAAAAGAAAATGTGTCACCCCATTTGCAAACGCAAACGAGGTGGCAATATTAAGATTCTTGACGCTTATTATATTTTTCAAGTGCCATATCAATGGAACCAACCATATAAACGTCAGTTTCAGACAGGTGATCGTAATCACCGTGCAAAAGTCCCTTAAAAGCCTTAATGGTATCTTCAAGTTTTACATATGCACCTGGTGTGCCTGTGAATACTTCAGCTACGTGGAAAGGCTGAGAAAGAAAACGTTGAATACGGCGAGCACGAGATACAGTTACCTTGTCTTCGTCAGAAAGTTCATCCATACCAAGAATAGCAATAATATCTTGCAAATCTTTGTACTTTTGAAGCACCATCTGAACTTGACGCGCTATAGCATAATGCTCTTCACCCACAACTTGTGGATCCAAAATACGGGAAGTTGAGTCAAGAGGATCAACCGCAGGGTAAATACCAAGCTCTGAAATAGCACGTGAAAGAACAAGTGTTCCATCAAGGTGAGCAAAGGTAGTTGCTGGGGCTGGGTCAGTCAAGTCATCCGCAGGCACATAAACAGCCTGAACAGATGTGATAGAACCATTACTTGTTGATGTGATACGCTCTTGAAGTCCACCAAGGTCAGTACCTAGAGTTGGTTGATAACCAACAGCAGAAGGCATACGACCAAGAAGCGCGGATACTTCAGAACCTGCTTGAGTGAAACGGAAAATATTATCAATGAAAAGAAGAACGTCTTGGTTCTCTTCATCACGGAAATATTCCGCGCAAGCAAGCGCTGTAAGAGCAACACGAGCACGTGCACCCGGAGGTTCATTCATCTGACCATAAACAAGAACCGCACGTTCTAAAACGCCCGCGTCCTTAAGCTCATGATACATGTCATTACCTTCACGAGTACGTTCGCCAACGCCAGCAAATACTGAGTTACCACCATGTTGCTTTGCAATATTATTAACAAGCTCCATGAGAACAACAGTTTTACCAACGCCCGCTCCACCGAAAAGACCAATCTTACCACCCTTTGGAAATGGAACAAGAAGGTCAAGAACCTTAATGCCAGTTTCAAGGAGTTCAACATTAGTGTCTAACTCAGTAAATACAGGGGCTGCACGGTGAATAGGTAGTTTCTTGTCTGTTTCAAGCGGGCCGAAACCATCAATTGGCTTGCCCACAACATTCAAAATTCTACCAACCGCAGCTTTACCAACAGGCGCCATTATTGGCGAATCAGTATCAACGGCTTCCATACCACGAACAAGACCTTCAGTAGCATCCATAGCAATGGTACGAACAACGTTATTACCAAGGTGTTGGGCTACTTCGCACACAAGTTCTGGTGCATCGGAATTATTAGGGTTTTTTATTTCAAGCGCATTAAGAATGTTTGGTAACTGTCCCTCAGGGAAAGCTACGTCAACAACCGCGCCGATAACTTGTACTATTTGACCTTTTTTTGCTGTCATGCCGAAAAGCTCCTACTACTGGCTTTGCAGCGCATTTGCGCCACCTACAATGTCCATAAGATCGTTGGTAATGGATGCCTGACGTGTTTTGTTATACAACAAAGTTAGTGAGGACATCATTTCATCGCAGTTATTGGTTGCGTTATTCATTGCGAACATACGCGCAGCATTTTCACTCGCATGAGTGTCTAGTAAACCACGGTAAATTTCAACATTGATATAACGCGGCAAAAGCTCTGCAAGTAAAACTGCTACGTTAGGTTCATATATATATTCTATCTGAGAACTGCCTGCTTCTTCTGTTGAAGGTTCAACAGGTAAAAGAAGACTGGCGGTAGCAATTTGACGAGACATACTCACAAATTCACTATACACAAGGTATACTTCATCTGCGGTATTGTTTTCATACGCATGAGAAACTGTATTTCCAAGTTGCACTGCAAATTGAAAATTCAAACGTCCCATTATATCCGTCATGGAATCAAAAAGAACATAAGAAGTTTTTTTCACTGCGTCACGACCCTTACGGCCCACACATAAAAATTGAACTTCCTTGCCTTCCTGCTCTTTCTCTTTAGCAAGCTTCAAAGCACGCGTAATGAGATTGATATTAAAACCACCGCAAAGACCACGGTCAGAAGTTATAAGAATAATTATAACATTCTGCTTCTTCTCATGAACTTGCAAAAGAGGGTGGCTTGCATCCTCGGTACGTGCAGCAAGATCAGACAACATGGAACTAAATTTCTTCGCATAAGGTCGAAATCGGTCAATGCGCATCTGAGCACCTCGCAAACCTGATGAAGCAACCATTCCCATGGCCTTCGTGATTTGCTTAGTCTTGCCAACACCTGCAATTTGTAGTTTTACATCTTTCAACGAAGGCATGAGTTACCCCCGAGCCTGAAAGGCTGCCTTAAACTCTTTAATGGTCGAGTTGAGGCGTGATTCCAAGTCTTCATCAAGTTTTTCACGTTCGCGAATGTCTGTCAAAATGTCCTTTTTAGAGCTACGAAGCAATTCTAAAAAGCCTGCTTCAAATTCTAAGACATTTGCAACATCAACATCATCGAGGAAACCTTTAGCTGCTGTATAAATAGAAGCTACCTGTTCTTCGGTTGACATAGGTTGATATTGAGCTTGCTTGAGGAGTTCTGTCATGCGGGCACCACGAGCAAGAGTTGCTTGTGTTGTTTTATCAAGATCAGAACCAAACTGTGCAAAAGCTGCCATTTCACGGTACTGAGCTAGATCAAGTCTAAGAGTACCAGCAACTTGCTTCATTGCCTTAATTTGTGCTGCCCCACCAACGCGTGATACAGAAATACCAACGTTAATAGCAGGACGAATACCAGCATTGAAAAGATTCGATTCAAGAAATACCTGACCATCTGTAATTGAAATTACGTTGGTTGGGATATATGCTGAAACGTCACCAGCTTGTGTCTCAATAACAGGAAGAGCCGTCAAAGATCCAGCGCCTAATTCATCAGAAAGTTTCGCAGCACGCTCGAGTAAACGGGAGTGCAAATAGAAAACGCCACCAGGAAACGCTTCACGGCCTGGAGGACGACGAAGCAAGAGGGACATCTGACGATAAGCAACCGCTTGCTTTGATAAATCATCATAAATAATAAGTGCGTGTTGTCCACTATCTCTGTAATATTCTGCCATTGTACAACCAGAATACGCAGCGATATACTGCAATGGCGCAGCTTCAGAAGCAGACGCAGACACAATAGTGGTATATTCCATAGCTCCGTAATGGCGAAGTTTTTCCGCAACAAGTGCTACAGTAGCTTCTTTTTGACCAATCGCAACATAGAAACAACGGACGCCTGTATGTTTTTGAGCTAAAATAGCATCAACACAAACAGCGGTTTTACCAACTTGACGGTCACCAATAATAAGCTCACGCTGTCCACGCCCAATAGGAGTGATAGCGTCAATAGCTTTAATGCCTGTTACCATAGGTTCATGCACGCTCTTACGAGCCATGATACCAGGAGCTTTAAGCTCAACAGGACGAGTTTCGGTTGATTCAACAGGACCAAGCCCATCAATAGGTTGTCCAAGCGGGTTTAGTACACGGCCAGCGACAGCGTCACCAACAGGTACTGAGAAGATTTTGCCTGTACGTTTTACAGGATCGCCTTCTTTTACGCCACGGTCACTTCCAAGAAGTGCAACACCAACGTTGTCCTCTTCAAGGTTAAGCACCATACCCATAAGCCCACCAGGAAATTCTAGTAATTCCATAGCCATAGCATTCTGCACACCATATACGCGGGCGATACCATCACCAACGTAAAGCACTGTGCCAGTTTCGCTCATTTCAACACGTTGGTCGTAATTGCGAATCTGCTCTTCAATAATCTTTCCGATTTCTTCAGCCTTAATTTGCATGGCTTACTCACCCCTCTTGATGGATTCTCTGAGGTTATCAAGTTGCGCACGTAAACTCGCATCACAAACAGTATCTCCCACATTAAGGATGATTCCACCCAAAATGTCTGGATTTACCAAAAATACAAGTTCTAATTTGCGCCCTGTTTGATTTTCTAATTGCGATACAATCGCAGATTTACGCTCATCTTCAAGTTCAATTGCCGTTGTAACACGACCCTGACTGACACCTTTTGCTTCATCTAACATTGCTTTATAATCAAAAGCAATGGCAGAAAGCAAGGATAAACGACCTCTGTCGGCTAAAAGCTCACAAAAGCGTTTTTCCATATCCCCACCACCCACTTTTTTAAGCAAGCTTAGGGTAACATTTTTCTTTTCATCTGAAGTAATAATTGGGCTTGCAAATAATTCTCGAAGGCGTTTGCTTGTTTCAACAAGTTCACTAAGGGCGTATAGGCTTTTGCCATAACGCTCCATTTGTTCCATACCGCCTTCGTTGCCCAAATTAAAAAGTGCTCTCGCATACCGTTTGGATATTACATTACCAATCATGAAAGTACCACCTTAGACAAGGATTTATCTACAAGCTTGAGATGCTCATTTTTATCTAATCGTGAAGAAATTTCTTTTTCCATGCTTGTAATAATCTCATCAGCAATTTTCGCTTGGATACGAGCACGCTCATGCATGCCCTCATGTTCTGCGGCTTGTTTTGCTTGTTCAAGAAGGCGAGCTGCTTGTTTTTCAGCATCAGCAAGAATCAAAGCTTTAATAGCTTCTGCTTGTTCTTTGCCTTCTTCTATAAGCTTATTGCATTCCCCTTCAATCGATCTCAAACGGGCTTCCGCTTCTTCTAATTGAGCAGTCGCTTCTTTTTTCAATCGTTTCGCATCTTCCAAAGCACTCACAGCAGATTCACGATGTCCCTTCAAAAAACTTTTTATGCCTTTACCTGCGACGTACCAAATAATGCCAATAAAAATAGCAACATTTAACATACGTAGAGAGAAGTTACCCCAAGGCAATTCTCCATCAGCAGCATAAGCAACACCTGCAGTCAAGCAGAGAAGCATTGTTACGGCAAAAGTACTTATATATCTCACAAAATTCTCCTTAGTATCGAAAAAATGCTGTATTAATCTAAAACTTTTGCCAAAGCACTTTGTGTAAAGCCAGAAACTTTTGCTTCTAAATCTTTTAAAGCACGCTCACTCTCATCTCTCACTATAGCAGAGGCCTCACTACGTATATCACGAGCTTTCTGTGTATACTCATCAAGAATAGAATGAGCATTACTTTCAGCGTCGTCTTTAGCGGAGTGTTTTTGCAAAACAATGCCTGCTCGCACTTTAGCGATAACATCCCCGTGTTCTTTTGTAGCAATATCAGCGTTTATACGCTTTTGTTCCGCTTCATTAACATCTGCATCAACCAAAGATTGACGCTTCATTAAATTCCCACGAATAGGTTTAATGATAAGACAATTAATAATACATAGTGAAACTAAAAAGTTTACTATCTGAATAATGAGAGTAATATCAATAGAAATCACGGCGTTATCCTTTTATTCTTGAGAAGCCACATTGTGCATTACAATCACACATGTAACTAAAATACGGTAGAAAACATCAAATTTTAAGAAACGTAACAAATACTTATTGTTTAATACACACAAAAAAGAAAATTGTCAAAGTCATTTCAATAAATTTTATTAAAACACTTTATCTATCGCCACAAATTGGAGCACATATCAAAGTGTCAATATACTCAAATACGATAAAAAACAAGGTTTTATCATCTGAATAGAACTTAGCCTTCCAATTGGGAATCGTCTTGAGAAGGGACTCCTTGTTCTGCCATAATAATAGTACCATCAAGGACAGCACCTTCTTCAACTACAAGCGCAGGGCTATGCACGGAACCTTTAAAAACACCACCCTTGTGGATAATCACTCGACGCTTTGCAAAAACTTCCCCAACAAAGTTCCCTGCAAGGCTGAATTCCCCTACATTAACTTTGCCGTCAATTTTAGAATCCTTTCCAGCAATAAGTGCGCCATCAGACTGGATGTCACCACTGTAAGCACCATCAATACGCACAGCGCCTTGGAAATTTAATGTCCCAACAAAAACAGTTCCTGCGCCTAAAAAAGCATTAATATCATCTCTTGCCACAGCTTTTCTCCTTTATCCCTACGATTTAAAAACATATCGGTACATAGAAACACTTAACACTAAGCCAATCAATCCGCAGTTCACCGCCATTGATGTACCACCATAACTAATAAAAGGCAATGGAATACCGACGACAGGCATAAGCCCAACGACCATCCCTATATTCACAACAATCTGCCAAAAGAAATAAAAAAATATCCCCGCACAAAGCGTGCTCCCGAATCGATCTTTCGCCTCACTAACAGTACTATATATGGCAAAAAGAAAAAAGCAAAACAAAATTATTATGCCAATACTGCCAACGAAACCCCATTCCTCTCCAAACACAGCAATAGCAAAGTCTGTATGTTTTTCAGGTAAAAAACGAAGTTGACTTTGCGTGCCCGCCTGAAAGCCTTTTCCCGTTATTTCTCCAGAACCAATGGCGATTTGAGACTGAATAATATGATAGCCAGCGCCTCTAGGGTCACGAGTTGGATCAAGAAAAGTCAAAATACGTTCTTTTTGATAATCATGCAAGGCAAACCATGCAAGAGGCAAGCAAAGGGGTATAATAATAAGACAAGTCCGCAAGACCTTCCATTTAATACCATGAAAAAGCGCCATGCCTCCCACTAAGAACATAACCGTAAGCCCAGTTCCAAGATCTGGCTGTTGCACAATAAAAACAAAGGGAATAAAGCCAATAAGAAGGATTTTAAAAAGTCCAAACCAACCAAGAGCTTCCCCATCACCAGCAAGAAACCTTGCCCCCATAAGAAGAACAGCAAACTTAGCAATTTCACTCGGTTGTAAACTAAAAAACCCTAAGTCAAGCCAGCGTTGCGCTCCGTATACGGATTTTCCCATGATAGGAACAAGTAAAAGCAAAAAAATAGTAAAAACATAAACGACAACCGCAAAGCGCTCAACCATCTTATAACTGAGAATCGCACACGTACTCATAATCATCAGGCCCAAAAGCCCCCACATAAGTTGTCTGCTATAAAAGGGAGCATGGGTGATACCAGACTCTAAACGCATACTGCTGGCAGAATACAAATTAACAAGTCCTACAAAAAAAAGTATCAGCACCGCAAGTACTAATGTCCAGTTCATGTCAAGAAATACACGTTTTTCTGGTAAATTAAGAAATTTCATTCATCGCACCTTTCATTGCTATCAATCCACGTCATTCGGATTTAGGAGGCTCTGCCTCCCACACCCACCGACAAAGGAGCTGAGCCCCTTTGCAAACCCCATAAATTGTGTTTTTTGGCAAAAACAGTTTTCAAAAAACGTTATGAGGGGCTTGAGGGAAATCGCTGTTATTCTTTTTCAATAGGAAATAATAATTTATATATATCTCGTGTGACAGGGCCCGCTGCCGATGCGCCACCGCCGCCGTGCTCTAACATAGTCACAACAACAACCCGTTCACCATCTTTTTCTCCCCAAGTTCCCATCCAAGCGTGATCACGTTCGTAAAAATCCATTTCTTCATTCTTTTTACGTCGATCTCCCACCATCTTAATCTTAACAACTTGGGCTGTTCCTGTTTTTCCACCAATAGTCATGTCATCTCTATGCAAAATCCTTGCGGTTGCACCATATCCAGAATTCACAGTTTTCACCATATATTCTTTAATCATTTCTTTATATTCATCTCTAAAAGGAAGAAAACCATTTATGTACGGTTTTTCCGAAGCAAGTAATTGAGGTTGCAGCAACTTACCGTCATTAATAAGCGCACCAATAAATACCGCAAGTTGGATAGGCGTTACCAAAATATAGCCCTGTCCAATAGAAGCGTTAACTGTATCCCCTTTTTGCCAACGCTCTTTAAAGCGTCTCAATTTCCAGTCTCTGGAAGGGACAAGTCCTTTGTTCTCGTGTGGTAAGTCGATACCTGTTTTACTGCCAAAACCAGACGCTCTGGCAAATTGCTCCATTTTGTCAATCCCCATGGATTCACCCATGACAAAATAATAGACGTCACAAGAGGAAACAATGGATTTTTCCATATCAACCTGACCATGCCCACCTTTGCGCCAACAGCGAAAGACTCGATCACCCAAGGTATAGGTTCCATTGCAAAAAACTGTTTCCTTGGGGTCAATACCATTCTCAAGTAGCATGCCCACCATCATCAATTTCCAAACAGAACCTGGAGGGAATATACTTTGAATTGTTCTATTTTGCAGAGGAAAGCGAGGATGATTTCTGACAGCGTCCCATTCTTTTTGGCTAAAACCTGTGACAAATAAATTATTATCATAGGATGGCTGCGTTACAAAAGCCCTTATAGCGCCCGTGTCTGGATTTAAAACAACAACAGATCCAGAATGATCCCCCATCGCTTTAGAAACACCTTCCTGCAACTTCGCATCTAAATTAAGGACAATATTATTGCCAGCTTTTGCTTCTTGGATTGGACTGTTCTTTAAAATTCTACCAAGAACATCAACCTCCATACGTTTTAAGCCTTTTCTGCCACGTAACCTTGATTCTAAAACATATTCAATACCTTGGCGTCCAACAATATCAGCAAGCGCAAGATTCGGGTCTTTCTTCAATTCTTCAGGTTTTGCTTCAGCAACATAACCCATAATATGAGCAAAGTTATGCTTTTGTGGATAATTTCGAATAGGCAACGGGATAATTTGCACCCCTGGCCATTCATTCAATTCAGCCTGAATAGGCACTATGACTTCAAAGGGTAAATTTTGCACCAAGAATATGGGATCAAAAATTTGAGCATGAACTTTGTTATCATTGTAACGTTCCCTAATTGTTTCAAGCGATAAGTTAGTCCATTCACCAATCTGAGCTAAACTTGCGTCAATATCAGGAGTGTCTTCTCTTACCAATGCGATACCAAATGCAATATGATTTTCTGCCAGTAACATGCCATTTCTATCATATATTTCACCACGAGCAGCGAAAGTTTTTTCATAACGCATTCTATTCTCAAACGCGAGACGTGCAAAGTCTTCACCTCTGTGAACTTGTAAATACCAAAAGCGGGCACAAAAAATAATAAAGAGAAAAACAATAGCGATTTGTAATAATCTCAATCCATGTACAGGGGGGATATATGTATTCGACTCAAGCTTCAGTTGCATTTCGCAAACCTCGCCGTGTATAATGTGCAAGATGCCATAAAAAAGGTGTGACAAAAGCTTGATAAGCACTTTCATCCATGAGCGATTGTGTATTAATATACATATCTTGTAGGTCTGCCAACAAAAACATAACTACATAATGCGAAACGGACAAGACAAGACTCAAAAGCAAAACAAACGCAAGACTTTCAACCTCAAAAAGCCACTGCCCTGCAATATAAAGTATAATAATAGTGAGATACCAGAGAAAGACAGCTCCAAAGGCCATGGTTCCCATGCCTTCTTGCAAAAGAAGAAAAGAAAGAGCGACCCAAATAAATTGTTTCACCTTAGCTTCTTGCATTGCAACGATAAAGCCAGGGAGTAAAAAATCAACACCAGGCACCCTAGCTTGCAAGATAACAGCTAGAATAACATAGCCAAGCCACCAAAAAAAATTGGCGTATCTCATAACTAGTTATTCCTCGTCTGAATCTGCTCAGAAGGAGGTGCGAGATTGCCGCCCTCCACCAAGCCTTGATTAGCAGGTAATTCTTGGTTCTTTTTTTGTTGATCATCGAAAAAAACGTCATACGCTTCTTTGGAGTTCTTATTAACAGCGGAGTCTACTATATTTTTTGAAGGAGAAAAAAACTCTCGAGGACGTGGAGAATAAATAGGGCTGCCTTGTGGCAAAAGTCGCTCAAAAGGATTTTGTAAAAGTAATACTTCTTCTATCTTTCTAAAGGCCACTAATGGCTCCGCTTTAATGTAGAGCATAGCATCCGCACCAAATTCAACGCTGACCACTCGTGCAACAGGAATCCCTTTAGGATAACTCAAATCCATACCACTCGTAACTAATATTTCACCAACGGAAATAAACTCGTTTTGCTTAACAAAACGCATGGAAAGCAAATTCCCAGGGCCTTCACCTTGAATAATCCCATGGACTCGTAATTTTGACGTGACCACAGAAACACTGCTACCAGGATCAGAAATAAGAAGAGCTATGGACGTATAAGAACCTGCTTTTAGAACTCGACCCACAAGGCCTTGCGGAACAATAATAGGAGTACCCGTTTTTGCACCATTCAAGAAGCCTTTAGAAATCACAACGCTATCTAAAAAGTCGTTTGATCCTAATCGCCACGCTAAAACCCTCCCACCTTCCATCTTCCATTGTGGTGGATAACTAAAGCCTAGCAAGCTCCTTAATCTCTCAAGCTCGCTTTCCTCTTCTCTGACTTTGGCAATTTCAATAAGTAAAGCGTCTCGTTCCTGCATGAGCTCATCATTTTCTTTCCGAACATCAACAAGATCCCAATAATTTGTCCAAGTGGAACTTATGCCATCATTCACGAGCATAACAATACGCAGAATCCCACCCGTAACCTCAAGGCCTACGTTAGCACCCAGCGCATCCCATTTCCCCGTTCTTGCATTCCATGTATAGACACCAAGAAAAAGTAAAAAGAAAAAGATAATTAAGACTATAACTCGTCTTACGCTCACAAAATCCCCACAATATATTGCATAAAAAAGTTTTCGGACTATCTCTGTTTTTCACACAAATAATCCGAAAAACACTTTATAAAAGCATCAACGCTACAATTTATTACTAAACAGCAGTGAATGAATTAGTCGATACAAACTTCGCGCAAAAGGTCTAAGTTATCAAGAGCTATGCCCGTTCCCATAACAACAGCTGACAATGGATCATCAACCACAAAAATAGGTAGATTGGTTTCCTGACGCAAACGCTCATCAAGTCCACGTAAAAGAGCCCCACCACCTGTCAGCACTATACCACGGTCGACAATATCAGCAGCAAGTTCCGCTGGAGTTTGTTCAAGCGCAACACGAACAGCTTGGACAATAGCTTCCACTTGTTCTGATATAGCTACACGAATTTCTTCACTAGTAACAGTAATTGTATGAGGTATCCCCGAAACAAAGTCACGACCCTTTACTTCAAGTTGTTGTTCAAACTCTAAAGGAAACGCAGAACCAATCTTCTTCTTAATTTGTTCCGCTGAAATTTCACCGATAAGCATATTATACTTACGTCGGATATATGCTGTAATAGCCTCATCCATTTTATCACCACCAACACGAACAGAACGAGCATAAACAATACCAGAAAGCGCAATAACCGCAACTTCCGTTGTGCCACCACCAATATCAACTACCATATTGGAGGTTGGTTCTTGAATAGGAAGTTTTGCTCCAATACTTGCTGCCATCGGCTCTTCAATAAGAAAAACTTCACGAGCACCAGCACTATAAGCCGATTCTTTAACCGCTCTCTTTTCCACTTGTGTAATTCCTGTCGGAACACAAATCATAATACGAGGGCGAACTAAACGACGTTGATTATGCACTTTCGCGATAAAATAGCGGAGCATGGCTTCTGTTATTTCAAAGTCAGCAATAACACCGTCTTTCATTGGTCGAATTGGTTCGATATTTTTTGGTGAACGGCCAAGCATGTTTTTAGCATCTACGCCAACAGCAAGAACCTGACTATTTCCTCTACGATCTTTTTTAACAGCAACAACTGAAGGCTCACTTAAAACAATACCGTGCCCTTTTACGTACACACATGTATTGGCTGTGCCTAAATCAATCGCTAAATCATTAGAGAAAAGCCCTAAAATCATATCTACTATCTTAGCCATCTTATATTTACTCACGATGTTATAATTTATAATGCTTTTATTTTTTAGGCATAAATTCATCGTTTTGTCAACCAAATTCGTCTGTTCTTTTATTTTTAGAAAGAGCAAAAAGCAAAAAAAGTATGACATAACAAAACAAATCTCAAAAAGAGAAGAGGTATAATGAAGCCCTAAAGATTCTAACTTACGGTCGCACCATTGGCCGCATCAGTTGTAAGCAGACTCAAATCTGTACCACTTTCAGCAGTCAAAATCATTCCGTGCGACATCAGCCCACGAAGTTTGCGTGGGGGAAGATTAGCAACAACCACAACCTTTTTCCCAACAAGGTCAGCAGGTTCAAAAAATTCTGCAATACCTGATATTATTTGACGAGGCTCTTCTTCACCTAAGTCTACATCAAAACGCAAAAGTTTATCAGCGTCTGGATGACGTTCAGCCTTTAGTATAGTACCCACCCGTAAATCGAGCTTTTGAAAATCAGCGTATTCAATTTCTTGCATAGTATTTTCGCCTTCTTGCTTATCGTTTTTCGCCTTACTACCCGATTTATCATTCTTCACATTTTGAGCAGCTTTCTCTGATGATTTCTTTTCTATTTTTTGTGCAGGTTCCACTTTTTCCATACGAGGAAATAAATTAGAAGCTTCTGCGACTTCACTTCCCGTACGTAAATGAATACGACTGGCTAGTAAATCTTCAAAAACCTTAGCATTCAAATTCTTATCACTAAAGGTTTTTCCTAGTTGTTCTTGCATCATAACAGAGCTAGTCGGCATGACTGGCCATAACAAGTAAGAAACTTTATACATATTTTCCATAAGCACTCGAATAACAGTGCCAAGCCTCTCCATATTCCCTTCCTTAAAAAGAGTCCATGGCGCTTGAGAATCCACGTATTTATTCATAGCTCGCACAGGTTCCCAAAGAGAATCAAGGGCTTGTGAAAAACGCACTTCTTGAAAAAGCTGCACGTAGTTTTTCGCAGAATTTTCTGCATCTTCAAAAAGAACTTCGTCTTCAACAGAAAGCGTGCCCAGTGCAGGCATGATTTTTCCAAAGTATTTTGCATTCATAGAAAGAACACGACTAAATAGATTACCAAGGTCATTTGCTAGATCGGAGTTAATACGATTAATTAACGCCTCCTCAGAATAAGAGGCATCAGAACCAAAATGCATATCTCGCAAAAGAAAATAACGAAACGCATCTAAGCCAAAATGCTCCGCAGCAAACCGTGGATCAACAACATTCCCTAAAGACTTAGACATCTTCGTGTCTTTAATCAACCAATAACCATGCACATTAAGGTGTTTAAAAAGTGGCAAATCCGCAGACTTGAGCATGGTCGGCCAAAAAATGCCATGCGGCTTAAGAATATCTTTTGCCACAAGGTGCTCTGCTGGCCAGTAGCGTGAAAAAAGCCCTGCTTCATCTGCTTCATTTTCAGGCCACCCAAGAGCAGAAATATAGTTTGCAAGGGCGTCAAACCACACATAACAAACATAATCTTTGTCAAAAGGAAGCTCAATGCCCCACTCTAAACGAGATTTAGGGCGTGAAATACATAAATCCTCAAGTACATTCCCTTCAAGCATAGACAATACTTCGTTACGGTAACGCTCTGGTCTAATGAAGTCAGGATTATCAGCAATATGTTTTTTTAACCATTCTTGGTATTTTGACATTTTGAAGAAATAGTTTTTCTCACTTATGAACTCAGGCTTCGTTTGGTGCTGAGGACAAAGCCCATCTTCAAGCTCTTTCTCTGTATAAAAACGTTCACAACCAAAGCAATAATGTCCACCATATTCACCGTGATAAATATCACCTTTATCATAAATACGTTGCAACAATACTTGCACAGCTTTTTTGTGAGATTCATCAGTTGTGCGTATAAATTGATCATGATCAATGCGCAAATCATCCCACATGGATGCAAAATCAGCGGAAATTTCATCCACAAATTCCTTAGGATTTTTCCCCACAGCCTGTGCAGCTTTCACAATTTTATCGCCATGCTCATCGGTACCAGTAAGCATTCGAGCGTCTTGCCCTAACATACGATAAAAACGCTTCAGAGAATCAGCAACGATAGTCGTATAAGCATGCCCCAAATGAGGGCGAGCATTAACATAATATATGGGTGTTGTCACATAAAAAGCAGACATAAAAACTCCTTAGATCTCTTTCTAAAAACAATAAATATTCTATTCAGGCTTTGATATAATAGACGGTTCAGCTTGAGACGGTTCAGCATCAAAACTATTTCTTTTTTGAGCTTTCTCTCGTGGACGGGGAGTGTTCTGGCGAGGTTTTCGCTTAACAGGATCGGCCGCCGGGGCTTTTTCCTTATATTCCGCATCATCCAACAGTCCCGCCAAATCAGCCTCTACACCCTCAGAATCAAGTCCCATGTAGTCATACTCAGACTTATTACGAGGCATAGCGGACGGAGCCCGTGAAGATTCTACACGCTTAGAGTTAAGTGTGTCCCACTCATCGATATTAATTTCCTCTTCCTGCCCTGCATCATTCAAAGCAAAAATGGAATTACGAAACATATTACTACGAATAACACGTAAAAAACCGCGATCCGTTTGATAGCGCTTGCCAATTTTAGGAGCAGAGCGGTGAAAAGAATCGTAGTTTTCTTGTTCATAGCTGAGGCAACATAATAGGCGTCCGCACATACCAGAAATTTTTGCAGGATTAAGGAAGAGATTCTGTTCCTTCGCCATTTTTATAGTCACTGGTGCAAATTCTTTCAAATGTCGTCTACAACAAACAACCATACCACAATTACCAAGCGTGCCAAGCATTTGGGTTTCATGGCGCACCCCAATTTGCCTAAGCTCAATACGTGTTCGATACTCTCTCACCAAATCCTTCACAAGTTCACGAAAATCAATACGAGTAGGAGCTGTGAAGTAAAAGATGATTTTACTTTTATCAAGCAAAATTTCCACATCCACAAGCTTCATATCGAGCTCTCGCTCCCTCACGCATTTTTTACAATAAACGTGAGCTTCTTGACTCAACTTAGCGTTATTTTCAGTAATAATAAGTTCTTCCGCAGTTGCAGCACGAACACTTGAATAGACTTGGACTTGTGTCGCTTCAAAATTCTCTGAAAATTCATCCTTTCCTTTCATCGTACATCTAGAAGGAGTATTTTCTTTGTTGCAACATTGCTCTTCTGTTTTATTTGAAGAAAACAAAGAAGTTATTTGATTACTTTGCCAAACAACACGACCGCAAGAAAGAGAGTTTTCCGTTTGAACAACGACAGCTTGATCACAAGCAAAAACTTCTGCATCATTCCTTTCATAAGTACCTATTCGCACTTGACCATGACGACTAAAACGTATTCCAATAAATTGCTTCATATATATTTATCAAATAAAAATTTGATTCCTTATGTTCTATCTATCTGAAAAATATAAATATTTATCAAATCATTAAAAGGTACTCATAAAAATACTTTGTGGGTCTTTGCTATAACACATAACTAACCACAAATTCCTAACCTTCTTTTCTCTAATTTATATGCTAGTGTCAACTCTTTTATATACAGAGAGTCAAGGCAAAGCATATAATCTATCCTATATTATATAAAGGAAAGTACTTCTTGCTTCCTTTCAAAATAAGGAAAAAACTAGAATCACAGGATAATAGGTAGATCCGTATAACCATGCGCTTGCATCAAAGAATCATAGCCAACATCATGTAACATCGCCTTACAATCCTGTAGAGAATACGCGCGCCCATCACTTGTGTCCGTAGCTAAATCCCGAGGGTTTATACCAAACTCAGCATAAATACAATTCGCACCAGAACTAAGCCCAAGTAAATCAGGCTCATGGATAGCAATACTTGAAAGCTCTTTATTGCCTATCATGGCAAGAGTGAGCACTGCTACAATCTGCGCCGAACGCAGCAAATCAATTTGCCCACGAGAAGCCAATGCGCTACCAGGCACACAAATTCGACGCATCACAGCATTTTGAAAACATTCATACTCAGAAGACAAAAGAATCTGATCAATTATTTCTTCATTAGTATGCTCTGGACCTATAGGCTCACAGCACGTATACCAATCAAGCCCTACTTTTTTAAGGTCAGCAATCGACTTTATTCGTTCCTCTGGCTGAATGGTGGTGTCTTTTCCTTCGCCAAGGCGTAATACGTGATACGCACCACTCACCCCAGCAGATTTCAATTCTTGAGCCTGTGTAAGTTCTAAATCTCCGCAATTAATAACTATATCAATATTGCTTGGCAAAGCCTTTCTTGTTCTCTCAACAATATCAAGCATAAAGGAAAAATCAAATGTATGCATAAAAAGTAAAAAATGCGCATACGCACCTTTTTGATGAATCAACGTGTTATTAATCAATAATAAAGCATCATTTGAAATGCGAGAAACTTCTTGAGTAAACGTACTTTGCCCAAAGTTACAAAAAGCACAATCAGCCGAACAAGGAAAAGACTCTATGCCTGTTTGACAAAGCAACATGCTTTTAGTTCCAAAACGTTTGCGCGATATAGACTTGGCAGCTGAACGCAAAAAATCAGACTCCATCCCATAGGGATCTAGTGATAATAAGTGGAGTAATTCCGACCTACTAGGAGGGATATTACAAAGAGATTTTTCTAGAATTGCTTGTGTTTGCGAGGAGAGAGCAGAGAAAAAATTCATAATTACCCCAAAAAATATCTATATAATATGATAGAAGGAGAAAACATACTACACCCTAGCACAACGTAGATTATTATTCAAGTAAAGACAGCTATCCATTTTCAAAATAAATAAAATAAATAAACTATTTTCAACTAAATAGAACCTAAGAATTTATTATCATGGTAATTATCAGACAGTTGGGTTTCCATAATTGAACGATGTTTCATTTAAAAAAGAAAATTCTTCAGAAACAATCTCAGCACATCAGACAATTCCTTTATTTTCAATAAGATAAGCCCTATAAAATCAACCCCAATCAATTATTAATGCAGAGTTGTGAAAATAATAACAAATAGGGCTTGACATCTTCACCCTAAAAAGCTCTAATAAAGGTAGATATACAAGACTAGCTATCACAAATACTTCATAAAAGCGTCATAGTATTCCAAAATCACCCCCTCAACTAACGGGAAAGGGAGTCGATTAAAGTTATTGCAAAGCGCACAAAACGTGTGTTAACAAATACCCTTCATAACCTACAAAACTGGAGAGAAGATTTATGAAAATTAAAGCTTTGGTATTATGTTTGAGTGTTCTTCTTGGCTCAGCCTTTACAGCTATTGCTGCACCAAGTATGACTTTAAATGTTGGCACAGGTGACCCTGAAAACTCCGAACAAGGTGTTGTTGCAAAAGTTTTTGCAGAATATGTCATGGAAAAAACCAAAGGAGACATCAAAGTTCAATGTTTCTTTAGTGGTGCCTTAGGAGACGAAAGCGAATGTCTGCGTAATGTTCAAAAAGGAACATTACCTTTCACAGTTGCGGGGATTGCAAACCTTGTACCTTTTGAAAAACGCCTAGGTATACTCACCCTTCCTTATCTCTTTTCAAACTTAGACGAAGTTGTTGCAGGTACAACTGGCGAAGCTGCTAAACTTCTAGGAACATATGCTGAAAAAGCTGGCTTTCGTATTCTTACTTGGACATATACCGATTTCCGTTATATCTCCAACAGTAAACGTCCAATTACGAAAATCGAAGACATTAAAGGTCTAAAATTCCGCGTGCCACAAAGTGCAGTTCTTATTGCTGCTTATAACGCTTTTGGTGGCAGCCCAACCCCTATTTCATGGGCAGAAACATTTACAGCATTACAACAAGGCGTTGTTGATGGTCAGTGCTACGGATATATTGGCTTTAAAGCAAATAAATTCAACGAAGCAAACCAAAAATACATTTCAGAAGTACATTACACTTACCAATTACAACCTCTTGTAATGAGTGAACGTGTATACAAAAAAATGACAAAAGAACAACAAGCTCTGATGATTGAAGCTGGTCTTGTTGCTCAAGAAGCTGTCCTCAAGTATCAAATCGAAGAAGGCGGCAAAGCAAAAGCAGCTATTCAAAAAGACGGTATCATTATATCCAAGCTTGAAGATGAAGACAAATGGAAAAAAGCAGCTTTGGAAACAGTATGGCCAGAAATGGCAGAATTTGTTGGTGGTGAAGACGCTATCAATGCATACCTAAAAGCCTGTGGAAAGCCTACTTGGACAAAATAATCGTTTAGAATATTCCTTGAGTGCGTTTTAATAAAACGCACTCATATAAAAAACTGGATAACTCCAGTTTTTTTGCATAAATACCAACACACATCTTGACAGTACCCACCTAAAATGATATCAATATCTCATAGAAATAATTCTCCTAACGCCTTGAATAGCAACGGTATACGGGGTGTGGATCGAAGTGATCATAGGGGCTCTAACCCCCTACAGCTGGGCGCAACTCCCGGACACCCCTCCAAAACTTAACAATAAGTTGGCTAGCAATATGAGTATTTCACTTTCAACTTCTCGTCCTCCAAAAAAAACGCGTACTTATCGAAAAAACCAACCGCTTTTTGCCCTTATCAACAAAATGAAACTTTGGCCATCACGTCAAGGCATATTGCATGGTATTCGAGAAATCACGGTAAATACAAATATGGCTACGCTAACGACACATTGCGGACATACTTTTACCGTCTACAATTCAAAAACCTCTCGAGCTAACCGTTGGCTAAGAAATAAAAGCATTGTTAAACCTTGCAAATTTTGTGCTGTCCCTGAATGGAAGCTAGAAAAATACCAAGGTACCTCTTTCAAAAAGAAACACGGGTCAAGACTAGACGTCCAAAAGGTATCCTCATGAACTATAGTGAAGTCCAACTCAATCGCTTACAAGAATTAGGCACGCCTTTAGCAAGTATCTCTCAGTCTTTTGAAACCATAGAGGAAAGAAACATAAGTTTTCAAAAACTAGAGCAGCAAATTGTCATCAATCTCAAAAAAAGACTTGAAGATTTTGTTGCCAATGAGCGCCGTCCACGTATTCTAAAGCTGGAAGAAAATATTTCAGCACTTCTTCGTTCTCAAGGATTTATCCAAGTACATACTCCCACAATTCTTGCCAAAAACCGTTTAGAGAAAATGGGAATCACTGCAGATACCGCCATGTTTGATCAAGTTTTTTGGATTGATAACAAAAAATGCTTGCGCCCTATGTTGGCCCCGCATCTTTATGAATACATGGTGGATCTTGGTAAGCTATTACCTCGCCCACTACGTCTCTTTGAAATAGGTACATGCTACAGAAAAGAAACCAGTGGCACAAAACACGCCAATGAATTTACTATGCTAAACCTAGTAGAAATGGGACTACCTGAAGACACAGACTTCTTAGCAAGATTAAAAGAACTCGGTTCTACAATCTTGGCAGAAGCAGGAATTTCTTCTTGGTCCATGCCTCTTGAAAACTCCACCGTATACGGCGACGCCCATGACTTTATTGATGAAAATGGTCTTGAACTCGCGTCGTCTGCCATTGGGCCACTTGATATGGATGCCAACTGGAGAGTGACAGAAAATTGGATAGGTATAGGTTTTGGGTTAGAACGCCTTGTGATGTCAGCATCCCATGACGATAACCTAGCTAAAGCAGGTCGTAGCATATCTTACCTTGATGGTATCAGATTACACTTATGATGGATAAAAAAATAAACATAATGAAAAACACAAACATGAACAATCTCCCCTACTCATACGATAAAATACTCAATATTTTAACCACACACGCCAGTGATGATGAAGCGTCTTTGTTTGCAGAAGCAAGAAAAGTACGTCAATCTATGACAGGGAATAAAATATTTATTTATGGCTTCATCTACTTAAGTACATATTGCCGTAATGCATGTACATTTTGTCTTTACAGCAAAAAAAATAAAGAACTTTCCCGTTATCGTAAAAATCTTTCTGAAATTTTAGAAATTGCAAAACGCCTCGCCGATGACGGGGTTCATTTGCTTGATCTTACGCTTGGAGAAGATCCTTATTTCGTAGAAGAAAAAGGCCTTGATCAATTCTTAGAAATTATCAGAAAGGTAAAAGACACAACACAGCTACCTATCATGGTTTCCCCTGGGGTATTACCTCAAAATGCGTATACATTATTACGCCAAGCAGGCGCTGATTGGTACGCATGTTATCAAGAAACACATGATCGCCAAGAATTTGCACGCCTGCGTCCACAACAAGATTTTGATTTACGTATAAATTCACGCAAATGGGCACACGAAGCAGGCCTATTAGTAGAAGATGGACTCCTCACAGGAACTGGCGAAAGTATGGAAAGCCTTGCTCAATCCATTGATAATTTCAAGACGGCGGATCTTAATCAATCTCGTATCATGACATATGTTGGGCATGAAAGCACCATTCCTATGCATGCACTTGCCAAAAACACAGAACTACGTGCGATTTCTTTACTACGCCTCACAAACCCTCAGCACCTTATTCCAGCCTCCCTTGATATTGATGGATTAGAAGGCTTAGAAAGCAGAATCATGGCAGGGGCTAATCTTATAACTTCAATTGTACCCGCTGGTTTTGGCTTAAATGGTGTTGCCTCCGCTGACAAGGATATCGAAAATCAACAGCGCAGTGTCGTTGCTGTCAAAGAACGCTTAAAACGTCTTGATTTAGAATTGGCATCTGTTGCAGATTATAAAGAATGGATAGAAAATACTCGCAAAAATAACATGCTGCAAAAGGACGTGGTATCATGAAGGTACTCATCTGCGGTGGAAGCTTACAAGGAGTAGAGCTCTGCTTTCTTGCTAAAGAAGCAGATTGGAAAACCTATTTAATAGACAAAAACGAACAATGCCCCGCTTCTAAACTCGCCGATGTTAATATATGTTTTGACCTCACCCTGCTTGATTCACTTGATTTTAATAACACCTCCACCGACATAGGCGCTATCAGCAACACGAACGCCAGTGTATTAGATATTTTTCACCTCGTAGATCTCATTATTCCCGCCACTGAAAATGCTAAAGCACTGCAATCGCTCACACGCTTCTGTAAGAAATTTGACCTGAAATTAGCATTTGATGAAAATGCCTACGCCGTTAGCTCTTCAAAAATTGCCAGTCGAAATCTTTTTCTCGATTGCAATACACCCATCCCCACCCCGTCTTTTCAAGAAAACACTCTTTCTTTTCCCATGATTGCCAAACCCAGCGAAGGGAGCGGTAGCCAAGGCGTTCAAATTTTTCAAAACATCCATGAATTTCAAAACGCATTTCCTCAAGGTATTGAAACACCTTTATGGATTTTTGAAGCGTATTGTGATGGCCCTTCTTATTCTATCGAAATTTGTGGAACTCCTAAAAAATACAAAACTTTTGCAGTTACCGCCCTGCATATGGACGAATCTTTTGACTGTAAAGGCGTAAGCACTCCATCAGGTTTGCCCGCATCAGAAGAAGAAGCCCTCTCCCATGAAGCTATCAAATTAGCAGAAAAGTTAAATTTGCATGGACTTATGGATTTAGAGGTTATCTGGACAAATACTGGGTATAAAGTGCTTGAAATAGACGCACGTTTCCCAAGTCAAACTCCAAGCGCTGTCTACTTTGCCACAGGGATTAATTTAGCAGAACAACTTGCCGCCGCCTTTATAGATTATACCCCACAATCAAAACCCCATGCCCTACACGCTGTAAGATACGAGCATATCTATTGCGATTCAAAGAATTGTGTCTCTTTAGGTGAGCATATAATGCAAGCACACGGCCCACTTGAACCTGCTGATTTTTGCGCTCCTTATTCTGCCCTTGTGGGAAAAACAGCAGATTCCGTCGCTGCAACTTTCATGTTGCATTGCCCAATTATACAAAGCGACACACAGAACAACGCACACAAAGACGCACAAACAAATTTAGCAACCTTATCCCATAAATTTCAGTCCTGCCTGCAATCCTTGCAAACAAAAAGAGAAGGCTTGTAATTATGACACGTCTCACCGAAAATAATATCGAAAATATTCCCTACACTTGGGAAAAGTACGAGTCACGTTTACACGAGAGAACGAAACTATCGCTCTTCGCACTTGCCTGCTCCACACTTGGAATTGAGGAAGATCGTGCACGTCAAAAATGCCAAGAGCAAAACCTCGCAGTTATTCCTTTAAACCAAGGAGAAGGCTGTATTAGTGGTTTTAGTGAAACATTAAAATCCATAGCCGAACATCTTGGTTTGAACGCTATTATTCTAGAAGCTGATGAGGCAGGCTTCACAAAATATCAAAACGATGACGCTTTTCAAATGTGTATTTGGGCCGATGATGACAACTATTTTGTAGAACATAAAATAAATCAATGCAAAATAGATAATAACATTGCTACGGGGATGGGTTTTGCACACGCCCTTCATTGCATGTTAGCTAAGCGCCACAAAAATGTTCTTGTTCGTGGTTGTGGCCCTATTGGAACAAACGCAGCAAAACACCTTGCTGCTCTTGGGTACACCCCACTACTTTATGATATTAATACGGCAAAAGCTGAAAAGCTCAATACGTCTCTAAAAGAACAAGGCATTTCATCTGTCGTACTTGATGAAACAAGCCTAAAAAGAGACCTCCATACTATACACGCTCTTTTTGATGCAGCCCCCATTTCCGCACAAAACAGCTGGTTAGGAGATTATGAATTTACGTATATTACTGCCCCATGTGTTCCCTGCCTATGGAAAATAACACAAACAAGGTGGCATGACCCTTTACAACTTGGCACGGCTGTCATGCTTATAGCCGCTTGTATGAATAAACCAATATAACAATGACTTATTACAGAGAAAAGAGCTTACCTCTTTTGATTAGGAAACAGATTTATTAGATGTGTTCTCTTAGAGTATATAATTTAGTTTAAATAGTTTTTTTTCGCCCCAAAGCGCAGAAATCCCTTGCCTTGCTGTCAAATTTGAATTATCTATTTCTATGATGTGCATTAATTCACATACTAGTAAAATAAAGCCCTTATCTCGCTGATAAGAAACTACGAAAATGACAGCATCAAGAACTGCATAAGCTTCATTTCCCAAAGAAATACAAACTATATTGGTATGATTCTAAAGAAAAAACCACATCAGGAACAAATCTGAAGAGATTGAATGGAAGCTAAAGGCGAGTATTTGTAAAGATATCCTAAACCTCAACAGCACTTAAACAGGAGTGAATCATGACAGGTAAAGAACTTATTTTCGACGTTCTCAAAGGAAAAACCGTTGAGCGCACACCTTGGGTACCTTACACAGGCTCCCAAATTGCGAATCTAAAGAACTATGCTGCTGACGAAATGTTTCGAGATGCAGATAAGTACCTTGAATGCCTGCTAGAAGCAGAAGCACAATACCTCCCAGACGGTATGCCTGCTATTTTTGATTTACAAGTGGAAGCTGAAATTTTAGGTTGTGACCTTATATGGTACAAAAACACACCTCCTACTGTTTGCACTCACCCTCTCGCAGAAAACTTTGTTATTCCTACACAAAAGCTCAAGAAAACAGACGGACGTATTCCCCTTATTATGGATGTTATGAAGCGCTTCAAAGCTGCCAAACCTGATATCGCTATGTATGGTTTAGTATGCGGGCCTTTTACTTTGGCGTCTCACTTACGTGGAACGGGTATTTTCATGGACATGTATGACAATGAAGATGCTGTTAAAGAATTAGTAAATTATTGCGGTGAAATTGCATTGCAACTTTCTGAATTCTTTATGGAAGCTGGTTGTGATATCATCGCAGCAGTTGACCCATTAGTTTCACAAATATCCCCTGAAATGTTTGAAACATTCTTACATGAACCTTATAGCAAATTATTTGCAAGCATTGAAAAAACAGGCGTTCCTTCTTCCTTCTTTGTTTGTGGCGACGCAACAAAGAACATTGAACCTATGTGCCTAACCAAGCCTTCTTGTATTGCTATTGACGAAAACGTAAACATTGTAGAAGCAAAGAAAATCACTGACAAGCATAACATTACTATGTCTGGTAATATGCAACTCACCATCACTATGCTTTTAGGTACACAACAAGATAACCAAAAAGCAGCTCTTGAACTTATGGACACCCTAGGCAAGAAGAACTTTATTCTTGCTCCTGGTTGTGACGTTCCTTTTGACGCACCTTCTGCAAATATCGTTGGTATTGGTCAAGCTGTGCATAATAGCGAGGCTGTACGCAAAGCTATTGAAAACTATGTATCTACAGATACTTTGCCTGATATTGAAATTCCAGATTTCAAAGCAAATAAGCATGTAACTGTTGAAGTAATCACCATTGATTCACAAACATGTGCAGCTTGTGGCTATATGCTTGCAGCGGCAAATGACGCAGCTAAAGGCTTTGGCGCAGATGTGCAAGTTGTAGAACGCAGTATTATGCTCAAAGAAACTTTGGCATATATTACTAAAATCGGCCTTGCTAACTTGCCTTCCCTTGTTATTGACGGTGAGATTCGTCACATCTCCCTCATACCACCTGTAGTAAAATTAGCAGAAGAACTCAAAATTGCTATTGCACAAAAAAAATAAGTAAAGTATAGTTCGAAAAGTTTAGCAACAAGATAATAAAGATTTTTTTCACAAGCTTTTTTCTTGTTGCTAAATATAAACTTTAACATAAAAACGAGAGGTTTTTAGCTATGAGTATGACACCAAGAGAACGCATCACAGCTATGTTACAAAAAAAGCCAATTGATAGAGTTCCTGTTTATCCACTCATTAATAGCATTTCTCGCCAGGCACTTGGTATTACCTATGAAGAATGGTCAAAAGATGTTGATAAGTGTGCAGAAGCCATCATTAAAACCACTCGTGAACTTGACCTTGACTGCGTTACAACTCTAGTAGATCTTTCTGTTGAAGCAGCAGACTTTGGCCAACCCCTTCTTTACTTTGATGATAAAGCAGCATGCCCTGACCACAGCTTTCGTGTTGTTGCCACTGAAAATGACTACGACAAAATTCCTCGCATTGATCTTTCGAAGGCGAAAAGAATGGGCGAACACGTCGAGCTATGTGAAAAATTGGTCAAGGAACTTGGTAAAGACATTCCTATCGTTGCTTTTGTTTTTGGACCTTTGGGCATCGTGAGCATGCTCCGTGGACAAGAAGAAATGTTTATGGACCTCTATACCGCTCCTGAAGAAGTTAAAAAAGGCGTTGAAATTGTCACCGATGTGCTTTGTGAATGGATAGATCAACTCTGTGCTACAGGCGTTGACGCTGTTATGTTCGATACCCTTTACGCCTCTCGCTCAATCATGAGTGTTGAAATGTGGCAAGAGTTTGAAGGCGATTATATGCCTCGCCTCGCTGACCGTGTTCGCGCTAATGGTTGCATGGTTATGGTTCATAACTGTGGGCAAGGCGCTTATTTCGATGAACAATACGAATCAATGAAACCAGTGCTCTTTTCTTTCAATCACCCGCCGAAAGGCTGTGCTACCATGCAAGAATGTGCTGACAAATACGCAGATAAAATGATTTTAGCAGGTACAATTGATCCAGGCTGGTTTATGAGTGCTGATTTAGATATGCTAGAAGCACGAGTCAAAGAAGAGTTAGATATTTTTGCTCCAACTCAAAGATTTGTCCTTTCAACTGGCTGCGAATTCCCTGCTTGCCTTGATTTTACTTACCCTAAGAAAATGGTTGAAATGGCAAAAGCGTACAAGTACTAAGATTCATTTATTAGAAGTAAACTTTTAAGTTATCTTTCTTTGTTTTTTTTGCAAATTACTATTTACATTATTAGTAGAATTTGCTATAAATTGACGATTATAAAAGCTGACAATCAGGATGCAATATGAAGAAAGAAATCATTATATTATCAGGTTTTCTTGGCAGTGGCAAAACCACTGTATTGCAAAATTTGATAAGGGCAAGCAAAAACAAAAAAATTGCTATCTTGCTTAATGATTTTGGGGATACCCCCGTTGACGGTACACTTATTGAGAACGATAAAGGCAATGCCCCTGTCGTTGAAATTGGTGGTGGATCTGTCTTTTGCTCCTGCTTGAAAGAAGCCTTTATTAAAGCTTTATTTTCCTTGTCCCAATGCGATGCAGAAAGAGTTCTCGTGGAAGCTTCAGGAATGTCTGATCCTTCTGGTGTTACTCGAATGCTCGCACTCGCCAAATTAGATGAATATTATGAAGAGGCACTTGTCATCTGTCTTTTTGACCCTCAACGAAGCCTTAAACTTGCTCACGTTTTAGAAGTAATCCCACGGCAAATTCTTGCCGCTAATGTGGTGGTACTTACTAAATCTGATGTAAGCAGCGAGGAAGAGCGTCAAAAATCACGAGATTATATACGTTCCGTAAATCCTAATATTCCTATTCTCGAAAGTTCGAACGGTATGCTTGATTTAGAAAGTGTTCCCACTGCGGCGACCGCTCTCACATCATTATTCTCGTTCAATACACCAGAAACAAGACTGGATACTTTTACTATAAAAGAACCTATCTCAAACATGGATGCACTTCTTAAGATTCTTAATGAATCTGATGTGCTTTTACGTGTGAAGGGATATGTAAAAACAGATCTTGGAACAATGTTCATCACAGATGGACCTCAAGGCGTAACAGCCCAAGTAGCACCTACTACTCCTGTTCCGCTCACGGTTATTTGTATGCAAAATAAGGGAAAGGTTTTACACGAGCAAATAAAAGAGCTTTTGTAAATGTTAATTCACCAGTAACATCCTATAAGAGGTTTATCATGAGCGCAATTCTACAAGAAATTTCTACACTACTTCAAAAAGGC